>NZ_JAIBNX010000004.1:0-54474 GCF_026130045.1 Micromonospora sp. CPCC 205371
GCCAACACCATCCGGCTCGACCCGACCACCACGGCCGGACTAGCCAACATCGACTACCTCGACGCATGAGGCAAGGAGGAATCATGAGGCGCAAAACCGGTGCGCTCCTCGCCGCCACACTGCTGGCGGCGTCAGTGGCGGCGGCCGTTCGCTTCACCGGCGCGGAGGCCGCGACCAGCAATGGCAAGGCTTCCCCGTTCTCGGCCGCGGACTATACGGCCAACTCCAAAGTGATGGTGCGCGGGCTCAAGAGCCTGGTATCCGACTACCAGACACGCGTGCCGTCCAAGTACACCGCGAAGTCCTGGACCCCGTTCGCCAAGGCGCTGACCACCGCCACCGCGGTCGCCGGCAACGAGTCGGCGACCGAGTCGCAGGTAGCGGCCGCGAAGACGGCGCTCATGCAGGCCGCCGAGGATCTGACGGCCGCTGACGAGGGCACGTTCCAGACCATCACCAACGACACCTTCTGGAACGACACCAGCGGCAACCCCATCTACTCGCAGGGTGGCGGCGTCTTCAAGTTCGGCGACACCTACTACTGGTACGGCGTCCACTACGTCGGTGCCGAGCTCTACCGGGCCAACCCGACGAGGCAGTACAACAACGACGTCACCTTTGTCGCGATCCCGGTGTACTCCTCCAAGGACCTGGTGAACTGGAAGTTCGAGAACAACGTCGCCACGACCAACACCACGCTGCCCGACGGGACCAGGCTCGGCGGCTGGGTAGGCCGCCTCGGCGTGTCATACAACGAGAACACCGGCAAGTACGTACTCGTCGTGCAGGGCCCCGGCGGGGTGGTGTTCCTGCGGGGCGACTCGCCCACCGACACCTTCGACGGCGCCGCCGTCCAGGCCCAGATCACGAACTCGCCGACGCCTGGTACGGGCGACCAGACCGTCTTCACCGACGACGACGGGAAGGATTACCTGATCTTCTCCAACTCGTCGGGACGCTCCCGTGCCTTCGTTTCCAAGCTGCGGGAGTCCGACTCGCTGTACGCCGAACCGGCGGTGCAGATCGGCTACTGCTCGGGCTGCGGCCGTGAGGGCAACGCCATGTTCAAGCTCGACGGCAAGTACTACCACGCGGCATCCGACCTGCACGGCTGGAACACCTCGGTCACGCACGTCCTCGAGTCCACCACCAACAGCATCCAAGGCGCCTACTCCGCCGAGTACACGATGGCCGGCACCGAAATGGACTACAGCCACGTGACCCAGACCGGGTTCTTCGTGACGGTCAAGGGCACCAAGCAGAACACGGTCATCTACGCCGGCGATCGCTGGGCCGACTTCGCCTGGAACGGCATCGGCTACAACCAGTGGATGCCGATCACCAGGACCGGCTCACGGCCGCAGTTCCACTCCGTCAGCCAGTGGCAGTTCAACGTCACCACCGGCGAGTGGCGGGTCGGCCAGAACAACAACTACGTCCTCAACCCGAACTTCCAGGCCGACCGCATCATCGTCCCCCAGCTAACCGGGTGGACCAACTTCGTCGAGTCCGGGCCGAGCGCGATCGTGACCAACATCAACGGCGGCGCGAACGGTTCCCGCTTCGGGGTGCAGATCGGCGCGGCGCAGTCCTACGCCGGCGGCATCCGGCAGCAGATCACCGTGCCGGCCGGCACGTACAAGATGTCCACGTTCGCCAGGACCTCCGGTACCCTCACGGCCGCACAGATGACCGTCACCGACGCCGCCGGCGTCTCGCGCACCCTCACCATCCCCGCATCGACCGGCTGGACCGGTAGGGAGCTGGCGAACATCCCGCTGGCCGCCGGCACCGCCACCGTCACCATCCGCGCCGCGTCCGGCAACGGGTACCTGTTCGTCGACGACCTCGCCCTCGTCAAGACCTCCGTCGACACGCCACCGCCGTCGTCCGGACGGTTCGAGGCCGAGACCCCGCCCGCGGTCTGCCAAGGCACGATCGACTCCAACCACTCCGGCTTTTCGGGCACCGGCTTCTGCAACGGCACCGGCGCCATCGGCGCCTACTCCCAGTTCACCGTCAACAGGACCGCCGCGGGCACGGCCACGATCGGCGTCGCGTTCGCCAACGGCAACAGCAGCGCCGCCGCACGACCGGCGAACCTGATCGTCAACGGAGCCACCGTGTCCACCCTCTCCTTCGAATACACCGGCGCCTGGAACAGTTGGGTCACCAAGACCCTGACCGTCCCGCTCAACGCCGGCACCAACACCATCCGGCTCGACCCGACCACCGCCGGCGGACTACCCAACATCGACTTCCTCGACGTCGCGTAGCACGGCCGCCTGATGCGCGGAGGCGTCGCCCGGTCCCCGCGGGCCGGGCGACGCTGGGCCGCCGGATGTGTCATATATCTCCGGGACGCGACGCTCGGAATACATGAACCATCATGCGGTTGAGATCAATGTGCGATCAACGGTGGTGGTCATCGGCGGTGGCCAGGCGGGCCTGTCGGCGGCCTACCACCTCAAGCGACGCGGCTTCACCAGCGCTCTGACGCACCCGGACGCCGATCGGACCTTCGTCGTGCTCGACGCCGAGCCCGCTCCCGGCGGGGCGTGGAGGCACCGCTGGCAGTCGCTACGGATGGCCACCGTCAACGGGATCTTCGACCTGCCCGGCCTCGCCAAGCCGGCGATCGATCCCGACGAGCCCAGCCGCACGGCCGTGCCACGCTACTTCGCCGACTTCGAGGACCACACCGACCTGCCCATCCTGCGGCCGGTGACCGTCACCGCCGTACGCCGCGCCGGCACCGCCCCTGACGGCGACCTCATCGTCGAATCCAGCCGCGGCACCTGGCTCACCCGGGCGGTCATCAACGCCACGGGCACCTGGACCAACCCGGTCCGCCCGCACTACCCCGGACAGCACACCTTCACCGGACCCCAACCACACACGCGCGATTACGTCTCGGCCGACCAGTTCGCCGGCCTGCGCGTCGCCGTGGTCGGCGGCGGCATCTCCGCGCTGCAGCAGCTCGAAGAGATCAGCCGGGTCGCCACCACCTTCTGGTACACCCGCCGCGAGCCGGTCTTCCGCGACGGCGCCTTCAACCCCGAGGTCGAGGGCCGCGAGATCATCGCCAAGGTGACCGCCGACGTCGAAGCCGGCCGGCCCACCGGCAGCGTCGTCTCCTACACCGGCCTGGCCTGGACGCCGTACGCGCTGGCCGCCAAGGCGCGCGGCGCACTCGAACGCCGCCCGATGTTCACCGCGATCGAGCCCGGCGGCGTCCGCGAGGCGGACGGCACGTTCACCCCGATCGACGCGATCCTGTGGGCCACCGGCTTCAAGGCGGCCCTGGCTCATCTGGACCCGCTCGGGCTCCGCAACAGCCAGGGCGGCATCCGGATGGCCGGCACCCAGGTCGCTCGCGAGCCGCGCGTCCACCTGATCGGCTTCGGACCCTCACAGTCGACGGTCGGCGCCAATCGAGCCGGCCGAGCCGCGGTCACCACACTCGTCCGCTACCTCAACGAACACGGAAGGCAAACCACGATGGACGGTAACAACGCCGGTCACACGCCGTACTCCCGCGACACGTTCCTCGACATATTCCGGGAGACGAAGTCGATCGCGGTGGTGGGCGCCTCCGACGATCCCGCCAAGCCCGCCAACGCCATCCCCGCCTACCTCCAGGATCAGGGCTACCAGATCCTGCCGGTCAATCCACGGGGCGGCCAGATCCTCGGCCAGCCCGTGCACGCGTCACTGGACGAGATCGACGCGCCGATCGACGTCGTGGACGTGTTCCGGCCGCCGGCGCAGGCCGAGTCGGTAGCTCGCGCCGCCATCGCCGCCGGCGCCAAGGTCCTGTGGTTCCAGCCCGGAACCCACACCGAGCAGGCCGTACGCCTTGCCACCGACGCGGGGCTCACCGTCGTCGCCGGACACTGCATGGGCCTGACGCACGCCAAGCTCGGCCTCGGACCCGGACCCTCCGCCAACTAAAGGCACAAAGGAGCGCCTTCCACGCCACCACGGCGAACGGCTATAGGACCGTCTCCACTGGCATCGGGCGCGCCGCTAAACCAAGCGGAGCGCCCGGCGGTGAATGATATGTCAAGAGCTTCCGGTAAACTTGTTCCACATGAGCGACGAACCACACTGGCTGACCCCCGCCGAGCAGCACGCCTGGCGCAGCTTCGTCCGCCTGCACCAGAAGCTCTTCGCCACCCTGGTACGCGACCTGCAGGCGCACGCGAAGCTGTCCGGCGCCGACTTTGAGATCCTGGTCGCGCTCACCGACGTCCCGGAGGGGCGGCAGCGGTTCCAAGACCTGGCCAAGGCCATCGACTGGGAGCAGAGCCGCCTGTCCCACCAGATCGCCCGGATGGCCAAACGCGGCCTGGTCGCGCGCGAAGAGTGCGCTGAGGACGGCCGCGGAGCCTTCGTCGTCATCACCGCGGCCGGCCGCAAGACCATCGAAGCCGCCGCGCCCCACCACGTCGCCACGGTCCGGCGGCTGGTCATCGACCCGCTCGGCCCGGACGACCTCGCCACCCTCGGCCGGATCTCCGGCCGCATCCTGGAAAACCTGGACAACGCAGCGCTCTGAGCACCGCGATCAGCTGAATGAGTACGGGCCGAAGCGGCCCCAGACCACGATGCCGGCCAGCACGATCAGCACGAGGTTCATGACGATCGCCTGGTTTTCGTTGCGCCTGGCGTGAGTGATCGCCGCGCCGATCATTAACAGCACCAGGCCCACGGCCGCAAGGGGCACGAGGACGGGGACGATGTCCAGCGCGGCGGGCAGGATCAACCCGATCGCGGCCAGCACCTCCAGCGCGCCGATCATTTTGAGTGTGCCCGGCGAGAAGTCCTCGGTCCACGCCATGTTCGGCGAGGCGGCGAGCTTCTCCTTCGACTGGGCCAGCTTCGCACCGCCGGCGACCAGGAACAGCGCCGCGAGCAGGCCAGCCACTATCCACAGGACGATGTTCACGCGAGCGCCCTCTTTTCGGCCATAGTTCTCGCTCCCCTGAAAGTATGACGTGACATTTGATGTGTCATGGACCTTACACCCCAGGTGCATGACGCTTCAAGTGGCTCAGGTCATCAGGGCTGCTAGTTGACATATCATGCATGTGGTACATAATTGATGTGTCATTCAGTAGGTAGGGAGCCCCACCATGTCAGACCTCACGTTCGGCCTCGACACCTTCGGCGACGTACCAGAGGACGGCTCCGGTGCTCTTGTGTCCTACGCCGCCGCCATCCGGCAGGTCGTCGACGAAGCGGTACTGGCCGACGAACTGGGCGTCGACGCCCTCGCGCTCGGGGAGCACCACCGACCGGAGTACTCGATCTCCACCCCGGAGACGGTGCTGGCCGGCATCGCGACCCGCACCTCACGGATCAAGCTCGCGTCGGGCGTCACCGTGCTCAGCTCCGACGACCCGGTCCGCGTCTTCCAGCGCTTCGCCACCGTCGATGCGCTCTCGAACGGCCGCGCCGAGGTCATCCTCGGCCGCGGCTCGTTCACCGAGTCCTTCCCCCTGTTCGGCTACGACCTGGCCGACTACGACAAGCTGTTCGAGGAGAAGATCGAACTGTTCGTCAAGCT
The DNA here is from genome assembly GCF_026130045.1 of Micromonospora sp. CPCC 205371. Lineage (GTDB taxonomy): Bacteria > Actinomycetota > Actinomycetes > Mycobacteriales > Micromonosporaceae > Phytohabitans. The sequence goes on from NZ_JAIBNX010000004.1 coordinate 5,573, forward strand.
GCTGGACGAAAAGCCGGTGACCTGGAACGGCACCATGCGGCCGGCGCTGCGGGATGCCGACGTCTTCCCCAAGACCGAATCCGGGCGGCTGACCACCTGGGTGGGTGTCGGCGGCTCACCACAGTCGGTCATCCGCACCGCCCACTACGGCCTGCCCCTCATGCTGGCCATCATCGGCGGGCCGCCCAAGCGCTTCGCCGGCTACGTCGACCTCTACAGGCGCGCCACCGAGCAGCTCGGCACCACCGCCCACCCGGTCGGCATGCACTCCCCCGGCTTCATCGCCGACACCGACGAAGAGGCCAAGCGGATCGTCTGGCCGCGGTACCGGGTCATCCGCGACCGCATCGGCGCCCAGCGCGGCTGGCCACCGGTGCGCCGAGAGGCGTTCGACGCCGACGTCGAGCACGGCTCGCTGTACATCGGCTCACCGGAGACGGTCGCCCGCAGGATCGCCGGCGCCATCAAGGCTGTCGGCGTCGGCCGGTTCGACCTGATCTACACCACCGGCTCGCTGCCAACCAGCGCTCGCCTGCGCGCCGTCGAGCTCTACGGCAGCAAGGTGATCCCCATGGTCCGCGACATCCTCGCCGACTGACCCTGGAGCCCGACATGAACGACACCATCGGTATCCTGGGAGCCGGCAAGATGGGCACCGTGCTGGCCAGGCTCGCCCTCGCCGCCGGGTACCGCGTGCTCATCGCCGGCTCCGGCGACCCCGCGAAGATCGCCCTCACCATCGAAGTGCTGACACCCGGAGCGGTCGCTACCACCGCCACCGAGGCCGCCGCGCACGCCGATCTGGTGATTCTCGCCCTCCCCCTCGGCAAGTACCGCAGCCTTCCCGTGGAAGCGTTGCGCGGCAAGCTCGTCATCGACGCCATGAACTACTGGTGGGAGGTCGACGGCATCCGCGACGACCTGACCGATCCACGCACCTCCTCCAGCGAGACGGTGCAGGCGTTCCTGACCGGCTCCCGCGTCGTCAAGGCGTTCAACCACGTCGGCTATCACGACATCGAAGACAAGGCCCGCACCGCCGGACAGCCCGGACGTATCGCCGTCGCCATCGCCGGCGACAATCCCGACGACCTCGCCACCGTAGCGTCGCTTGTGGACAATTTCGGCTTCGAGCCTGTCCTGGCCGGCCCTCTTGCCGAGGGCATCCGCATGGAACCCGGCACCGAGCTGTTCGGCGCCGACGTCGACGCCGACGAGGTACGGGCGCGGCTCGACCGCTTCCCCGACACCGAGCGCGGGCAGACCATCGCCCGCGCCCGCGCCGGAAGCGCGGTGGCCGGCCGACCGCACTGGCTCGCGCCTGCCGAGGAGTGCGCCTGGCGCAGCTTGGTCCGCCTGCACTACAAGCTGTTCGCCACCATGGGGCGTGACCTTCAGGCACACGCCAAGCTGTCCGGCGCCGACTTCGCGATCCTGGTCGCGCTCACCGACGTCCCGCGGGGACGGCAACGATTCCAGGAACTAGCCAAGACCATCGACTGGGCGCAGAGCCGCCTATCCCACCAGATCGCCCGGATGATCAGACGTGGTCTGGTGGCCCGGGAAGAGTGTCCCGACGACGGCCGCGGCGCGTTCGTCGCCATCACCCCCGCCGGCCGCAGGGCCATCGAAGCCGCCGCGCCTCACCACGTCGCCACCATCCGACGCCTGGTCATCGACCCGCTGGGCCCAGACGACCTGACCGCCCTCGCCCAGATCTCCGGTCGCATCCTGGAGCAGTTGGACGCCGCGGCGCCCTGACCCAACCCACGGTGTCGATCTTGCGGGCATGATGGGTGTATGGGTGGCACTCAGATGGTCGACGACCTGGACATGGACTCTATCTCCATCGAGGTGGACGCGGCCGCCAGTATGGGGCCGTTCCGGCCGATCCACCGGTTCTTCGGCGCCGACGAGCCCAACTACGCGTACCTGCCCGATGGGCTGGCCCTGCTCGCTGAGATCGGGCGGCTCGGCCCGGCGCAGGCGTACTTTCGCACCCACAGCCTGATGGTCTCCGGAGACGGCACGCCCGCGCTCAAGTGGGGCTCGACCAACATGTACACAGAGGACGCTGGCGGCAACCCGGTCTACGACTGGACAATCGTCGACCGCATCTTCGACGCGTACCTCGCCAACGGCGTCAAACCCTACACGCAGATCGGTTTCATGCCGCAGGCACTGTCGACGCGTCCCGAGCCGTACCAGCACCACTGGCGGCCGGGCGACCCATACGAAGACATATTCACCGGCTGGGCGTATCCCCCGAAGGACTACGACGCGTGGCGTGAACTGGTGTACCGGTGGGTCGCGCACTGCGTCGAACGCTACGGCCGGGCCGAGGTGGAGCAGTGGTACTGGCAGGTGTGGAACGAGGCCAACCCGGCGGACGCGTACTGGCGCGGCACACCGGAGGAGTTCCGCAAGCTACACGACTACGCGATCGACGGGGTCCGGCGGGCGCTGCCAACCGCGCGGGTGGGCGGTCCGGACACCGCCGGACCGGGCGGCCAGTGGATGCGCGACTTTCTCGAACACTGCCTGCGCGGCGCCAACCACGCCACCGGTGGCACCGGCACGCCGCTGGACTTCGTCTCGTTCCACGCCAAGGGCGCGCCGACCGTGGTGGACGGCCGGGTGCGGATGGGCCTCGCGCAGCAGCTGCGCGACGTCGACGAGGGCTTCGCCATCGTCGCTTCCTATCCCGAACTGCGTGACACACCTATCGTCATCGGGGAGTTCGACCCGGATGGCTGCGCCGCGTGCAGCGTCACGGTCTACCCGCAGAACGCGTACCGGAACACCGAACTGTATGCCAGCTACACGGCGGCCAGCTTCGCCCGCGTACACGATCTGGCCGATCGGCGGGGCGTGCGGTTGGATGGCGCTTTGACGTGGTCCTTCGAGTTCGAGGGCGAGCCGGCGTTCGCCGGCTTCCGCGCCCTCGCGACCACCGGTGGCATCCCGCTGCCCGTCTTCAACGTCTTCCGGATGTTCGGCGCGCTGACCGGCGAACGGGTCGCGGTGCGCAGCAGCGGCGAAATCGACCTGGACACCGTCCTTGCGGAAGGGGTCCGCGGACCCCGCCCGGACGTATCCGCGGTCGCCGCCGTCGACAATGGACAGGTGGCCGTGTTGCTGTGGAATTACCACGACGATGAGGTGCCCGCGCCGGAAACGCCCGTCGAGCTCACCGTGACGAACTTGCCGGCACCGTCCGCGCCGGTGCGACTGGTCGAGTACCGGGTCGACGCCCGCCACGGCAACGCGCACACCGCTTGGCGGGCGCTGGGCGCGCCGTCCCGTCCGACCGACGCCCAACTGGCCGAACTGCGCGAGGCCGGTCGGCTCACACCGCTTGACGACCCGCGGCCGGTCCAGTCGACGGGCCGCACCGTGAAGATCGCCACTCGACTGCCCCGACAGAGCGTCGCCCTGATGCTCCTCACCTGACCCGCTTTCCACACTCCCTCCTTGCCGATATCGAGACGGTTCGATAGCGTCTTAGGTAAGCGCTTTCCTGCACCTGTGGTCGAACCCGTGCGGGCACTTCGCGCTCCCCACAACCGAAAGGCTCCTCCGCATGAACGAACCGAAGCGAACGCGCCGTCGATGGCGCGTGGCGAGCGGTGCCGTCCTGCTTGCTGGCGGTCTCGTCCTGGTGCCGGGCACCGCCGCGCAGGCCGCGCCCACTCGGTACGAGGCCGAAACCTCCCCGGCGGTCTGCATGGGCACGATCGACAGCAACTGGTCCGGCTACTCGGGCTCCGGCTTCTGCAACGGCACCAACGCCGCAGGCGCCTACGCCCAGGTCACCGTGAACGCCTCAGCCGCCGGCACAGCCACGCTGGGCGTGCGGTTCGCCAACGGCACCACGGCGGCGCGCGCCGCCGACCTGATCGTCAACGGCTCCACCGTCCAAAATGTAGCGTTCGAGGGCACCGGGGCATGGTCGACCTGGGTGACCAAGACGCTGACCGTACCGGTGAACGCCGGCACCAACACCATCCGGCTCAATCCCACCCTCTCGGCTGGGCTAGCCAATGTCGACTACGTCGACTTCGAGGTCGGCGGAACGACGCCGCCAACCAACGCGCTGTACGTGGCGACCAACGGCAACGACAGCAACGCGGGCACGTTGAGCGCGCCGCTGGCGACCATCCAGCGGGCGGTCGACCTGGCCCAGCCCGGCCACACCATCTACATCCGTGGCGGCACCTACGCCCCGAGCACCAACATCCAGATCCTGAAGAACGGCACGTCGAGCGCGCCCATCACGATGCGCAACTACAACAACGAGCGCGTGATCATCGACGGCGAGAACATGCCGTACACGCCGGGCGCGGTCGACTCCAGCATCCCCCGGCCGGAGCGCGGCGCCATCCACATCGAGGGCGACTACTGGCGGCTCATCGGCCTGGAGATCATCCACGGCCCGTACGGCGTCTTCGGCCTGGACTCCAGCAACAACTACTACGAGCGGCTGGTCACCCGCGACAACTACGAGTCCGGCTTCCACCTGTTCCTGACCTCCAGCAACAACCAGATCATCAACCTCGACTCGTACGGCAACTACGACCCGCGCAGCAACGGGGAGAGCGCCGACGGCCTGGCCATCAAGGAGGGCTCGGGCACCGGCAACGTCGTACGCGGCGCCCGGCTTTGGAACAACTCCGACGACGGGCTGGACTGGTGGATGTTCTCCTCGCCCATCCTGGTGGAGAACAGCCTGGCATGGGGCAACGGCTTCAACCGCTGGAACCTGCCGAACTTCACCGGTGACGGCAACGGCTTCAAGCTCGGTGGCAACAGCGTGGTCGGCAACCACACCGTGCGCAACAGCATGACGTGGGACAACGCGGTCAGCGGCTTCATCGACAACAACAACCCCGGCCAGCACCGGATCGAACGCTGCACCGCGTGGGACAACCCCGGCACCGGGTTCGACTTCGACCGTTCCGACAGCACCCTGACGGGCAACCTGTCGGTCGCCAACGGCACCGCCTTCTCGTACGGGCCGAACTCGAGCGGCAGCGGCAACTCGTGGGACATCGGCGGCAGCTGGTCGCTGGCCAATACCAACCCCAGCACCATCACCGGGCCGCGCAACGCCGACGGCTCGATACCGTCCTCGACGTTCCTGCGCCCATCCAACGGCGCCGACGTCGGAGCACGGTTCTGACACTCACGCGAGTGGCTGGCGGGGCCGGGTGTCCCGGTCCCGCCAGCATCCTCCGCGCTGGCTCTTGAACGTAACGCCATCGAACGCGTACGGTCAGTCGCACAGTGACTACCTTCGATCGGCCGGCCAGGGCGACCCCCAGGCCGCTACGGGAGGTGCGCCATGCGGCGTCGGCCCTTGTATTTCCTTCTACCGCTGTGCGTCGCGTCGGCCCTGAGCATGACGCTGACCGCCAGCGCCTCGGCCCGCGACCCTGACCGCGTAGGCCCGCGAGACCTCAAGACGATGCCGTGGCTCGCCGCGGACGGCAGCCATGACCACAACCACGACCTGCCGGCACAGGTCGACCCGCTGTCAATCCCGCAAGCGGCGGCCGCAGCGGCGACCTGCAGCGGCGGAACGGCGGGCGGATACCCGTGCCAGAACGTGGACCTGCTGGGCAACCTGCCGCTGTCCGGCATGGGCGGCGGTAGCGGCTCCGCGGGCTGGGGCTGGACCGACCCGTCCAACGGCAAGGAGTACGCGATCGTCGGCCGCACCACCGGCACGGCGTTCGTCGACATCAGCGACCCCGTCAACCCCCGGTACCTGGGCAACCTGCCCAGCGCCACCGGCACGTCGAGCTGGCGTGAACTGAGTGTCCACAACAATCACGCCTACATCGTGTCGGACAACAATGGCGCGCACGGGATGCAGATCTTCAACCTGACCCGGTTGCGCACCGTCACGACGCCGCAGACGTTCACCGCAGACGCCCGCAACACGTCGTTCAACAACGGACACACGATCCACATCAACAACGCCACCGGCATCGCGTACGTCAACGGCTCCAACACGTGCAGCGGCGGCTCGCGCATGTTCAATCTGGCCAACCCGACCAGCCCCAGCTTCGTGGGCTGCGTGAGCGGCGACGGCTACACGCACGACGCGCAGGCGGTCGTGTATCGCGGCCCGCACACCGCATACCAGGGGCGCGAGATACTGATGGCCAGCAACGAGGACACGCTGACGGTCTGGGACGTGACCAACAAGTCCGCCCCCGTGCGGCTGGCGCGGCAGACCTACCCGGGGCGCGGCTACACGCACCAGGGCTGGTTCACCGAGAACCACCGGTACTTCGTGCTCGACGACGAACTCGACGAGACACGGTTCGGGCACCGTAGCAAGACCTACGTGTTCGACATGGCCAACCTGACCGCCCCAGTGCTCGCCGGCACGTACCTGGGGCCGACGGCGGCCACCGACCACAACCAGTTCGTCAAGGGCAACTACAGCTACCAGGCGAACTACCGGGCCGGGTTGCGGATCGTGCGACTGACCAACATCGCCAACCCGTCGACGATGACCGAGGCCGGATACTTCGACGTCGACCCGACCAGCAACGCCGCTGGCTTCGCCGGTGCCTGGCACGTGTACCCGTTCTTCCCCAGTGGAAATGTGGCGATCTTCAGCATCCAGCGCGGGCTGTTCGTGGTACGGCCGAACCTGCCAGCGGCGTGACCGCGATCGACGCTCAGTACGGGCGGCGGGCCGTCCGCTGGCTAGCGCTCGGCATGGTCGGCCTGTTCGCCGCGGCGGTGGTCTACATCAACCCGCTGGCTCCGGAGCGGAACACTCCGGACCAGCGGGTCGCGGCTGCTGCGACGCAAAGCCCTGGCACCCACGGCGGTGACGGCCTGACCGACAAGCACGACGGGTACACGCTGTCGCCCGTCGCACTGCCCGACCAGCGCGGCAAGGCGTTGCCGGTGGCGTTTCGCATCCTCGGCCCGGACGGCCGGGCCACCACCGCCTACGAACCGGTGCTGAGCCAACCGCTGCACCTGTACATGCTGCGCGAGGACCTCAGCTTCTACCAGCACCTGCATCCGTCGCTCGCCGGCGACACCTGGATGGTCGCGGTCGACGTACCGGACGGCGGCGTCTACCGGTTATACGCCGAGTTCATGCCCCGAGAGCGCGCCGGCAGCGGACACTCCACCGTGCTCGGCGCACCCTTCGTCGTGGCCGGCGACACCAGGTACGCGCCGATCCCGCCACCCGCGCCGAGCGTGAAGGTCGCCGGCTACACGGTCAGGCGGATGGAAGGCGCGGCGGACGGCGTCGCTGGCCGGCCCGGCGTCGTCCGATTCCAGGTGCTCGACGCCAGCGGTGCGCCGGTGACCGCGATCGAGCCGTACCTCGGCGCGTACGCCCACGCCTCGGTGTTCGAATCCACCACCCTGAGCCTCACGCACCTGCATCCCACGATGCCGGCGAACGCGCAGGGTCCGCCCGGCGACGGCGTGCTGCCGTTTCACACGCAGTTTCCGCAACGCGGCCGCTACCGCTTGTTCCTCCAGTTCAAGGCCGCTGGCGTGGTGCATCTGGCCGCGTTCACCGTGGTAGCGGCGTGAGAGCGCCGCGCAGCGTTCCTGGCGCGGGAGGTGTGCGGGTACCAGGGTCGCTGACCTGCCCGTGATTACCCGCGCTTACGGGGTACTCCGGTGGTATGCGGATTGTCGTCGTGGGCGCGTCCGGCAACGTCGGCACGGCGGTGCTGCGTCGCGTGGATGCCGAGCCGGGCGTGGACGCGGTGACCGGCGTGGCCCGGCGGGTGCCGCCGCCCTCGGCGGGGGCGCCGTACGACCGGGTGGACTGGCTGGCGGTCGACGTGGCCGAGCCGGCCTCGGTCGACGCTCTTGCCGACGCATTCGCCGGGGCGGCGGCCGTCATCCACCTGGCCTGGCAGATCCAGCCCAGCCACGACCAACAGCGGCTGCACCGCACGAACGTGACCGGGACCGGCCACGTCGCTGAGGCCACGGTGCGGGCCGCGGTGCCGGCGCTGGTGGTGGCGTCGTCGGTCGGCGCCTACGCGCCGGGGCCGAAGGACCGCACGGTAAGCGAGGAGTGGCCGGTTACCGGCGTCCCGACATCGACGTACAGCCGGGACAAGGCCGAGGTGGAGGCTTTGCTGGACCGGGTGGAGCGGGAGCACCCCGGCCTGCGGGTGGTGCGACTGCGACCCGCCCTGACGTTTCAGCGCGCCGCCGCATCCGAGATCGCGCGCCTCTTCATCGGGCCGCTGGCGCCGCTCACGCTGCTTCGATACCGCCGGGTGCCGCTGCTGCCCGGCGGCCCGGCGTTGCGGGTCCAGGCCGTCCACGCCGATGACGTGGCGGAGGCGTACATACGCGCGGCGCTGTCCGACGTGCGGGGTCCGTTCAACATCGCGGCTGATCCGATACTGGACGCGGCGTCGCTCGGGCCGATGCTGCGCGGGCGCGCGGTGCCGGTACCCCCGGCGCTGCTGCGGACCGGCGCGGCGCTGAGCTGGCGCGCCCGCCTCCAGCCGGTCGAGCCGGGCTGGATCGACCTGGCGACCTCGTGTCCGCTGCTCGACACCGCGCGGGCGACCCGCGAACTGGGCTGGCGGCCCCGCACGGACGCCAGGGACGCGTTCCTGGAACTCGTGACCGGCATGGCAGACAGCGCCGGCGCCGCAACGGCACCACTGCGGCCCCGGCCACGCGCGACGGCGCGCCTGGTCGCGATGCTGGCGGGCCGGCTGCCTGGCCACGGCGACCCGTACTGACCCCTCAGGCCCGGCGGCGAGGCTCCGAGGAGCACCAGCCGCCGGCCGGTTGAGGGGGTTTAGCCGAAGGAGTTGACGACTACGGATTTGGTGTCCACCGCCGGGTCGCCGGACTGGTCGTGCGGCACGCTGACGTACACCGTGCCGGTGCACTTGTCCTTGCCGTCGGAGACGGTGAAGGAGATGCGGTAGACCCGGCCGTCGCCGGTGCCGCTGCGTTCCGCGCGGAGCTGGACCTGGTCGGTGCGACCGGCCACCGCCGCCGCGTCAGGCGCCGTGTCGCCGTCGCCGAGGCCGTCGAGCGGCTCGTCCTGGGTGACGCCGGTGATGGTGAGGGTGGTCTTGTCTGCGTCCGGGTCGGTGGCGCCGGTGAGGGTGACCGTCACGAACTTGTGGTTTGGCGGCCAGAGCGTGTCTGGGCTGACGGTCACCGCCGAGCAGACGGGGGGATGGTTCGGCGGCTTCGTCGGCGACGGGGACGGCTTCGTGGGTGACGGAGACGGCTTCGTCGGCGACGGAGAGGGGGTTGGCGTGTGCGTCTTCGTAGGTGAGGGTGAGGGTGAGGTGCCGGTGTGGGGGGTTCCAGTAGCGGCGGCCGCACCCAACTGGGTGAAGGCGGCAGCTACTAGGGCGGTGCCGACGATGATGAGGGCCGGGCGCCGTAACCGGGGGTGGCGTGACATGAGCGTGCTCCTCAACTAGAGCGTGGTGCCGCCGGTGACAGTTGCGCAGGGCCAGGCTACTGAAAGCAATAGATCGACATCAATCGCACCATCGGGCGACGTTACTCGGGACCGCGACGTTTCGGTCCAGGTGGCGCCTGCGCGGCACGATGTGCTCGTGGATATCCGCTGGGGACTCGCCGTCCTGATCGGCTTCGTCGCCGTCGTCGTCGCGCTGGGGCTGCTCGTACGCCTCGTCGCGTGGTCGACCGCTGCCCGCGTACCGGCGGGCCGCGCCACGCCAGACCTCATCGACACCCCACCGGCGGTCGTGAACCTGCTGATGAACGGCCTGCGCGCGGCCCCGGAAGCGGCCGCGGCCACCCTGCTCGACCTGGCCGCACGCGGGCATCTGGAGCTCTACCAGCCGGCCGCCGACCCGGGCGAGACCGTCGTGCGGGTACGCCGCGGCGCCCATGCCGGGCTCACGTCGTACGAACAGCGGGTCCTCGACCGCGTCGACGTGGCGCCCGGCGTACATCCGCTGACCCTGGCCGACCTGGCCCGACGGCAGGCACAGGACGGCCAGACCTGGCAGGAGCGCCTCGTCGTGGCCACTCGGGAGGACGCGATCGCCCGCGGACTGATGCGGGTCGGCGCGACACCGCCCGCCATGGTGGTCCTCGTCGTCGGCCTCATGCTGCTGGTGGTCCTGTCCTGCGTGCCCGGAGTCTTCGTCGTCGACCTCGCCGGCATGACGGAGCGGCTCGGCGACACCGGCGTCGCGGTCGCCGTGCTCGGCATCGCCTTCGTCCTGATGCTGCTGGCGATCTTCGCCGTGGTGGGGCTGGGCGGCGAACTTCGCGACGACCGCCTGACCGCCGAGGGACGCCGGGTTGCCCGGCACTGGTCCGGGGTGGCCCGCTGGCTCAACGGCCACGAGGCCTTCGCCGACCTGCCACCCGCCTCCGTGACGGTCTGGGACTCCTACATCCCGTACGGGGTCGCACTCGGCGTCGCGACCCGCGCCACGGCGACCGTTGACCTGCGCGTTGGCCGGGTCGACGTGATCCGATCGCCGCTAGGTGACCGGCTCGTGCGGATTCGGTACCCAGCGACCGGTGGCCTGAAGGCGACGTCCGCCGGCGTACGGGTCCTCAGTGGACTGATCGGCATCGCGCTGGTCGCCGCCATTGTCACCCGGGACCTTCCCGACTGGGCGGCACCCGTTGCCATCACCGTTGGCGCGCTCCTGACGCTCCGCTGGGCGTACCGGATCGTGCGCGGCCTCGCTGACCTGGTGGGCCCGGCCTCGGTCAGCGGTCGGGTGGTGCGGATCGTGCCGTTCGGCACCTTCGGCGACGCCGAAACCACCAAGCGCCTGACCAAGCTGTTCCACGGCCCGCCACTGTCCTGGCTGACCAGGCGGGTCGGCGCGCCCACCGTGACCTCCGACGGCACCGGCCTGTCCCCGGGATTCTTCGTCGTACTAGACGACGGAACGTCACCGGTGCTGCAGGCTTGGCTCGCGACTCCACGGAGTGCGAGCCGGCTCCGGCCCGGCGACGACGTCACTGCCCGGGTCCAGCGATGGACGAAGAGGCTGACCGGCACCCGCGACGTCGACGCCCACCCGACCGACAACTCACAGGCCGCCGCCCGTCACTAAGGCAGGCTCGACTCGCGAGTCATCGACCGGTTGGCGAACGCCGCCGCGAAGAGCGCGTCCGTGGCGATTCCCGATCGTTCGTCCAGGAACTCCGGCAGCAGGACGGCGGCCGGATCGGCGGCCACATGGCCACCGTGGTCGCGGTCGCCGCTAAGACGTACGTCGACGTCGCGATCGGTGTCGAGCCAGGCGCGGGTGGTGGTGGCGCCCTGGACGCGGAGCGAGCCGCACTCGTAAAGGTCGGTCACCAGCAGATTGGAGACAGTGAGCGAACCCGCGACGAACAGCCAGCATTCGCTGCTGCAGAAGAGGCTCTCGGCCGTGACCGAACCCGTGACGAGGAGCGCGGCATAGTAGCCCTCGTTGTAGAAGTGCAGCGGACCGTCAACGGCGAGGTCGCCGTCGATCAGATACACCAGGCCGTCCTCGCCGTAACCCTCGTGATGGCCGTTCCCGATGGCGGTGGCGCCGCTGACGGTGATGTTGCCGCGATGCACGAAGACCCGCTCGGGGTCATCGCCGAACAGCACGTCGAACTCGAACTCGAACACGTCGACGCCGGCAGCGCCGTCCGCGCTGGTGCCCGGGGGAAGCAGCGCCAACGCCTCGTCGAAGGGCATCGTGTCCCATGCTGTCGTCAGTGCGTCGAAGGGCGCAGGCATCGCGTTCCTCTCGATGGGCGGGTGTCGCCAGACTTTATCTTGCAAGGCCGGAGCGGGGCTATATAGAGTACGACAATGCGAATGACCCTGCAGGTGCAGCTCACGCTGCGGGCCATGCTGGAGCGGCCTGACAGCCAGATGTACGGGCTGGAACTCGTGGAGGCCACCGGTCTCCCCCCTGGGACGATGTATCCGATCATGGCCAGGCTGGAGAACGCCGGGTGGGTCTCCAGCCGCTGGGAGGAGATCGGCCCGGAGGCCAAGAACCGGCCGCGCCGGCGGTACTACCGGCTCACCGCAGACGGCATCGTGCAGGCCCGGTCCGCCCTGGCATCCAGCGACGCACGCCGCCAGGCTCGCGCCCGAGGCCCCATCGGCGACATCCTCCCGGGAGCGCTGGGATGACCGTCCACAGTATGGTGCTCGGGATAGCGTCGATCGTCCTGCCACAACGCCACCGTGCACGCTGGCGCGAAGAGGCATCGGCTGTGCTCATGGAAGTCGCGGGGGTGCGGCGCGTCTGGTACCTGCTCGACACCGTTCTCAAGGTGCCGATCCTCGCGCGACAACACCGACGAGGGCAGACCAGCGACTTGCCCGGCGCAAAGCTCTCGGCCGTCGACCGTGCGGTTTCGGCACTGGTGGGCGCCGCGCTGCTCGCGGGTGTGTTGGCGCTCCTGGCTCCGGTCCTCGCCGGGGCGCCCCGCATCCCACCCGTAGAGCCACTCCCGGTCCTCGCGGTGTCCGACCCGCTCGCGTATCCACTGGTGATGGGCGGGCTGTTCGCGCTGGTGGCCGCCCGGTCGTTCCGCTCGGCACGGCGGCACGGCGGCGGGCTGCGCTACGCGGACTCGGGTGCGGTACTCATCACGGTGTTCGCCGGCGCCGGGCCGCTCGTCGCCGGGCCCCTCGCGATCGCGCTCGGCCTTCCGGCCATGGCGCTCGTGGCCAGCGTGCTGCCCGGCGCGTGGCTGGCTGCGATCTGCGCGATGGCGCTGCGGAGTCGCACCGGACCCTGGCCACTTGCCATGGTCGGGGCCATCGCTGGCCTCGCGCTGATCGGCGTACTGGGCAGCGCGCCGCTAGGGCAGGTAACGCCCGGCCAACAGCCACTTGCCGTACTGGTCGGCGGCCTGTCGACGGCTGTGGCCGTGCCGGCCTACATCATCTGGTCCGGATGGTCCGGCGTACGACTCCTGCTCGGCCGCCTGGATCTACTCACCGCCTGGCTGCCCCACTCCCAGGTTTGACCGCACCCGATTGATTCATGAGGCCCAGTGATGCTGCGTACGGATGTCTGTGCGGAGCCAGGTGTCAGTGGTGCCAGGGCAGCTCGATGGGCTGCTCAGGGATCTGACCGGTGAGTAGGTCGCTCACGACGTTGGCGAGCCGGTTGGGGTAGATGGTCTCGGTCGTGGTGGCCAGCTCCCCCGCGGTCCACCAGCGGTGGCCGGCGTAGTGGCTGCGTTCCAGGTCGTTCTGGCCGGTGGTGTCGACGTCGTGGCTGGATACTCGGTGGAGCAGGAAGTCGTCGCGGAACAGTCCGTTCGCCCAGCCGAGGTCGGCGTGGCCGGTGGTGTAGGCGACGTGCCGGAAGTCGGCTGGATCCGCGCGCAGGCCGATTTCTTCGTGTAGCTCGCGGGCTGCGGCGGTGGCCAGGTCTTCGCCCGGTTCGATGCCGCCGCCGGGGGTGAACCAGGCGTGTCCGCCGTCGGGCTGGCCGGAGATGTGAAGGGAGCGGATCAGCAGCAGCCGGTCGGCGGCGTCGAGCAGCAGGATTCGGGCCGAACGCCGGGCGTAGGTGGACATGGCGGACCAGTGTAGAAGGGAGCAGCCCCGAGCGCGGCTGGGTTAGATCGATAGTCCATTTGCGGGTACAGCGGCGATCGACCCCGGCATGGTCGCCTCGGACTTGTGCATCCTTCGGTGCAGCAGCACCGCGCCGGTGAAGACCACCGGCGCGACGAGGGCACGCAAGGGGGTGACCGGTACGCCCAGTAGCAGGCCGCTCACGGCGCCAAACCCGACCACGCTGGCCCGGTGCCGCCAGACCGCCCGGAATTGCGCCCGGAACGTCGACGTGCCGTGGTGGTGCAGCGGGATGGCCAGCATGAGCAGCCCGACGAGGAAGCCGTTGAAGAGGGCCACTGCGCCGACGGCCACGAACACGTTGAGCCCTGGCACAAGCAGCAAAGGTATGAGTAGCAGCCAGCCTAGCTGGACGACCAGCGTCACCAGGATGGCCTGCCGGATGGCGACACCGCAGGCTTGCCACAGTGATGGAGGCCGGCCACCTGTGGCGGTGCCGTCGACGGCGCCGTGCTTTCGCTCGATGCGCCGGGCGAGCAGGACGTAGCACGGCGCGCCGAGCACGATGCTCAACGGCAGGACGAGGTAACCCAGGGCGAAGTGGATGGCGATCCGTACGCCCCAGAGCAGGAGTTCACCGAGCGTGTTGTGGATCCACTGTGGCCACCCTTCCGCGAAGGCGGTAAGCCAGCCGATGACGACCTGGGCCCCGGCTTCCAGGGCGTGCGTCATGCCGTACAGCGCCAGCACTAGCAGCACGAGCGGCGCCAGCGCGTAGGGCCACAATGTGGGGCTGCCAAGGAACCGGCCTGTGCCTCGGAAGAAACAGCCGATCCCAGCGAAGAAGTTCACGATCGGCCGGGTGCCACGGTAGGCGACGGTGCGAGCGGTCTGGCTCGCACCGGTCGCTACTGCGGCGGCGGCCTGCGCCGCCCCGGTGGCCACCGCCCGGCCGGCCTGCCGTGCCGCGTCGGCGTTGGGAACCGTCACGTGCCTTGGGAGCCGCAGCCGCTGCGGACCTACCGTGTTCTGTTCCACCGGAGCCAATGCCGCCGCGTCCGATGCGACGACTTGGCTGGGGATGAAGCCTGCCATCCGTCCAAAGGGATCAGCCGCCTCGACAGGTCGGGTCGGCGGGATAGGCGGTTCCGGCTCCGGCCCACTCATCTGCTTCGAAACCCTCCGTCCATTCGGGACGCTGCACCGGTCGATTTTTCAACGCCAACCGGGTCCGGCAATCGAACAGCATAATGTGACCCCGTTCGCGTGGGTCATGATGGCCGTCCACCAAAGCGCCAGGTACGTGGTCGCGCGCGCGCCTCGACGTCGGCGCCCGCGCCACCGCCGGCCTGCCGGTTGGTGGGTCCGACCGGCCAGGCGCAGGCCGTGGCCAGAATCCGCATTACGGCTTCCCGACCATTGGCGTTCTCTCCAGTCCTCAGCGGTTGCCGGCCTGGGCGACGATGGTGGCGAGTACGTCCTCGGCCGCCGGTGTGGCTGCGATCTCGGCCTTGATGGTCCGCGCCGCCTGGCCGAAGCTGGCCTCGTCGAGCAGGCGCCGCACCGCGGCGCGGACGGTGTCGGGCGTGACGGTGCCCGGCTGCAGCGTCAAGGCCGCGCCGGCGGCTTCGGCCGCAGCGGCGTTGAGGAACTGGTCGGCCGCCTGCGGCAGGATGAGCTGTGGCAGGCCGTTGGCGAAAGCGCCGAGCATGGTGCCGGCCCCGCCATGGGCGATGACCAGGCGGCAACGGGGCATCAGCAGGGCCTGCGGCACGTACCGCTCGACAAGCATGCCGGGCGGCTGCGGGCCGAGCCGGTCCGGGTCGCCGTCGCGTCCGACCGTGACCACGACGTCGATGGGCAGTTCCCGCAGCCCCGCCAGACACGCCTCGAAGACCTCCGGCGCGTCATGGAAAACGGTGCCGAGGGTCAGATACACCAGGTCCCGGCCGGATAGGGCGGCGAGCGACGCCGGGAGCTCGTCGGTGGGCAGGACGTCACCGGCGGACGGTCGTAGCGGCAGGCTGCTCGGGAAGGCCGGGTCGCCGTCCGGGTGCAGCGTCGGCGGGCACAGGTCGAGATAGGTGCTCGCGAACACGGCCGCGGCGAGGTCGGGCGCATCCCAGGCCGTGAACAGGTCCACCATGGCCGGTTCGAGGATCGCCCGCATCGGAGCCGGCGGCGTCGGACCCAGCCCGTGCGTGACATGCACCGCGCCGGCCCGGCGTGCGGCGATCGGCGCGGCGAACTCTGCCGGTTCGTGGATGACCACGTCCGGGCGCCAAGCCTCGGCACGGGGCACGAGGTCGACGGCGCGCTTGGCGGCGGCGGCACGGAAGAGCACATCCACATCGAGGAGCATGTGCTGGTCAGGCGGCACGGAGTCCAGGTCAGGCAGCGCGGCGTTGCGTTCGGCCCAGGACTCGGCAAAGGTCGGCCCCACCGCCCAGGCGTCGAAGCCGCGGTCCGCCAGGTGCGGCGCCAGGTCGGGTCCGGTCGCGACGGCGACCTCGTGTCCGGCGCGCACGGCGGCGCGCGCGAGCGGGAGCATCGGGTACAGGTGCCCGTACGCGGGCGAGCTGCTGAACAAAATCTTCATGACTCAAGTCGTACGGCGGGCCGGCACGGCGGTCGTAACGCGGCGCCGCGAGTTGCCGGTGAACTGCCGGTCGGTGTCGGGTTGCCGACGCGGCGGGCCGGCGGCGCTGCTGGCCGACCGCACCGACCTGGCCGTATGGACGCTGGACCTCTCTGCGGTGCGCGAGCCGGAGCTCGTCGCCGAACTCGTCGCCGCGGCGCTCGGCTGCGGAGCATCCCGGCGCGGCTCGCGGCGGGCCCGGCCGAGGCATTGCGCTCCGCCCAGAAGCTACTCGGCATCGGCCTGTGAACCCTCGTACGGCGTGCCGTTGCGGGGCGACGGCTTCGCGCTGACGCCTTCCAGTGCGGCTTCTGCACCCCTGGTCAGATCGTGTCCGGCGTCGCCTGCATCGCGGAGGGCCACACCGGCTCGCCTGCCGAGGTGCGCGAATGGATGAGCGGCAACATTTGCCGCTGCGGGTGCTACATCAAAATCGTCAAAGCGGTCGAGCAGGCCGCCGGGAAGCGGTGAGGCATGTACCCCTTCGCGTACACCAAAGTCAGCGACGGCGCGGCGGTGTCATCCGGGAGGCGAAGGTCGCGGCCGGCGGGGTGGGCACCGTGCCGTGGAAGCTGCGCGCGGTCGAACGCGCCCTCATCGGTGAGCGGGCGGCGCCCGCGGTGTGGGGCAGCGCCGCCGGCCCCCCCGCCCCCCGGGCCCCACCGCCGCGCCCCCACCCCCTCAAGGGTCGACCGCCTGGGGCGCCCGTGGAACGTCAGCTGCGTGTCGTGGGAGGTGGCAAGTGACCGGTCAGCCCAGCAACGCCGTAGGAGTGCCGACGTCGCGGGTGGAGGGCCGGCTCAAGGTCACCGGCGCCGCCCGGTACGCCGCTGACTTCCCGGTCGACGACGTCCTGTACGCCGTCGTGGTCGACAGCACCATCGGCCGCGGTCGTATCACCGGCATCGAGGCCGGCGCCGCGACCGCGCAGCCCGGGGTACGCGCGGTGCTCAGTCATCTGAACGCGCCCCGGCTGCCGTACCGGGACAACACCGGCTCCAACAACCCGGCGGGTCAGCGGCTACGCGTGTTCCAGGACGACCAGGTCCGCTTCTTCGGCCAGCCGGTGGCTGTCGTGGTGGCCGCGACGCTGCAGGACGCCCAACACGCCGCCAGCCTCGTCGAGGTCGACTACGAAGCCGAGCAGCCGTCGTTCGACCTGGACTCGGCGCCGGCCAACGATCCGGAGACCTACGCGCGCGGCACCGCCGACCAGGCGTTGACCTCGGCACCGGTCCGTCTGGACCTCACCTACCGCACGTCGCGCAACCACCACAATCCGATGGAGCCGCACGCGACCATCGCCTCCTGGGACGGCGATCAGCTGACCGTTTGGGACAAGACCCAATGGATCAACGGAACGCAGGCCGAACTCGCCGCCGTCTTCGGGATTCCCCTCGCCTCGGTCCGGGTGCTGAACCCGTTCGTAGGCGGCGGGTTCGGCAGCGGCCCGCGCTGCTGGCCGCACGTGACCGTCGCGGCCCTCACCGCCCGCCAGGTCGGCCAACCGGTCAAGGTCGTGCTGACCCGCCGGCAGATGTACTTCGGCACCGGCTTCCGGCCGGCCTACACGTACCAGCTACGTCTGGGCGCCGACCGACGTGGCCGGCTCACCGCGACGACACACCACATCCGGGCGGAGACCTCCCGGTACGAGAACTTCCAGGAAGGCATCCTGGCGCCCGGGCAGATGCTGTACAGCATGCCGCACGTCAGCCAGGAATACCGCACGGTGCCCCTCGATGTGAACACTCCACTGTGGATACGCGGACCTGGCTGGGCCACCGCCTCCTACGTCATCGAGTCGGCCATGGACGAACTCGCCTACCAGGTCGGCGTCGACCCCGCCGAGTTGCGCTACCGCAACGAGCCGGAACGCGACGAGTCCACCGATCTGCCGTTCTCGACCCGACGCCTACGGGAATGCCTCGCCGTCGGGGTCCGAGAATTCGGCTGGCAGCAACGGCCACGAGCGCCACGAGCGCGCCGCGACGGTGACTGGCTGATCGGCACCGGCATGGCGGTCAGCGTCTACGACACCCTGCGCAACGCCGCCCAGGCACAGGTCCGCCTCGCCGCGGACGGCACCGCCATCGTCGAAGCCGCCAGCAGCGACATGGGCCCCGGCACCTACACATCGATGACCCAGGTCGCCGCCGACGCGCTCGGCCTGGACCTGGACGGTGTCCAGTTCCGGCTCGGTGACTCGCTGATGCCGCCGACCCCGCCGCACGGCGGCTCCCAAACCATGGCCAGTGTCGGATCCGCCGTGCAGGACGGCTGCGACAGCCTCCGCCGGCAGGCGATCACCCTCGCGGTACAGGACCGAAACTCGCCGCTGTACGGCGCCGACCCCGACACGGTGATCGTGCGCCGCGGCAGAATGTCGCCGCGTGACCAGCCCGCCCACGGCGAAACCTACCGCCAGCTGCTCACCCGGCAGGGCCGCACCCACCTGGAAGCGCGGGGATCGTTCGCCCCGCCGACCGGACCGGCCCGGTTCTCCATGCACGCCTACGGGGCGCTGTTCGCCGAGGTCGCCGTCGACGCCCGGCTCGGCATCGTCCGCATCCGGCGGCTGCTGGGCGTCTTCGACGCCGGCCGCATCATCAACCCCGCTCTCGCCGACAGCCAGGCCATCGGCGGCATGGTCGGCGGCATCGGCACCGCACTGCTCGAACACACCGTCACCGATCCGCGCGATGGGCGCATCACCAACGCCAACTTCGCTGACTACCTGGTCCCGGTCAACGCCGACGTGCCTGACCTACGCGCCATTTACGTGCGCGGACAGGACTTCGAGGCCGACCCGATCGGCGTCAAGGGCCTGGGCGAACTGGTACACGTCGGCGTCGCACCGGCCATCGCCAACGCGGTCTTCCACGCCACCGGCCGCCGCATCCGCGAACTACCCATCACCGCCGACATGCTGCAGTGAGCGCCGCCCTCACGCTGCCAACACGCGACCCCGGTGAAGGCCGGCGCCTTCGGCGATGCCCAGTGTTCAGCGACACCTGGGCTTCGCTTGACATGTCATGCACCTCTCCGGGTAAGGTGGCGACATCACCTGACATGTCATGTAGTCCGGTTGGCGGGGGCGCAGGGGGCGCCGCGAGCATGTGAAGGGAACGCCGATGACGTCGTTGCGCTCGCCCGAGCCGCCGGCAGCGGATCGGAGTGCAATCACCTCGTTTGCGAGGTTTGTCGTCTTCGGCGGCGGAATCGGGCTCGCCTCCAGCGCCGCACTGCCGCCGGCGGCGACGCTCATGCCGTGGGCAGTCGCAAACGCCCTGATCACGGTCGCGTCCACCCTGCTCGGTACTGAACTCCACGCCCGGTTCACCTTCGGCACCGGCCGGCTCGCGCAATGGCGCCAGCACCTGCAATCCGCGGGCTCGGCCACGGCCGCCTACCTAGTGACCTCGTCCGCGATTCTCATCCTGCACGCGGTGCAGCCGTCGGCCAGCATGCGCTGGGAGCAGGCCGTCTACCTCGCCGCCTCCGGGCTCGCGGGGGTCGGACGCTTCCTAGTGCTACGACTGTTCGTCTTCGCCGGCGGCCGCTCCCCCGTTGCGAACCGCGATCGCAGCGGGCTCCGGAGCTCGGTCACACGCGAGCAACATTCTCGGTTTTCACGAACGACGCCCGGGTTCGCGTACTCGGCGAGCTAGGCATGTTGACACGTCATGCATTGCATGGCAAGGTACATGACGTATCAAATGATGCGCCATCTAAGTAGACGACAGAGGAGATAGACATGGTGGACAAGAAGATCATCGCGGTGGTCGGCGCGACCGGTGCACAGGGTGGCGGTTTGGCCAGGGCAATCCTGGCCGATACCGGTGGTGAGTTCGCGGTGCGGGCGCTGACCCGCAACCCGGATTCGGACGCCGCGCGTCAGCTGGCCGCCCAGGGCGCGGAGGTGGTCGAGGCCGACATCAGCGACGAGGCAAGTGCGACGAAGGCGTTCGACGGGGCCTACGGGGCGTTCCTGATGACGAACACGTGGGAGCACATGTCGCCGGAGAAGGAAAAGCAGGACGTGGCGACCATGGCGCGGGCTGCCAAGAAGGCCGGCGTGTCTCATGTGGTGTGGTCGACGCTGGACGACACCCGTGAGCACATCCCGCTGGATGACGACCGTATGCCGACGCTGCAAGGCAGGTACAAGGTGCCGCACTTCGACGCCAAGGCGGAGGCGGACCGGTTCTTCATCGACGCCGGGGTGCCGACCACGTTCCTGCGGACCACGTTCTACTGGGAAAACCTGCTCGGCCCGATGGCGCCGCGGCGGGGCGAGGACGGCCGGCTCGTGCTGGCCCTGGCGATGGGTGACAGCCCGCTGTCCGGTATTGCCGCGGATGACATCGGCAAGACCGCGTACGGAATCTTCCGCCGTGGCGGGGACCTGGTCGGCCGTACCGTGCCGATCGCCGGTGAGCACCTGACCGGCGCGCAGATGGCCGAGCAGCTTGGCGCGGCGCTCGGCGAAGAAGTGGCCTACGCGCCGGTGCCGTTTGACGTGCTGCGAGCGCAACCGTTCCCGGCCGCGGAGGATCTGGGCAACATGTTCCAGTTCTACGCGCAGGTGCCACAGTTCGCCGCAGCGCGGGATCTGGATGCCGTACGGGAGCTGAATCCCGAGCTGCAGACGTTCCAGCAATGGTTGAACGCGCACAAGGACGCCCTCGCGACCGTCTGAACCGAAAGGAGATGACCCCATGCAAGACCGTCGAGGCTTCTTGGCAACCCTCGCAGGCACGGGAGTTGCTTTGACCGCTGCCGTCGTAGGCGCCCCGTCGGCCGCCGCCGCGCCCTCCGGGCCGCCACTGTCGGAGGGCTCCGGACGTTTCCCCGAGACCATCGCGTTGCCGACCGGTTTCTTCCCCGAGGGCATCGCGATCGGCAACGGTCCCACCGCCTACATCAGCTCCCTGGCCAACGGCGACGTGTACAAGCTCAACCTGGCGACCGGCACGGGCCGGACCCTCACCCACGGGCTTGGCACGGGCGCGGTGGGAATCACCGTCGACTCCGTCGGCCGCCTGTTCGTCGCGGGCGGGCAGGCGGGCACCGCCAGGGTGATCAACCCGATCACGGGGAAGACCATCACCACATACCAGCTCGGCACCGAAGGCTCGTTCGTCAACGACCTCGTCTGTACCCCCGAAGCGGCCTGGGCCACCGACTCGTTCGTACCCGTGCTCTACAAGCTTCCATTCGGCCCCCGGCGCACGCTGCCATCGCAGGCCGACGTGGCACGGATTCCACTTGGCGGTGATATCGCCTTCGATGCCGGCTTCAATCTCAACGGCATCGTGCGTACACCGGACGGCGAGGCGCTACTCGTCGTGCAGAGCAACACCGGACTACTCTTCCGCGTCGACCCAGGTACCGGCGTCGCCACCAAAGTCGACCTTGGTGGTGACGACCTGACCTTCGGTGACGGGATGCTCCTCGAAGGAAGAACCCTCTACGTCGTACAAAACGTGGCCAATACCGTCGCTGTCGTTCGGCTCAACAGCACGGGCGGCGCAGGTCGCGTCACCGAACTGCGCACCGACCCCCGCTTCGACACGCCGACCACCATCGCGCGCTTCGGCAACCGCTTCTACCTCCCCAACGCCCGCTTCACCCTCCCGTCGCCACAAAACGCCGACTTCACCGTGGTATCCATCCCGGCGTAGAGCAGCCACGCCGGTCCTCCTGGGCTTCACCAATCGCCGACCCCGCGGGCAGCAGGCTCCCAAAAGTTTGGCTAGCCACAGAGTTGCTGCTACGTTTATGTGCCTAGCCACATAACGCCCGCGATACGCGACTCGATCGTCCAAGGAGACCCCCATGCGCCATGCCTTCGATCCAGAACTCGCCCCGATCGTGCAAATGCTCCCCACCCTCGCGTGGGACGACCCCGCAGCGTTCCGCCAGCAGACCACCGAGTTCGCCGCGGTCATGCAGCAGCGCCCGCAGACGGCCGTTCCCGTGGAGGTACGGGATGCGGCGGTGCCGGGCCCGGCACCGACTGGCCCCCGAGAACCCGTTCCCAGCCGCGCCCGAGGACTGCTACGCGGCCTTCCTCTGGACGGTCGAGAACGCCGCGGAACTGGGCATCGACCCCGAGCGGATCGGGGTCGCTGGCGACAGCGCCGGCGGTAATCTCGCGGCCAGCGTGAGCCTGATGGCCCGCGACCGGGGCGGGCCGACGCCGTGCTTCCAGTTCCTGCGCATCCCGGCCGTCGACGACCGCCTCGACACCCCGTCCATCGCCGAACTCACCGACACGCCGATCATCACGGGGTCCGACCTGCCGATCGTGTGGGACTTCTACCTGGGCGGCCCCGGGCGTCGGGGTGGTCCCGATATCTCCCCCTACGCCGCACCGGCCCGCGCCGAAGACCTGACCGGCCTCCCGCCCGCCTACGTCTGCGTCAGCGAGTTCGACCCGCTGCGCGACGAAGCCATCGCCTACGCCCAGCGCCTCGTCCAAGCCGGCGTACCCACCGAACTCCACCTCTTCCCCCGCACGTTCCACGGTTCCGCCGCCATCCCCGGCCCGAAGATCAACCAGCGGATGAACGCCGAAGCGATCACTGTGATCCAGCGCTACCTGCAGATCGAACAGCAGCCGCAGTAAGCGGTGACAGCGCCGCGAGATCGGCGCCGAAGTGGTTGCGGCCCCCAGGCCCGAACCGGGTTGCAAACGGAGTAGTTACTTGGACTCTGCTTGCGGAAGAGCGCGGCCGTTGATCGCGTCGGCGATGGCGTCGGCGATGGCGTAGGCGGTGCGTACGAAGGACAATGCCTGCTGCGCCGACAAGTTTCGCGCGGTTGTCTCCTCCAGGGCCTGCCACATGGCCGCTATGGGCTCGCGCATAGCGCGGCCCTTGTCGGTGAGGTGGACGACCATGACGCGCCGGTCGTGTTCGGCCGGCTCGCGGATGAGCAGGCCGGCGTCCTGCATGCGGCGTAGGGACTTGGAGACGGTGGAGTGGTCCAGGCCGACGCTATCGAGCAGCTCGGACTGGGTCTGCCCGTCCCGGTCAAGCAGGTGCATCAACAGCAGTTCCTGTCCGGGATGCAGGTCTATCTCGCGGAGCAAGGCGGCGGCGTAACCGCGGTGAGCGCGGGCGAGCTGGAAGATCGCGTAGCTCATCTGCCCCTCGCTGGCCGTGGTCGGTATATGCGGTGTCGAGTCGGGCATGGTTTCTTCGGTTTCCTCAGACGGTGTCGGTGGCGTAGTCGGTGTAGCCGGCCGCGCCGCCGCCGTAGAAGGGGCGCCGGGTCGCGGTTCAGCGGCGCGTCAGAGCGTAGCCGCTCGACCAGGTCCGAGTTGGCGAGCGCGAGGGGGCCGACGGAAACAGGCCGGCCGCGCCGTTGTCGACGTCCTTGGCGCGTGGCGGGCGTGTTCAGTCGAGCGTGATGACGAGCTTGCCGCGGACATGCCCGGTGTCACTGACCTGCTGGGCGGTGGCGGCCTGGTCGAGAGGGTAGGCGGTGACGGTGGTGACGACCTTGCCGGTCGCGGCGTCCTCGGCCAGGGCGGCGAGTCGGTCGGCCGATACCCTCTTAGAACCGCTGGAGAAGGTGACGCCGAGCTCGCGCGCCCGGAAGTCGGCGATGGTGACGATGCGCTCGGTGCCGCCCCGCAGGGTGATGGAGTCCTCAAGGGCTCCCTTGCCGGCCAGGTCGAACACCGCGTCCACGCCGCCGGGGGCAAGCGCCCGGACCCGCTCGACCAAGCCCTCGCCGTAAAGGGTCGCGGTGGCGCCGAGCGAGGCGAGGTATTCCTGGTTGGCGAGGCCCGCGGTGGCGATTACACGCGCTCCGCGGGCAGTTGCCAGCTGGACAGCCAGGGTGCCCACCCCTCCGGCGGCGCCGTGCATCAGCACGGTCTCCCCCGTGGCGACACCCAGCAGGTTGAGGACCCGCTCAGCCGTCTCGCCCGCCACCGGCAGCGCGACCGCGTGCTGCCAGTCGAGGCCGGCGGGCTTGGGGGCCACGGTGGTGGCCAGCGCGTACTCCGCGTACGAGCCGGTGTCCGACCAGCCCACCACATCATCACCGACCTGCACGTCTCGCACGCCCTCACCCAGGGCGTCCACCACGCCGGCGAGCTCGTGACCGGGGACGGAGGGCAGCGGCGTCGGGAACAGGGCCTCCAGTGCCCCGGACCGGATCTTGCCGTCCAGTGCGTTCAGCCCAGCTGCCTTGACGCGGACGCGGACCTGTCCCGGGCCGGGCCGCGGGACGTCGATATCCGCCACGTGCAGGACTTCCGTGCCGCCGAAACGGTCGAACTGGATGGCTTTCATAACGACTCCTCACGTGTACCACCGATTAGGTGGCTAGACACGTAAACATAGCATGAATTCTGTGGCTAGCCAAGTTTTCGGCAGGCAGGACCCCGGCGACGAAAGGCGGATCTGCGCCGCGCCCCTAACGCTCCCGGACGGCGTAGGTCAGGTGCGTCACCCTCGGGGAGTGCTCCGCGCGGACCGGCTCCAGGGCCACGCGGTCCGCGTCCACACCCTCGAACAGGCGGATTCCGGAGCCGAACAGCACGGGTGAGAGTGCGATCGAGAACTCGTCGATCAAGCCGGCGTTCACGTACTCCAGGATCGTCGCGCCGCCGCCCGCGATGCGGACGTCGCGGTCGCCGGCGGCCTCGCGGGCCTGGTCAAGCGCGGCCTCGATGTCGTCGTTGACGAAGTTGAAAGTCGTGCCGCCCGGCCGCTTCCAGGGGTCACGCTTGGTGTGGGTCACGACGAAGACCGGCGTGTGGAACGGCGCCTCCTCCGGCCACGCCAGCTCGCCAGCGTCGAACATGCGCTTGCCCATGACGCTCGCGCCGGTGCGCTCGTGCGTCGCCCGAGCGATGTCGTTGTCGAGTCCTTCCTCGCCGCCCTCGCCGAGCTTGAGGTTCTCCCGGAAGAACCGCAGCGGGAACACCCACGCCTGCAGCTCCGACCATTTCGTCAGCCAGCGCTGGACCCTCGGGTCGTTCTGACCGTCAGGCGAGAAGACCTCCTCGACGGGCACGGCCTCCGGCGCCATGAAGCCGTCGAGCGACATCGTCACGCTGAAGAACACCTTCCCGGCCATCAGCCCTCCGCTCCCTTCCGCACGATTTCGGTGACGTAAGCGGCCAGGTTGCCCAGGGTCTGCTGGCCGCCCTCGATCGCGTGGTACTTCTCGACCGCCTCGTCGCGCAGTTCCCTGGTGGGGAACACGGTGCGCATCACGATCCGGGTCGCCGCCCCGTCGGGCGCGAACGTCAGGAACGACTCGAAGGCGTTCGGGTCGTCGCGGGACTCACCGTGCAGCAGCGCGATCCGCTCCGGCGGGGTGATCTCGGTCCAGGTGATCCACTCGGTGTAGTCCGTCCCGTGCGGTCCGTGCATCACGAAGTCCCACTCACCGCCGACGCGGAACTCGAACGACTGCGTAGTGGTGGTGAACCCCACCGGTCCCCACCACCGCGACAGGTGCCGCACCTCGGTGAACGCCTCGAACACCAGCTCGCGTGGGGCATCGATGACCCGGGAGATGACGATCTCGCGATCGGCCGTCGCGGACTTAGCCGGTGCCCCTCGTCCCGTCGCGCTCATCAGCTACTCCTCCTGCCTTGCCTGCTTGAGGTCCTGCACGTATGCGTCCAGCCGGTCGAAGCCCTCGTTCCAGACCCGCTCGAATCCGCCGGCCCACTCGTGGACCGGTCGCAGCCCGCGGGCGTCAAGGCCGTACAGGCGCTGCTTGCCCGCCCCGCGGACCCGCACCAGCCCCACCTCCCGGAGCACCCGCAGGTGCTTGGAGGCCCGCGGCTGGCTCATCCCCAGCGCCTGGGCCAGGTCGGTCACCGGCCGCTCACCCGCCCGCAGCAGCGTCAGGATGTCCCGGCGCTGCGGCTCGGCGATCGCGTTGAACGCGTCCGACGTCGTCGCTGCTCGTGCCATGGCCACCATCATATGCCCATATCGGCACGCGTCCAGTCGAGTTGAATGAGCGGGTCCGCAACGTCTATCTGCTGCGAACCTGGTTCGCCGAGCAGCCGCACCATCGCCGTGCTCGCCACCGCGCTGGCGCGCGCGTATCGAGCGCGCCGATACACTCGGGCGCCGTGACTGATGCCGATTTCGGTTTATGCGTCGACTACGGCACATCGAACACGGTGGCCGTGCTTCGCTGGCCGGACGGGCGGGTCCGGCCGCTGCTGTTCGACGGGTCGCCGTTGCTTGTCTCGGCTGTCTTCGCCACGCCTGACGGCAGGATCGTGGTGGGCCGCGACGCCGAACGCAGCGCCCGGTTGGATCCCGCGCGTTACGAGCCGAACCCGAAACGGATGGTGGATGCCGGCGGTTTGCTGTTGGGAGAGCGGTCGTACCCGGTCGCGGAGCTGATCGCCGCGACGTTGCGGCGGGTCCATGCCGAGGCGGTCCGGACTGGCGGAGTGGAGCCCGCACGGGTGACGCTCACCCATCCGGCCGCATGGGGGCCGCAGCGGCGCGCGGTGCTGCAGGCCGCCGCAGGGCTGGCCGGCTTCGCGCGGCCGGCGATGATGCCCGAGCCGGTCGCTGCCGCGACCTACTTCACGCGGGTGCTGGGGCATCGGGTCGCCGCCGGCGAATGCGTGGTGGTGTACGACCTTGGCGCCGGCACCTTCGACGTCAGCGTGGTGCGCCGGAGCCCGGACGGTTTCCAGACGGTGGCGACCGCTGGCCTCGACGCCTTCGGTGGTCTCGACCTCGACGCTGTCATCGTGCAACGGATCGGCTCCGCGGTGCCGCCCACCGCAACCGCATTGTGGCACCGGCTTACCGCGCCGGTCGAGCCGGACGACCGGCGCAGCTTCCGTCTGCTGTGGGACGACGCCCGTGCGGCCAAGGAGATGCTGTCCCGCCAACCGGTCGCGGCGATGCACGTGCCGCTGATCGACAAGCAGGTCCACCTCACGCGCGAGGAGTTCGAACAGGCCGCTCGTCCCGCCCTCGAACAGACCGTCGACGTCACGCTGTCGACCATCGGGCGGCTGCGCGAGTCAGTGGTTGGGGTCTTCCTCGTCGGCGGGTCCAGCCGCATCCCCCTGGTCGCCACGCTGCTGCACCAGCGGCTGGCAATGGCGCCTACCGCGATCGAGCAGCCGGAGATCGTCGTCGCCGAAGGCGGGCTGCACGCGGCCCCACCGGCCAACCTACCGCCCCTGTCGCCGGTGCCGGTGCCGGCGTCCGTCCCCGACCCGGCCGGCGCCGTCATGGATGTCCCGGCGGTGCCACTCGCGAGTCCATCGCGCCCTGCGGCGCGCCGCCGCCCACTCGTCCTGGGTATCGCCGCCTTCGCCGTGGTGGCCATGGGCGTTGCCGGACTGTTCTGGCTGCAGACGGATCGCAACCGCGCCGGACAGGCCTTCGGCGACGCCCACGACCTGCGCGACTTCGCGGCGGAGTTCATCGAGCGGGCCGATGCCTGCGCCGGTGCACCGGCGACGACACACCGGCAGGAGACCGGTCTGACGCCTCTAGGCATGGACACCTACCGGGCGGTCGTGCGGTGTACCGGCGACGGCTGGACGGCCTACTTCTACGACTGCGGTAGCCCCAAGGACGCCAGCGATCCGCGCGTCGACCTCTATCACGCCATCCGCGCCACAGCCGACCAAGGCAACAGTTGGGGACCCGGCCTCGCCACGGAGAAACCACGAGACGGCACCGACCGACCGACGTACGTCGAGTTCGCCGCCGGCAACGGCGCTACCGGGATCTACTGGGAGCCGCATCCGGGACCGGATAGCGGTGAACTGCTGGCCGCCGTGCTCATCGGCCGGGACGCCGAGACGATCCGCACCCTCTGGCAGGCCGGCGAGCGGTAGGTGGCACGAGTCCTCGTGGCGCAGGGAATCGATGCGGTTGACGCATCGATCAATGCCGGACTTTCCGTTGATCGGCGTGCCGGCCCTGGCCATCCTCGGCATAGCGGCCGGGAGGAGGCGGCGCTCGTGGCGCTTGTCCTCGTCGTCTGGGGACTGGTCGGGTTCGGGCTTGTCTCGATCGCCATCCAGGTTCGCGTGATCAGCCTGGCCGGCCGTGGCAAGGATCTCGCCGCCAGCCTCGGCGCGTCGGCCGCGAACGCCGGAATCGCGACCGGCGCGCTGATCGGCGGCCAAGTCGTCGCCCATCTCGGGGTGCGTTACACCGCCCTGGCCGCGCCGTTGTCTGCCTGCTGTCCCTGCCTGCCACCGTGGCCGCCCGGTTCATCCGGCCAGCCCGCAGGTGACGGTCGCGGGATGCCAACCGGTCGAGCACGCTTGTCGAAGGCTCGCCGATGCCCTCCGGCCAGCGACGCGGAACCGGCTTCCTGCCGGTGGCCGAAGCGTGCGACGATCTATGTTGCGGTTGCATGGATCGGAGCGAACATGGACCTCGCGCAGGTCGAGACGTTCCTCGTCCTCGCCGAGGAACTTCATTTCGGGCGCACGGCCGAGCGGTTGCGCTTCACCCAGCCGAAGGTGAGCCGGCTGGTGGCGGCGCTCGAACGCGAAGTCGGTGGGGCGCTGTTCGAGCGCACCAGCCGCCGGGTCCGGCTCACCCCGCTCGGTGCGCAGCTGCGCGACCAGCTCGCTCCGGCGTACGCGCAGTTGCACGACGCGGTCCAGCATGCCCGTGCGACCGCCCAGCAGATCGCCGGGACACTACGGATCGGGTTCAGTGCCACCACCGAGGGAGCCGCGTTGAATCGGCTGGTCGCCGCGTTCGAGGCCCGCCATCCGCAGATCCGGGTGCTCCTGCAGGAGGTGCCGATCTTCGACCCGTACACGCTGCTGAGGGCCGGGCGGATCGACGCGACGTTCAACTGGCTGGTCAACGACGACGAACCCGACCTGACCGCCGGGCCCGCAGTCGAGTATCGGGATCGTCGCCTCGCCGTTTCCACTCGCCACCGGCTCGCCGCCCGGACGTCGGTATCGGTGGAGGACATCGCCGAATACGAGGGGCCCAAGGTTCTCCCACCGTTCCCGCAAGGATCTTGGTACCGGTTCCTACCGCCCCGGGCCCCGTCGGGCCGCCCGATCCGGCGCACCGTGATGTGCTCGTCCGTGGCGGAGGTCGTGGTACCCATCCGGGACATGCCGCCGATCGGCCTGGGGCCGATCTGGTGCAGCGCCCACGAAAACGCCCGCATTCGGGCCCTCGCCGAAGTGGCCCGCGGCATCGCCGCTCCACAAGCGAGGGTTGCCGCGATGGCGGGCCGCGGTTAGCCCGCGGATGACCGCGTCCCGTCGCCCGAGGCTGACCGGCTGGTGACGCAACTGCCGGCTGGACCACGGCGCCGTTAGGGGAGCCACCGGATGTTGGGGTTGAGGCGGCCGGTGCGGTCGAAGATGGCCATGTTGTCCCACTCGTTGCCGGAGTTGTTGATGTCGGCCGGATTCCAGCCGTTGCCGGGCACGGCGTACCAGGTGGGCTCCCAGTAGAAGATGCCGATGGCGCCGGCGTTGCGGGCGGTGTTCTGTACCGCGGCAAAGTTGGCTTGCTGTCCGGCCGGCGAGATCGGGTAGCCGGAGCATCCGGACGTGACGACGTTGGCGGTGCTGTCGGCGTTGGTCGTGGTGTACGGGTAGGCGGTCTCGGCGATGATGACCGGCTTGCCGTATCGGGAGCGCATGTCGGAGACGACACTGGCCATGTTGGACATGCTGCCGTGCCACATGCAGTAGTACGACAGGGCGGTGATGTCCCATTGGACGCCCTGGGCGCGGATGCCGTCGTAGAACCAGCGGGCGCCGCTTTCCACCCGGGCGGTGTGGATGATCACCTGGGTGCCGCTGTCGCACGCCTTGGTGGCGTTGTAACCGGCCTTGAGGAGCAGACCGAGGTTGGTGAAGTTGTTGTTGACCACCCGGCCGTCTTCCCAGAGCATGCCGGTGTTGATTTCGTTGCCGATCTGCACGCTGTCCGGCGTGGTGCCCTGCGCCTTCAGGCTGTTGCACACGTCGTAGGTGTAGTTGTAGACGTCGGTCTGCAGTTGGCTGATCCCGTGGCTGGCCCAGGCGGCCGGCTTGAACTGCTTGCCGGGGTCGGCCCAGGTGTCCGAGTAGTGGAAGTCGACCATCAGCTTCAGGCCCTTGGCCTTCACCGTCCGCGCGTACTGCAGGACCTTGTCCTTGTTGTTGTAGCCGCTGCGCGGGTTGTTCCAGATCCGCAGCCGCGCGTAGTTGACGCCGACGCTTTTGAGGATGTCCAGCGGGTCACCTTGGGTGCCGTCGGCGTAGGAGAACCGGGTGCCCAGGTCGGCGGCGCGCTGCAGGGTGGAGACGTCCGCGCCCTGCATGATCGAGCTGCCTCCGGTGTCGTCGGTCACGACGTCAAGGTAATCGATATTGCCGAGCCCGCCGGCGGTCGTCGCGGCGAGCCGCACGGTGTTGCTGCCCGCGTTCAGCTGGACGGTGATGCTCCTGGTCGCCCAGCTGGTCCAAGCGCCGGTGACGTCGAACCCGAAGCCGGACTGCACCACCGTCCCGTTGACGCTGACGTCCGCCGGCCGGTTCGCGGTGCTGCCGTTGGCGTACCGGATGTCGAGCCTCGCGGTGCCCGCGGCTGGCACGTTCGCCGTGAACTGGACGGCGGCACCGACGGCGTTGGTCGTGTCACAGAAACCGCTACCGGAGAAGCCGGAGTGGTTGGAGGCGACAGAGCCGCCGCACGTGGCGGGTGCGGACTCCGCCTCGTACCGAGTTGTCGCGGCATGCGCGGGGATCGCGACTATGGCGGCGATGCCGGACAGAGTCGTCGCCGCCACCATGGCTGCCGAAGCCTTCGAATACCACTTCATCGATGATCCCGAGATGTGCCCATGGCCAGATCCGTTCTAGGGATGCCCCCTTGGGGCGCGCCGGCCCAGCGGCCGGCGCGCCCGAAAGGAGTCAGCGGACGTGGATGTTCGGTTGCGGCGGGTTGGTCATGCCGTTGCCGAGGAAGAAGCTCGGGTGCGGCGGCTGGTTGTAGGTGGTGTTCTGCCAGGCGATCGCGACGCGGTACTGGGCGTCGTGCATGAGCGTGTAGATGCGCCGGTCGGTTTGTATGGGTGTGGCGTAGATGCGCAGGGCGTTGTTGTCGTCACGCGGAAGGATGATCTCTTCGCGCCAGTCGCCGAACAGGTCACCCGACAGCGACGGAGTGGACTTGGTGCCGTTGATGGAGTGGGCGCCGGAACCGGTCATGAGGCGGGTGTCGCCGCCGGTGCCGTACTTGTCGACGTAGTTGCCGTTGAGCAGTTCCCGTACCAGGTCGCCGTCCCACCAGGCGAGGAAGTTGTTGCTGCTGGGGTTGCGTCCGACGTTGCCGCCGGAGGAGTTGAACAGGCTGCCCAACCCGGTCCCGCTGCCCCAGAATTCGCCGCCGGCGTTGCCGGCGTGGATGTCACCGGCCACACCACGGGCCGGGCCCTCACAGTTGCAGGCGTTGTTCTTCTGCATGATGACCGCGCCGGTGTTCGCATCCCGCAGGGTCGCCGCCGGGCTTTGGGCCGCCTCGTGGATCATCCAGATTTCCTGGCCGGTCCGGCTCGGCACGAAGTCACTGACGTGCAGCGCGTCACCGTGGCCGTAGAAGCTGGTGGAGTGGCGGCCGGTGCCGTTGGAGTTGATGACCATAGCACCGAAGACGATCTCGTCGGTGCCGTTGCGGTCGACGTCGGCGATCGACAGCGAGTGCGCCCCCTTGCCGGCCCACTGGCTACCGGCGGTGCGGGAGTCGAACTTCCACCGCAGTGACAGTTGACCGTTGCGCAAGTCGTAGGCCGCGATCGCGGTCCTTTCGTAGACACCGCGGCTCATGATGACAGTGGGACGCTGACCGTCGAGGTAGGCGGTCCCGGCCAGGAACCGGTTACCCCGGTTGCCCTTGGTGTCGCCCCAGTCGGCGATGTTGCCCCGGACCGGTTCGAAGGTCACCGTCGAGCGCACCGCACCGGTGAGCCCGTCGAACATCGTCAAGAACTCCGGTCCGGCGTTGACATGCCCGGCCGAGTTGCGATGCACGGCGCTGGCGTTACCGATCACCTGACCGGTCCCGGAGCGGGTCCCGTCGGAGGTCCGCACCGCCATCTCGGCCCGGCCGTCGCCGTCGTAGTCGTACACCTGGAACTGGGTGTAGTGCGCCCCGGCCCGGATGTTGGGACCCATGTCGATGCGCCACAGCCGGGTGCCGTTGAGCCGGTACGCGTCGATGTAGACGTTGCTGGTGACCCCATCCTGAGCAGGATCCTTCTGATTGGAAGGGTCCCACTTGAGGAAGATCTCGTACTGGCCGTCGCCATCCGCGTCACCGACGCTGGCGTCGCCGGCGGTGTAGCTGCTGCCCGGCCGGGAAATCGGCACGTCGAGGTAGTTGCCGCCGGCGAACCGCAGCGACGCCTCCGACGCCGCCTGCTCGACGCCGTCCACGACCGCGCGGACCGTGTACGACGCGTCCGCCGCCGCGCCGGAGTCCAAGTAGTTGGTGGAGTTGGTGATCGGCGACGAGTTCACCTTCGTCGATCCGCGGTACACGTTGAAGCCGGTGTTCGCGGCCTCGGTGCCGAGCAGTCGCCAGGAGACCAGGTTGCCGCTGCCGGAGCGGACGCTGGCCAGCCCGCGGTTCAGGTCCTCCATCTGCTTGCCCGATCCGGGCGCCGGCGAACTAGGCGGTGGCGACGTGGGTGGCGTGCCACCGACCTCGAAGTCGACGTAGTCGATGTTGGCAAGGCCATTGGCCGTGGTCGGGCTGAGCCGGATCGTGTTGCTGCCGGCGTTCACCGACACGGTCAGCGTCGTGGTGGCCCATGTCGTCCACGCGCCGGTGGGGTTGAACGCGGCACCCGACTGCGCGACCGCGCCGTTGACCAGCACGTCCGCCGGACGGTTGCTCGTCGTGCCGTTGGCGTACCGCACCGCGACGGTGGCCTCCCCGGCGGCGGACGCCGTCACCGTGAACTGCGCTGCCGCGCCGACCGCGTTGTTGGCGTTGCAGAATCCACTGCCGGAGTATCCGGTGTGGTTTGACTCGATGACACCGTCGCATGTGGAGGGTGCGGTTTCCGCCTCGTAGCGGGTCGCCGCCGCGGAAGCCACGGCGGCGGTGAGCACCCCTGCGCCCGCCACCGCTATCGCCGCGCCGGCGGACAGCAACGCGACGCGCTGTCTGCGTGAAAACATGATGATCTCCAGAGTCAGGTGATGGCGAAGCCCTTCACGGCCTGGTGCTGCTCGAACGTTGCGGCGTTGGCCGCCTGCCGCGTGACGATCGCTGCCCGCATCTCGCAGTGGACCAACACCGGCGGCCCCAACCAACGCCGCTCAGCGCGGTGTGGCCCTCGTCCTGGTGCCCTGCCAGAACGCACTGTGAGCGCTCCCATTCAGATCTATCAAAGAGTGTTACCGTCGGACAACGACTTGTCAATCGATGGATGTCAGCGCCATTGCCGGCTGATGGAAGGCCGATCGCGGCCGTCGACCTGCCCGAACGACGTCAACGGCGCGTACGGCGACGCGGCGTCGTCCTGCTCGGCGGAGAACCTGAACCGCCATGAGTACGCCGACCCGGGCGGCGAAGGCATCGACGGTGTCGGCGCGTCGTGAGTTACCCCTTCACGCCGGAGCTGAGGACGCCGCGGATGAAGTAGCGCTGCGCGAACAGGAAGATCACCAGGACCGGTACGACGTAGAGCGTGGCGGCGGCCGCCTGCAGCGTGGTGTCGGGGTTGCCGTGCGGGTCGCGGTAGAACGCCGAGATGGCCACGGACAGCGTGGTGTGGTCGGGGTCGAGGAACAGGGCGGGCGCGATGTAGTCGCCCCAGGTCCAGGTGAACGAGAGCAGGAACGAGGTCACCAGCACGGGCCGGGACAGCGGCAGGAAGATCTGCAAGAAGATCCGGCCGTATCCGCAGCCGTCGATGATCGCCGCGTCTTCCAGCTCGGCGGGGATGGCGGCGAAGAACTGGCGGAAAAGGAAGACTAGGTATGGCGAGGCGGCCAGGCCCCACAGCACCCACGGCCAGTACGTGTTGACCAGCCCGACCCGGGCGAACAGCACATAGGTGGGGATCAGGGTGAGGATCTGCGGCAGCATCATGGTGGAGAGCAGCACCACGAACAGCGGACGCTTGCCGCGCCCGCGCAGCCGTGCGAAACCGAAGCCGACGGCCGCGCTGGAGAACGTCACCAGCACCGCGTACAGGAAGGACAGGAAGAGCGAGTTTCCCAGGTACGCCGTGAAGTTGATTTCGGTGAGCGCCTGTGTGAAGTTCCCCCACTGTGGAGCCTCCGGCAGGATCTTCGCCGGGATCGCGACCCACTCCGTTTTGGTCTTCAACGCGGCGAGCACCAGCCAGGCGAACGGCCCGGCGAACAGTACCGCGAGCGTCATCAGCAGCAGGTAAGTCCACGCCGCGTTGGCCCTGCGCCGGGGTCGCCGCGCCGGCGCCGGCAAGGCCGGCTTGATCGCCGGGCGTGCGGGGTCACGGACAACCGTCATCGTTCGGCCTCGCTGTCGACCTGGTAGTGCACCCACAACCGGCTGGAGCGCTGCACCACGAGGGTGATGGCCAGGATGACCAGGAAGAACACCCAAAGCATGGCGGAGCCGAAGCCGTACCGGTTGTTGTTAAAGAACTCCTCGTAGACCTGCACCATGTACAGGTGTGTGCTCTGCGGCACCAAAGCCACCGAGCCGACCTGGTTGGACTCGGCGAGCAGCAGCGGCTGAATGATGATCTGGAACGACGCGATGACGCCGGTGACCACCTGGAAGAAGATGACCGGCGAGATCATCGGCACGGTGACGTGGCGAAACACATGCCACCGGCTGGCGCCGTCGACGACCGCCGCCTCCTCCAGCTCGACCGGCACACTCTGCAGGGCGGCGAGCATGATGACCATGCCGCCGCCCAGTCCCCACAGAGTGAGGATGATCAGCGCGTAGAACGCGTTCGGGTCGACCAACCATGCGATCGGTCCCACGCTGACCTTCTCGAGTATCGCGTTGAGGATGCCGGCGTCCCGGTTGAAGATCAGCTTCCACATGATCGCCATGGCGACCACCGGCACCACCGAAGGCAGGAAGAAGATCGTCCGGAACAGGCCGACGGCCTTCAGCCGCCGGTTGAGCAGCACGGCCAGGCCCAGCCCGCCGGCCACCATCAGCGGCACCGTGATCGCCGTGTACGCCAGCGTCCGGACCAGGCTGGCGATGACGTCGGCGTCGCGTACCAGCTCGGTGTAGTTGCGCATGCCGACCCAGCGCCACCGGCTGTTGCGGCCGTTGAAGTTGGTGAAGCTGACCAGCAGCGCGTATCCGAGCGGCAGCGCGGTGAGCAGCGCGAAACCGAGGACCCAGGGCGAGACGAACAGGTAAAAGGTCCGGCTGGGGTACCGCGACCAGCGGCGCCGCCCGCGTCTCGCCCTTTCCGCTTCCATGGCGACCACTATCTGATCTGGTCCTTGCCCTGCTTGAGCAGTTTGTTGATCTCGTCGGTGATCGCCTTGCAGGCGGCGTCGACGGTGATCTCCTTCTTGATGGCGCGGGTGATGTGCTTGTCGAGCACGGGCAACCAGCCTCCCCCCGTCATGTATGGCGAGTCCGGCAGTTGCCCGGCGTACTGAAGCTCGGCCTGCGTGGTCTGGTAGGCCTGCTTCTGGTACGGCAGCTCCTGCGGCAGCAGCGACAACTGCGACTTCAGGCCCGGCAAGCCCCAGCCACTCTTGGCCCGCTCCTCCGACGGTGGCCCGGCCATGAAGTACTCCATGAGCTTCCAGGCCTCGTCCTTATGCCTGGCCTTGGCCGGGATCATGGCGCCCCAACCGACGTACGTGGGGCTGATCCGCTTGTCGCCCATCACCGGCGCCGGCGCCATCGCCACGCTGTTCTTGATCTCCTCGGACTCCTTGACGAAGTTGCCGCCGTACCAGTAGCCGTCCTGGGTGATCGCCATCCGCTTCGCCAGGAACAGCGACAGGTCCGCGCCGTCCGGGGCCGGGTCGAGCGTGGTCGGCCCGACGCCCGCCTGCCCGAAGTCGACGTACCACTGGATGGCCCGCTTGGCCTCCGGCGTGGTCATGTCGGTCTCGGTCAGGTCGGCGTTGTAAACCTGGCCGCCCTGCTGGAGGATCATCATGAAGATCGGTGCGGACATCCCCCACGCCCACTCCACGCCGAGGCCGTAGACCTGGGTCTTGCCGCCGCTCTTCTTGGTCAGCTTCTTCGCGATCTCCAGCAGCTCGTCGTACGAAATGGGCTCTGTGGTGCTCAGCGGCGGGATCTTGGCCTGTTCGAACAGCGCCCGGTTGTACCAGAGCGTGGCGTCCTGGCTCCAGTCCTTGGTGATGCCGTAGTACGGACCCTGTCCGGTGACCTTGCCGTCCCAGCGGAAGCTCTCGTTGACCGCCATCAGGTTGTCCTTCGTGAGCACCGTGCTCTTGTCCAGGTACGGGTCGAGCGCGGTGGTCAAGCCCTGGGCGTTGTTGGCGGCGCTGCCCACCGCCGGCGCGCGGACGAAGTCGGGCGGTTCGTTGGAAGCCAGCATCGCGTTGAGCCGCGTCTCGTCGAACTCAATGAAGCTGATCTTGATGCCTGGGTGCTTCGCCTCGAAGTCGGCGATGTGCTCCTTGGTCAGCTCGTTGTTCTTGTACATGACGGTGAGCGTCACGGTCTTGCCGTCACCGGACGAATCGCCATCCGAGCTGGCGTCACACGCGCCAAGCAGTGGCACACCGAGGGCGCCGCCGGCGGCGAGCGCCGAACCGGTGAGGAAACGGCGCCGGCTGATGTCTCTATCGAGCATGGAGCTCTCCTCCGTTAACCCGGCGGAAATCATTGTGAGCGCTCACAGTGTTCGCCGAGCGTCGCACGCGTGTCAAGAGCCAGACCGGCGGTGCCGTAACTGACAACTGTTGTGTCATGATGGCGCACATCTTTGTGAGCGCTCACAGCCAGGAGCTTCTATGAACGACGCCGCCCGCGCGGTGCCCCGCCTCGGCAAGATCGGGTACGGTGGGGACTACACCCCCGAGCAGTGGCCCGAGCCCGTCTGGCACGAAGACGTGCGGCTCATGCGCGAAGCGGGCGTCAACCTGGTAAGCGTCGGGATCTTCGCATGGGCGCTGCTGGAGCCCGCCCCCGGCGAGTACGACTTCGGCTGGCTGGACCGCATCATCGCGATGCTGCACGACGGCGGCATCGCGGTCAACCTCGCCACCCCCACGGCCGCGCCGCCCGCCTGGTTCTTCCGGCGCCACCCGCAGGCCCGCCAGGTCACCCGGGAAGGGCAGGTACTCGGCGGCGGCGCCCGGCACGCGTTCTGTCCCAGCTCACCCGCGTACCGTGCGGCGGCCACGGGGATCACCGCGGAACTGGCGCGCCGCTACGGTGACCACCCGGCCCTGGTGCTGTGGCACGCGCACAACGAGTACGGGTGGGCCAACTCGGCCTGCTACTGCGAGACCTCGGCAACCGCGTTCCGGCAGTGGCTGCGCCTGCGGTACGACACGCTCGACGCGCTCAACGAGGCGTGGGGCACCACCTTCTGGGGCCAGCGGTACGGCGACTGGTCCGAGATCGACCCTCCCCGCGTCGCGCCGCCCGGCGTCAACCCGACCCAGCAGCTCGACTACCTTCGGTTCTCCTCCGACGAGTACCTGGCTTGCTTCCGCGCCGAGCGCGACGTGCTGCACCGGCTCGCACCAGGCGTGCCCGTGACGACCAACTTCATGGTGCCCAACTGCAAGTGGATGGACTACTGGCGGTGGGCAGCCGAGGTCGACGTCGTCTCCAATGACCACTACCTGCAGGCCGAGCGGACCGACAACCACATCGAGCTGGCCATGGCCGCCGACCTCACCCGGTCGGTCGCCGAGGGCCGGCCCTGGCTGCTCATGGAGCACTCCACCGGCGCGGTCAACTGGCAGCCCCGCAACATCGCCAAGACACCCGGTGAGATGCGCCGCAACAGCCTCGCCCACATCGCCCGCGGCG
Organism: Micromonospora sp. CPCC 205371; assembly: GCF_026130045.1. Classification (GTDB taxonomy): domain Bacteria; phylum Actinomycetota; class Actinomycetes; order Mycobacteriales; family Micromonosporaceae; genus Phytohabitans. Next base: position 43,770 of record NZ_JAIBNX010000004.1, read on the forward strand.
CCGACTCCGCGCTCTTCTTCCAGTGGCGCGCCTCCCGCTTCGGCGCGGAGAAGTTCCACTCGGCGATGCTTCCCCACGGTGGCACCAGCACGCGGATGTGGCGTGACGTCGTGCGGCTCGGCGCCGATCTGTCCAACCTGGACGAACTGGTCGGCACCCGGGTGGTGCCGGACATCGGCATCGTCTGGGACTGGGAGGCGTGGTGGGCCCTCGAACTGGAGTGGCGGCCGTCCGTCGACCTCGGCTATCTCGACAGGCTGTACGCGTACTACGAGCGCGCCTGGCGGGCCCACCGCACCGTCGACTTCGTCCGCCCGGAGGGCGACCTTTCCAGGTATCCGATGGTGCTGGTGCCGAGCCTGTACCTGATGTCGTCAGCAGCGGCGGCCAATCTGGCCGCCTACGTCCGGGACGGCGGAACGCTGATCGTTTCCTACTTCTCCGGCATCGTCGACGAGACGGATGCCGTGCACCCCGGCGGCTATCCAGGTGCCCTGCGCGACCTGCTCGGCCTGTCTGTGGAGGAGTTCTTGCCATTGCGGGCCGGTTCGGCCGTGCGGCTGGACGGTGACCTGACCGCGGATGTCTGGACCGAGCGGCTGGTCCTCGCCGGGGCCGAGCCGGTGCGGCGGTACCTGGACGGCCCCGCCGCTGGTGAACCCGCCGTCACCCGGCACCGCTTCGGCACGGGCAGCGCCTGGTATGTCTCCACCCGCCTGAACGGCCGCGACCTCGACGCCGTGCTGGCCGAGGCCGGGCTGGTCCCCCGCGCTGGGCTGCCGGACGGCGTGGAGCTGGTCCGCCGGGTCGGCGACTCCGCCAGCTATCTCATCGCCATCAACCACACCGGCCGCGACGTGGAACTGGCCGCCTCCGGTAAGGAACTGATCACCGGCGCCCCGTGCCACGGGACGCTACCGGTACCGGCCGGAGACGTCCGCGTGTTGCGCACCGCCTCCTGAGCTTGGACCTCGCGCGTATCCAGAGATGTATCAGGAAGTGTTACGGTCGGACGCATATTTGTCAATCGACAGATCTCGACGTGCAAATGGTTCTGACGCCAGAGCCCGCACGGGTTAGGAGAAAGGTATGGGGGTCAGGAACCCCGCCCGCAGAGCCGTGGCGGTGACCGCACTCGCCGCCATGGTGAGCGCGGGGATGCTCGCGGCGCCAACCCCGGCGCACGCCGTTTTCGGCACCGCGGACATCAAGCCCATCGAAAGCAACATCGCCGCCAAGTTCTGGGCCTCCGCGACGGCCAGCAGCGGCGCGTCCACCGCTCGCCTGGCCACCGACGGCGACCCGACGACCTCCTGGTACGCCGACGGCCCCGGCGCCCACCAGCGGCTGACTGTCGACCTTGGCGGCGCCTACGACAACCTGCGCAAGGTCAGGGTGGTCTTCCCGGACCGTGGCGCGGTGTACCGGTACGTCGTCGAGGCGTCATCCGACGCTCGCCGGTGGAAGACGATAGCCGACCGATCCGGCAACCGAACCGTCTCGCGGGGGGCGGTGCACCTGTTCACCCGGCCAGATACGCGCTTCATCCGGCTCACGATCACCGGCGCGTCCCAGCACGCCAAGGTCGGCGTCAGCGAGATACAGGTCTTCAATTATCTGCGCGACGACCTCATCCTCGGGGCCGATCTGTCCTGGGTGGACGACTTCCAGACCCGGCAGTACTGGGTCGACCCCTTGGCCGCCGACCGAGGCGCCGGGCCACACCTGCTCGACGTGGCCAAGGATCGCGGCATGGAGTACGCCCGGCTGCGGATCTTCAACGAGCCAAGAGACGAGACCACCGGCGAACCAACGGCGATTCCACGCCAGGGCCCGGAGCGGTCGCTGCAGTCAGCTCGGTGGATCAAGGAACGTCGCATGGGCCTCGGCATCGACTTCCACTACGCGGACTCCTGGGCGGACCCGAGCAAGCAGCCGAAACCCCGCGCCTGGGCCGAGCTGGAGTTCGATGACCTGACCCAGGCGGTGTACGACTCCACCGCCGACTACCTGCGCCGGCTGATCCGGCAGGGCACCAGACCGGACAAGGTCGCCGTCGGTAACGAGATCATCAACGGCTTCATGTACGGCAGCGAGGCGGCCCTGATCGGCACGACCAATCCGCCGTACTTCGTCAACCAGGCCGACGTCTACCAGTCCAAGCCCGGCGGCGGCCTGCTGTGGCGGTACTGGGGCTCGACAGACCCGGTCGAGCAACAGCTGTACGACGAGGCGTGGGACCGCTTCACCACCCTGGCCGCATCCGGAATCGAGGCCGTCCGCGACGCGTCCCCGAAATCCAAGGTCGAGATCCACGTGATCGTCGATAGGAATCGGCTCGCCAAGACCATGGAGTTCTGGCACCAGTTCCTAACCCGGGTGAAGGCAAAGGGCCAGAACCCTGACGTGCTGGCCATCTCGTATTACCCGGAGTGGCACGGCACGCCTGAGGCGCTGGACCTCAACCTGCACACGATGACGACGACATACCCCGACTACGAGATCGAGGTCGCGGAGACCTCCTATCCCGCGTCCGGCGGCGACGGCTCACCGCTGCCCAACTCGCCCTTCCCGCGCACCATCCAGGGCCAGGCGGACGCGATCCAGCGGGTCTTCCAGGCCGCCAACGATGTGGTGAACAACCAGGGCACCGGAGTGCTGGTCTGGGAGCCGGCGGGATGGCAGACGATGTTCCGCGCTGTGCCAGAGCTGCCCAACACCTGGGAGCCGCACGCGTCCATCAACGTGTTCAACGCGAGCCGAGCCAAGCACATCCTGGAGGACACCGTCTACAGAGCCACCAGGGTTGGCGGGGTGCCGGCACTGCCCTCCTCCGTCCGCGTGCTCGTCACCGCGAGGGGTGCCGTCATCACTGTCCCCGTCCGATGGCAGGCGCTGCCGGTCGGGGCGACAGACGTGCCAGGTGAGGTGGCCGTCACCGGCATGACCAGGTTCGGTGCCGTAACGGCGGTCATCGACGTTGTCGAGCGTCCCGGGGCGCTTTCCTGACGCCCAACCTGTAGCGGCCCGATCTGCTGGCCGGGGGAACACGGCGTCCGCGTAAAGGCCCGGAGCGGTAGAACACGATCCAGTTACTTAGAAGTCGAACTGGTCGATGTTGGAGGCGTCGAAGACGGTCGGCGGGCCGAGCACGACCACGCTGTCCGGACCGATGGTGTACTCGCCGAGCTTGCCAGCGGTGAACTTCTCGCCCTCCTTGCCGGTGATGATGCCCGAGGCCAAAGCCGCACCAGCGTAAGCGGCGAGGTAACCGAGGTCGGCCGGGTTCCACAGCGCGAAGTTCTTCACCGTGCCGTCCTTGACGAACTCACGCATCTGATTCGGGGTACCCAGCCCAGTCAAGACCACCTTGCCCTTGTACTGCGAACCCGACAAGTACCGCGCCGCCGCAGCCACCCCCACCGTCGTGGGCGAGATGATGCCCTTCAGGTCCGGATACGACGACAACAGCCCCTGAGTCTCCTGGAACGACTTCTGGTCATCGTCGTTGCCGTACGCGACCGTCACCAGCTCGATCTTGCTGTACTCCGACTTCTTCAGCTCAGTCTTCATCAGCTCGATCCAAGCGTTCTGGTTCGTCGCGTTCGCCGTCGCCGACAGGATCGCGATCTTCCCCGCACCGCCGATCTGATCGGAGATCAGCTTCACCTGGTTCTCCGCGATACCCTGCGCCGTGACCTGGTTGACGAACAGATCCCGGCAATCCTTGTTAGTGTCCGAGTCGAACGTGACCACCTTCGCCCCACCCTGCCGGGCCTGCTTGACGGCGCCACAGATAGCGTTCGGATCGTTGGCCGACACCGCGATAACATCCGAGCCCTGCTGCGTCAGAGTGTTCAAATAGGACACCTGCGACGACGCCGACGCCTCCGACGGGCCGACCTCCTTGTACTCCCCCTTGAACTCCTCCACCGCGGCCTTGCCACCATTGTCCGACACGGTGAAGTACGGGTTGTTCACCTGCTTGGGCAAGAACGCGACGCTCAGACCTTCCTTGATCTCGCCCGACGCCCCAGCGCTGGCGTCACCGCCCGCCGCCGGAGTGTCACCTCCGTCGTCGCTGGCGCACGCGGCGGCGGTCAGCAGCAGCGCCGAGAGCGTAAGCAGGGATACACCGTTACGTATGGCTCGCATGGCAGGTCCTTTCATCGCGCGGTAAGGAGGAATCAGGCGGGTCGTCGCCGGCGCAGCCGATCGCGCAGCATGCTGGCGGCATTGGGACCGACGACCGAGATGATCAGCAGGGTGCCGGTGACGACGGTGAGCGTGTCGGCCGGCACGTCGGCCAGTTGCAGGGCGTTTCGCAGGGTGATCAGCAGCAGCACACCGGCCAGGACCCCGCCCAGCGTGCCGCGACCGCCGAAGATGGAGACCCCGCCGAGCAGCACCGCGGCCACGACGGCCAGTTCCAGGCCGGCACCGTTGTCGGCGCGGGCGGACGCGTACCGCATCGTCCAGAAGAACCCGGCGAGCGAGGCGACCGCGCCGGTGACCACGAACAGCCAGAACTTCGTCTTGGCTACGGAGATGCCGGAGAAGGTGGCGGCCTGGTCGTTGTTGCCCATGGCGAACAGCGCCCGCCCGATCGGGGTCGCGTGCAGCACGACACCGAAAACGACCGCCAGGCCGAGCACCACCAGCGCCACCCACGGCACCGTGGTGCCCGGCAGCGGCTCGATGAACGTGCCGGTCCAGGAGAACGGGAAGTCGGCGACCGCCCGATCGCCGAGCACCACGTAGGACAGTCCTCTGTAGAGGGCCAGCGTGCCGATGGTGACCGCGAGGGAAGGCAGCCCGAACCCGGTGACGAACAACCCGTTGACGGCGCCGCAGGCCACGCCGAGCAGCACCACGAGCGGCAGGATCAGCGGCAGCGGCGTACCGGACAGCCACAGCTGGCCCATGACAGCGCTGGACAGGCCCAGCACGCTGGCCACCGACAGGTCGATCTCGCCGGTGATGATGACCAGGGTCATCGGCAGCGCGATCAGCGCGATCGGGATGACGTCTAGCAGCAGGAAGCCCCAGAAGCGGGAGGTGGCGAAGCCGTCAACCAGCACCGAGGAGGCCACGACCACCAGCGCCAGCACGGCCACGACCAGGACGTCCCAGGTGCCCAGTCGCTTACGCACCACGGGCCCTCCTTCCCCTCAGCCGTCGGGCGATCCGGGCGGTCAGCGCCCGGTCCAGGCCGATCGCGGCCAGGATCAGCGAGCCGACGACGGCCTGCTGCCAGAACGGGTCTATGCGCAGCACCGGCAAGGCGGCGCCCATTGTGGACAGCAACACCGCGCCCAGTGCCGCCCCGTACACCGAGCCGCTGCCGCCGAAGATGGCCACCCCGCCGACCACGACCGCGGCGACCACGTTGAGCTCGATGCTGGTGCCGGCGGCGGCGTCGAGGGTGCCGAACCGGGCCGCGTACAGCACGCCGGCCAGCCCTGCCAGGGCGCCGGAGACGGTCATGGCGGTGAACACCCGCCACCCGACCGGGATACCGGACAGGCGTGCGGCGTCCGGGTCCGAGCCGATCGCGTACATCTCCCGCCCGGACCGGTACGAGCGCAGGTAGAACCCGGCGATCAGCAGCACCGCGACCGCGAACAGCGCCAGGACGGGCACGCCGAGCACGACGGCGGTGCCCATCCGCTTGAACCCGCTGGGCATGTCGGCCGCGTTGATCTGCTGCCCGGCAGCCCATGAGTAGTCCAGCCCCCGAAACACGTACAGGGTGCCGAGGGTGACCACGAGCGCCGGTACGCGGGCGATGGCGATCAGGGCGCCGTTGACCGCGCCGCACAGCACACCGAGCCCGACACCGGCGAGGATGGCCAGCACGATCGGCGCGTCCGGCATCGCCAGAAACAGCTTTCCGGTCGCGAACGCCGACAGCCCCAGCACCGACCCGACCGACAGGTCGACGTTGCGCGTGATCACCACGATCGTCTGGCCGACCGCCAGGACCACCAGGATGGTGGCGCCGAGCATCAGATCCTTGCGGGACTGCGCGGAGAGGAACCGCGAGTTCGAGATCGTCGTGACGGCGACCAGCAGCACCAGCGCGAGGGCGATGCCGAGCTCCCGTATGACGAACAGGCGGCGGGCACCGCGCACGTCTCCGCGCGCGCGTGGCGGCGACGCTCCCTGGGCCGGCTTGGTCGCTGTGGTCATGACCGGCCCGCCTGACCGGTGGCGGCGAGCATCACCGACTCCTCGTCGGCCGCGTCCCGGGCGATCTCCTCGACCAGCCGGCCCTCGTGCATGACCAGCACCCGGTCGGCCATGCCGAGCACCTCAGGCAGCTCGCTGGAGACCATCAGCACGGCGACGCCCTCGCCGGCCAGTTGCGACATCAGCCGGTGCACCTCCGCCTTGGTTCCCACGTCGATGCCGCGAGTCGGCTCGTCGACGATGAGCACCTTCGGGTTGGTGGACAGCCACTTGGCCAGTACCACCTTCTGCTGGTTGCCACCGGACAATGTGGACACCGGGTCGGACAGGTGGCCGACCTTGACCTGGAGCAGCCGCGTCCAGCGGTGCGCGTCCTCGCGCTCCACGCGGGGCCCGAGCAGGCCCAGCCGCGACAGCGACCAGCGGCGGGTGAGGGTCACGTTGCGCTCGATGGGCAGCTCCATCACCAGGCCCTGCTGCCGGCGGTCTTCCGGTACGAGCGCCACACCCGCGGCCATCGCGGCGGCCAGCCGGCCGCGCGGCAGTCGCTGCCCGTCCACCAGAACCTCGCCGGAGTCGTACCGGTCGACGCCGAAAACCGCCCGGACCACCTCGCTGCGACCGGCGCCGACCAGACCCGCCAGCGCCACGATCTCGCCGGCGCGCACCTCGAAGCTGACCGCGTCGAACACCCCGGCCCGGGTGAGGCCACGCACGCGGAGGACCGCGTCACCAACCTGGGTGTCCTGCCTGGGGTACAGCTGGGAGACCTCGCGCCCGACCATCCGGCGCACCACCTGGCCGACGGTCAGCTCGGCGACCGGGTCGGTCGACACCCAGCGCCCGTCCCGCATGACCGTGACCCGGTCGCACAGCGCGAACACCTCGTCGAACCGGTGCGAGATGAACAGGATCGCGGCGCCGGACTCGCGCAGCGACCGCACGACGGCGAACAGCCGCTCGACCTCCACGCCGGACAGCGCCGCGGTCGGTTCGTCCATGACCAGCACCCGCGCGTCGAACGACAGCGCCTTGGCGATCTCGACCAGTTGCTGGTCGGCGATGGAGAGGCCACGCGCCGGGCGGTCGGGATCAATCTGTACGCCCAGCTGCGCGAACAGCTCCCGGGTGCGCCGCCGCATCGCCGCGGTGTCGATGCGCCGCAGACCGCGTAGCGGCTGCCGGCCCATGAAGATGTTCTCCGTGACCGACAGGTCGGGAAACAGCGTCGGCTCCTGGTAGATCACGGCGATACCGGCCGCGCGAGCGCCTGCCGGCCCGCCCAACACCGTGGGCTGCCCGCCGAGCGCCAGCACGCCCTCGTCCGGCGCGTGTACGCCGGCGAGGACCTTCACCAGCGTCGACTTGCCCGCCCCGTTCTCGCCTACCAGGCCGTGCACCTCGCCGGCGCGCAACTCCAGCCGCCCGTCGAGCAGCGCGTGAACGGCACCGAAGGACTTACGCGCGCCGGCGAGGGTAAGCACGGGTGTGTCGTTCGTGGTCTGCTCGGGCATGCGGCCTCCAAGCGGTGATGAAACGATTCATCGACCTGATCTGTAAAACGTTAAACACGCACCTCCGGTCGGGTCAAGAGTTTCGAGCGGGTTACCGAATCGTTAGCCCGCCCCGGGCTGGCCACATGGGGACACACCCCTACACCCAGCGCCGGAGCGCGATTACCTTGAACGATTCATGGAAGCGCGGGACAGACACCTCACCAGGCCGGCCGCCAGCGTCCGCGATGTCGCCATTCGCGCGGGCGTTTCGGTCGGCACCGTGTCGAACGTCCTCAACAAACCCGACATCGTCACGCCGACGACCCGCTCCCGCGTCCTGGCCGCGATCCAGGAGCTGGGTTTCGTACGCAACGACGCCGCCCGCCACCTGCGGCGAGGCCGTGGTCGCACCCTCGGCCTGGTCGTACTCGACGTGGCCAACCCGTTCTTCACCGACGTCGCCAAGGGCGTGGAGTACACGACCGGCAGGGCCGGGCTGGCGGTCATCTTCTGCAACAGCGACGGCGACCTGGCCAAGGAGAACGCGTACCTGGACCTGCTCGAGGAGCAACGGGTCCGTGGTGTCCTGATCACACCGATCGACGACGCCAGCGAACGCCTGCAACGGTTGCGCGACCACGGGGTGTGCGTGGTCATGCTGGACCGCACGTCCACCAACGCCGACGCGTGCTCGGTCTCCGTCGACGATCACCTCGGCGGGCAGCTCGCCATCCGGCACCTGATCGAAAACGGCCACCGGCGGATCGCGTTCGTCGGTGGCTCCGCCCTGCAACAGGTGCGGGACCGCCACCGCGGCGCACAGCAGGCACTGGTCGACGCCGGCCTGGAACCGCGGTCGCTGCAGAGGGTCGACACTCCCACCCTCACCGTGGCAGCCGGACGCGACGCCGCCGCCCGCATCCTCGGATTGCCGCGGCAGGCGCGCGCCACCGCGGTGTTCTGCGCCAACGACCTGCTGGCGCTGGGCGTGCTGCAGGGCCTGACCCGCCAGCGCGTTCGCGTGCCCGACGACATCGCCCTCGTCGGGTACGACGACATCGACTTCGCCGCGGCCGCCGCCGTCCCGCTGACCTCGGTGCGCCAACCCCGCCAACGCCTCGGCCAGACGGCCGCGACGCTGTTGTTGGAGGAGGCCGACAAACCGGAAGAACACCAGCACCAGCAGGTGGTCTTCGACCCGGAACTGGTCGTACGCGAGTCAAGCCTGCACCGGCTCCCTTGAGGACAGTCGCCCGGAAGCCGCGATCGCGGCGAAGGCGTGGGCGCTCGGCTTGGGTATCCGGGTGAAGCCGGAGTCGACGGCGATGAGGCCGAACGTGGGTCGGTAGCCCTCGCTCCACTCGAAGTTGTCGAACGCCGACCAGTGCAGGTATCCGCGCACGTCGACGCCTTCGTCAAGGGCCTGCGCGACGGCGGCGATGTGGGTGTGCAGGTAGTCGACGCGCTCGGTGTCGTCTTCGGTGGCGATGCCGTTCTCGGTGACGTAGAGCGGCAGGCCGGTCTCGGCGGCCCGGTGCAGGACCTGGCGCAGCCCGTCCGGATAGACGGCCCAGCCCATCTGGGTGCGCCGGAACCCTTCGGGCGGATCGGCGAAGAACGTCGGCGAGGCCGGATCCACCCATTGCTTGCGGTAGTACTGCACGCCGAGCCAGTCGCCGCGATCCGGCCCGGTGAGGCCGTCGAGGTACAGGTCGACGATCTCGTGCCGCATGAGCCGGTGAAAGGACCAGCAGGCGTCGTCGTCGCGGGAGGGCGCCAGCAGTGGCAGGTTCACGGCCAGGCCGACCTGCGAGTGCGGGGACGCGTCCCGGACCGCGCGGACGGCGCCGTGGTGGGCCTCCAGCAGCACCCGGCCGGCACGCTTCCACAACGTGGGGTTGGTGATGCCGGGCGGGTGATAGCCCTCCAGGTAGCCATGCAGAGCCACCATCTGCGGTTCGTTGATGGTGCACACGTACGGCATCAGGTCACCGAGTTCAGCGGCCACGTACCGGCAGTAGCGTGCGAACACCTCCACGGCGTCCGGAGCGAGCCAGCCGCCGGCCGCCGCGAACCAGCGCGGCAGCGTGAAGTGGTGCAGGGTCACGAACGCGGTCATGCCGGTATCGGCGAGCGCGGTCAGCACCCGCCGGTAGTGCTCGATGGCGGCGCGGCTGAACTCGCCGGGCGCCGGCTCGGTCCGGGCCCACTCCACGGACAGGCGATGGGCGTTGTGGCCAAGAGACCTCAGGAGGGCGAAGTCGTCGGCGTACCGGTGGTAGTGGTCGATGGCATCGCCGGAGGACTCGCGGGCGGCGGTGCCGGGCCGGTGCTCGAAGTCCCACCAGTCGCTGTTGACGTTGCCGCCTTCGACCTGGTGGGCCGACGTGGCCGCCCCCCACAGGAAGGCGGCCGGAAAGTCGACACGGGTCATGACGTGCTGGTGGTGAAGGTGTAGGAGCCGGATCCGACGCGGTAGACGGCGTAGTCGCCGTCGACGCGCACGAAGTCGGCCCCGCGTGGCTTGCCGGCGACGCGGCCGCCGAGGGTCGGCACCCAGACCTCGGCGCTGGTGTTGGTGGGTACGGTGACCGTCAGGCGGAGCCAGCGGTCGCCCTTGCGCCACTCGGAGCGGGCCTCCCCGGCCGGGGTGCGATAGCTGCCCTTGACGAAGGTCAGGTCACCGACGACCTTCGGCTGGAAGACCAGTTGCCGGTACGCGACCGACCCGGGCGCTTCCCGGATGCCGGCCAGCCCGGTGTGGAACCACTCCTCGATCTGGGCGAGGATCATGTGGTTCTTGGAGTCCCGGCGGTTCCACCGCTCGCCGATGGTGGTCATGCCGCCCGGGTTGGCGACGGTGGACTCCATGAAGAAGCCGTAGCTGGGCTCCTCGTCCTCCTGCAGCAGGTCCCACAGCACGTCGTCGCGGCCGGCGGGCGCGGGCGCCCGCACGGGGGCGGCCAAGCCCGTCGGGCCCGCGCGCGAGGGCGGGCCGGCACCCACCCGGGGGGACG
>NZ_JAIBNX010000004.1:54484-64262 GCF_026130045.1 Micromonospora sp. CPCC 205371
GCGCGCGGCCCCCCGCCCCTCCCCACGCCGGCCCCCCCGCCCCGCGCGCGGGGCGCCGGCCCGATGGCGCCCGCACGGTGGCGGCCATGCCGATCGTGCCGGCGCTGAAGTGCGGGCCGTCACCGACCGGGTGGAACGCGTAGACCAGCTCGACCAGCGCCTCGGTCACCGCGCCGCGTTCGCCGTCCGGCACCAGCCCAGCGTCCAGAGCCAAGGCCTGTGCCGCCTGCGTGGCGCCAGCGGTGCCGGCGTTCCCGGCGGTGGTGTACCGGCGCAGCGTCGTGTTGTAGAAGTGGGCGTTGAACGCGGCCTTGATCTCGGCCGCCAACACGGTGTACTTCGCGGCGTCGGCGGTGTGACCGGTCAGCTCCGCCATCATGGCCAGCTTGCTGATCATGATGTAGTAGCCCCAGGTGCCGGTGATCCGGCCCGAGGTCTGCTCGGCCGAGACCCAGTCGGCCAGCGCCGCGTCGACTATATGCGCGTCGGCGCCGGTGCCGGCCTTCTGCCGCGCGATGTAGTCGGCGAAGTCGACCATCTGGTCGTAGAAGCGGGCCATCGTCTGGGTGTCGCCGTACAGCTCGTACAACATGGCGGGCACCAGGATGATGGCGTTGCCCCAGTTGATCTCGTCACCGAACCGTCCGGTGTATCCCCAGTCGTAGACCGGGGTCTTCAACGCCACATTGCCGAACATCGGCGTGTCCGCTATCGACTGACCCTCGACCAGGTGGTGCATGCTCGTGCGCAGGTACGCCGCCAACTGGTGATTGCGGTGGATCGCACCCATCGGCATCGTGTAGTCCGCCGGATACGACAGCTTCTCCCGGCCCGGACAATCCGTGAACACCGACATGACGTTGCCAGCGAACGAGTAACGGGCCATCTTGTGAATCCGGTTGATCCGGGCGTTGGAGGTGCTCACCTCACCGGCGACCGGTGTGACCGCCTGCAACCGCAACCCCGTGACGGTGTCCTTTGTCGGCACATACCCCTCCGGCAGGCCGGTGACCTGGACCCACTGCATACCGAAGTAGTTGAAGTCCGGATGCCAGCTCTCACCACCGGGCAGCCCGGCTGTGGTGTAGGTGTTGAACAGGTCGACACCCCGACTCCCGCCGCCGCGCAGGGAGGCCTGGTCGACGGTGCCGTCCGCGGCCAATGACTCCGCCGGCGACATCCGGATGGTGGTTCCGGCCGGCACACCAGCGGCCAACTGCAGCCGCGGCCAGCCCACAATGTTCTGCCCGAAATCGAAGACCCACGTGCCCGGCACCGGATTCGTCACCGACACCGGCGTGAACGTCTCCACCACCTTCACCGGCTCGCCGGCGCGGGCCACCAGCCTGGTGGCCAGGTTCGGCGGTGGGGCGATGCCGGCGTCGATCCAGCCGGTCGGGGTGCCGTCGCGGCGGGTCGCGGTCGCGGACAGGTCCGATCCGGGCCGGTCCCAGCCGGGCTGTTCCCGGCGGGCGTCGTAGTCCGCGCCGGAGTACCAGGCGTCGGTCACGAGCGGGCCGAGCGCGGTACGCCACCGGCGGTCGGAGACGATCACGTCGGTAGCGCCGTTGCTGTACGAGACCTCAAGCCGCGCGATGAACCGTGGGGTGACGGCGGCGCCCGCACTGGGGTCGCTGGCCGCGATGTTGTTACCCGACCCGGTCACCAGCGCACCGGCCGAGTGCGGCTTGTCCAGTCCAGGCGTGAAGGAGATGTCGGCGGCGCCGATCGCGGTGATCACACGCGACTCGAGGCTGTCGCCGCCGTTACCGGTGTCGACGTTGATGGTGCCGCCGACGTGGTAGCCGGCGACGCTGCTCACCGCGGCGGTGGTGGCACCGGCCTCGACATCCGCGACCAGGGTGCCGCTGCCCTTGAGCTGGCTCTGCCACCACGAATACGGCGCGGTCCGACCGACGGCCGGGTTGGTGACGCTGCGCCGCACATAGGCCGGGCCATTGCCCAGCTGCACGCCGAGCGTGTTGTCGCCCTTGCGTAGCTCGTCGGAGACGTCGTACGCGCGGTACTCGCTGGAGAGCTGGTAGTTGGAGTTGCCGGGTGCGAGCACCTCGTCGGTCAAGGTGCGCCCGTTGAGCGTGGGCTTGTGCAGCCCGACCCCGGACAGGTACAGCCGGGCGCTGGAAACCTTACGGCGCTGGTCGACCGCGAACTGCCGAGCGAAGATCGGCATAGGCTGACCCTCCGCACGCCCCGGGTACTCGATCCAGCGCGCCGATCCCCAATCGGACTGGCGGAGCAAGCCCATCTCCCACACGGCCGGCTCGCTCCAATCGGAGGCGCGCCGGTCGGCGTCCCACACCCGCACCTGCCACATGACGCGTTCGCGGGAGCCGAGCGCCCTACCCGCGTAGGGAATACCGGTCTGCGCGGCGGAGCGCACCTTGCCGGAGTCCCACACCAGGCCGGTCTTGGACCAGGCCCTGATCTGGTACGCGGTCTGCTGGTCCCCCGCACCCGGTCGAGTCTGGACGAACTGCCAGCCGAACGTGGGTGCGGCGTTGTCGATACCGAGTAGATCGCCGTGCCTGCCGTCGACCGTGAGGTTGACGACCTCGACCGCGGGCCGGTCGCCGTGCGCGGCGGCCGGTGCGGCGTTCAGTGCCTGCGACGCGAGCAGGGTCATGCATACTCCCATGCCCGCCAGCGCGCGCCGGCGGAGCTTGATCCTTGACACTGTGCCCTCCGTTCTCGGGAGCGGGCCCCGCCGGCGGTGGGCGCCGGCGGGACCCGACGGGGCTAGCTGCCTGCCTTGTAGTCGGCGTCCATCGCGGTGAGGACCTTGTCTGGAGTGGACTGTCCACTGAAGATTTCCTGCAGGCCGGAGAGCATCGTCTGCTGGACCTTGGGGTTCGGCCACAGCTGGTCCATGAACGGCACGCTCCGGTTTTCGCTGATGTACTTCTGGACCTCGGCAAAGGCCGGGTCGCCCGCGTACCCGGTGTCCGGCAGGGCCGGAAGGCTGCCCTGCTTCTTGTTGAACACGGTCATGCCCTCGGGCGACATCACGAAGTCGACGAACTTGATGGCCAGTTCCTTGTTCTTGGCCTTGGCGTTGACGCCGTAGCCGGCACCGGCCGCGGCGGGCATGACAAACTTCGCCGGGTCGTCGGTGGCCGGCAGCGCCTTCAGCGAGAAGGAACCGGCCGAGTTCTTGCCCTTGAGCAGCGCGACCACCCAGTTGCCCTGGATGATCCCGAGCGTCTTGCCGGTGGCGGCCAGGTCCTGGCTGGCCTCGTAGCTGGTGCCCAACGGGTTCTTCTGGAAGCAGCCAGCCGTGTTCATCTCCTGGTACTTGGCCATCGCCGTGGTCCACGGCGAGTTGGCGAAGGTGGCCTGGCCGGCCTGCATCTTGGTGTCGAAGTCCTTGTCCTCGCCGTAGACGACGGTGGCGACCAGCGCGAACAGGACGATCTGTGTCACCCAGAGGTCCTGGATGCCCAGGGCGAACGCCGGGGTGCCCTTGGCCGCGGCGGCCTTGCAGAAGGCCAGCAGCTCGGTCCAGGTGCCCGGCGCCGTCAGCCCCGCCTTCTGCATCGCCTGGTCGTTGTAAATGGCGCCGATGCCGTTCTGCCCGAAGATCCCCGTGTACGTCTTCCCCTCGTATTGGGCGAGGTTCTTCAACGTCGCTGGATACTTGGACGCCCACGGCTGGCTCGACAGGTCGAGCAGGTAGCCGGCCTTGGCCAGGACGTACGTGGTGGCGGCGTTGCCGTTGCCCGGCCAGACCGTGAACACGTCCGGCGCCGTACCGGCGGGCAGCTTGGTCCGGATCTGCTGCGTGTACTGGTCAGCGCCACCGGTCGTGAAGTTGACCTTGACACCGGGGTTGGCCGCCTCGAACGCCTTGACGACGTCTTCGACGGAACCCTGGTCGACGGAGGCCAGCGTCAGCGTGTTGGAGTCGGAGCCCGAACCGGCGTTGGTGCCGCCGCTACATGCCGCCAACATCGTGACGGCGGTCATCGCGGCCGTCCCGGCCAGCAGGGCCGGCGATCTACGTGTGTTCATCATGTCTCCTGGGAGGTGAAGTCGGCGCTGACGGTGTATTGGCCCGACGACAGCCGCAGGGTCGCCCCCGCGGCGGACGTCTCCACGCCGAGAACCCCGGGCCGGCCCGCGACCGGTGCGCCGCCTTCACGGACGGTGTCCGGATCGGTGGTGGGGATCTCCAGTTGTGCGGTGCTGCCGGGTGGCACCGTGACAGTGACGGTGATCCGGCCGTCGGCGAGTGACCATCCACAGGCCACCCGCCCCCGTACGGTGTGCTGCTCGGCGCGTGCCCAGGTGAGGCGGCCGCCGGGCAGGGGCCGCAGCAGCAGCTCGCGGTACCCCACCGATCCGGGCGTCTGGTCGATGCCGGCGACACGGCCGTAGAGCCAGTCGCCGACGCTGCCGAGGCTGTAGTGGTTGAACGAGTTCATCGCGGGCGACTGGAAGCCGGCGTGCTCGGTCCAGCCGTCCCAGCGCTCCCAGATCGTCGTGGCACCGTGCCGGATCGAGTACCCCCACGACGGGTACTGGTCCTGGTGCAGCAGGGCGTAGGCGAGGTCGGCCCGGCCATGCTCGGCCAGCACCGGGCACAGCAGCGCCACGCCGACGAACCCGGTGGTGAGCCGGTGGTCCCGCTTCTCGACGTCCGCGGCCAGGTGGCCCACCGCCGCCGGCACCAGCTCCTGCGGCAGCAGCCCGAACCCGAGCGCGAGCAGGTACGCGGTCTGGGTGCCGCCTTCGACGGTGCCGTCCTCGCGGACGTACGCCTCGATGAACACCGCTCGGATCGCCTCGTGCAGTGCCCACAGCTCGCTCGCCTCGCTGGCTCGGCCCAGGACGTCAGCGGCCTGCGCGACAAGCTGGGTGCTGCGCGCGAAGTACGCCGTCGACAGCACGTCCCGCGGCGTGGTCACGTCGACCTGCAGCCAGTCGCCGTAGGAGTTGCCGGTGCGATGCCGCCACAACAGGTCGGGGTTGTGCCGGTGGATGTGCCGGATCCAGGCGACCATCGCGTCGAAGCAGCGCTCCAGCACGCGCCGGTCCCCGTAGGTGCGCCACAGGTGCCACGGGATCATCACCCCGGCGTCGCCCCACGCCGGTGCCGCCTCCCGGTACATCGAGATGACGGGGGCGACGTCGCGGAACGCGCCGCCCGCGTCCTGCCCGTCCAGCACGTCCTTCATCCAGCGGGCGAAGAAAGCGGACACGTCAGCGCTGCGGCTCGCGGTCGGTGCGAAGATCTGCGCGTCGGCGAGCCAGCCCAGCCGCTCGTCGCGCTGTGGACAGTCGGTGGGAACGGCGAGGAAGTTGCCTCGCTGCCCCCAGGTGATGTTGGAGTGCAGCTGGTTGACCATCGCGTCGGAGCACTCGAAGTGCCCGGTCCAGGGGGTGTCGTTGTGCAGCACGCGCGCAACCACGTCCGATGTGGACAGCACACCTGGGTAGTTAGTGATCTCGACGTACCGGAAGCCGTGGAAGGTGAAGCGCGGCTCGAACACCTCGCCGACTGCGCCGCCGGCGACGTAGACGTCGGTGGCCGCGGCGCGGCGCAGGTTGTCCACGTACAGTTCGCCGTCGGCGAGCATCTCCGCGTGCCGCAGCACGATCCGCCGCCCCGCTTCCGCGCCGCGCACAGCAAGCCGGACCCGGCCGACGAGGTTCTGTCCAAAGTCGACGACGAAGCGGCCCGGTGCCTTCTGGCGTATGTCGGCGGCGCCGAGCTCGCGGGTGACGCGGATCGGGTCGTCGGGTTCGGCTACCAGCGGGCCCGGGTCGGCGTCCAACACCGCGACCGGTCGGAAGCCGTCACCGCCGCCCGGCGCGTCCCAGCCGGGGATGAGCTCGCGGGCGTCGACGTACTCGCCCATCAGCAGGTCGGCGGAGCGGATCGCACCCGGCCGCTCGCGCCAGTCCGCGTCGGTGGCGATGACCTGGCGGGAACCGTCGGAGTAGTCGATCACCAGTTGTGCCAGGAACGCCGGCTCGTCGCCGTAGTGCCGGGCGGATCGGCCACCGTCGAAGCCGACATATCCGGACCACCAGCCGTCCGCGACGATGGCGGCGAGCACGTTCGTGCCCTCGTGCAGCTGGTCCGTGACGTCGTACGTCTGGTACTGCAACCGGTGGTGGTACTCGGTCCACCCGGGCGCCAGCTCCAGGTCGCCGACCCGCGTGCCGCCCAGCCGCGCCTCGTACACGCCGCGGGCGGTGGCGTACAGCCGTGCGCGCACCGGCCGCCGGGGCAGGTGGAACACCCGGCGCAGGTACAGCGGCGGCGCCCCGGACGGCCCCGCGTCGTCGCCCGGCGGGTCCACGGGCGGGACCGCGAGCGGATCTCGCCCGACCCACACCGCGGCCCAGTCCTCGCGGTGCAGCAGCCCGGTCTCGAACCAGGTTTGGGCCCGGCCGGCCGGTGACCCGGTCTCGTCCCACACCTCGACACGCCAGTGGTACCGGGTCGCCGAGCGCAGCGGCTGGCCGTTCCACGGCACGCCGATCCCGTCGCCGGACTCGCACCGGCCGCTGTCCCACACCAGCCGCGCCGGATCGTCCAGGTCCGCCTCGCGTTCGGCCGCGGTGATCCGGTACCCGGTCTGCGCCGCCCCGCGCCGCTCGGACTCCAGCTTCCACGACAGCCGCGGGCGCGACTCTCCCATGCCCAGCGGTTCGTGCCGTTGCTCGGTCCGTAAGCCGTACGGTGTCATCCCTTCAGCCCTCCGGCGAAGCCGTTGATGATGCTGCGCTGCAGCGCGAAGTAGACGGCCAGGATCGGCACGATGCTGATCACCAGGGCGGCGAAGATGAGGTTCCAGTCGGCGACGTACTGGCCGACGAACCCGGCGATCGCGACCGGCAGGGTCTGCTGGTCGCTGCCGGACAGGTACAGCAGCGGTGTGAAGAAGTCGTTCCACACCGAGATCGCGTTGAGAACCAGCGCCGTGACCGTGATCGGTTTGAGCATCGGGAACAGCACGTACCGGAACGCCTGTAGCGTCGTGGCCCCGTCGATCAGCGCCGCGTCTTCGAAGTCGCGGGGCAGGGCGCGCATGAATCCGATGTAGAGGAACGTGGTGAACGGCACCTGCAGCCCGGAGTAGAACAGGATCAGCGCCCACACGCTGCCCAGCAGCCCCAGATCCCGCATGCTCTGGTACAGCGGCAAGGCCGCCAGCTGGAACGGCAGGATCAGCCCCAGCATGATCAGCAAGAACATGCCGCGCGACCACTTGGCCGTGGCGCGGGCCAGCGGGTAGGCGGCCAGCGACGAGACCGCGAGGACGATGATGACGCTCACCGTGGTGACGATGACGCTGTTGGTCAGCGCACCGCCGAGACCACCCTCCTGCCACGCCTGGGTGAAGTTGTCCAATGTGGGCTTCATTGTCGGCCGCAGCGGCGAGGAGGAGTCGGAGGCCGGCCGGATGGCCAGATTCACCAACACGTAGATCGGGAAGGCGACCACCACCGCGGCGGCGATCATCACGAATTCGAGGACCAGGGTGCGCCAGCGGTACCGGTTCATGACGCGGCCCTCTCGTTGCGGGCCAGGAAGAAGTACTGGCCGGTCGAGGCGACCGCCACGATGATCGTCAACACCACCGCGAGAGCGATGCTGTAGCCGAACTCGCCGAGCGTGAACGCTTCCTTGTAGATCAGCGTGGAGATGGTGTCGGTGGCGTGGCCAGGACCGCCGCCGGTCAGCGCGAACACCTGGTCGAAGAGCTTGATCCCGCCGATGATCGACAGCATCAGGTTGATCGTGAACGCCGGTGCGAGCAACGGCCTGATGATCGACCAGAAGCGCCGCACCGGGCCGGTGCCGTCGATCGCCGCGGCCTCGTAGATCTCCTTGGGCACCGACTGGAGCCCGGCCAGGAAGATGACCATCGAGTAGCCGGCGAACTGCCACACGATCACGCCGACGACCGCCCAGAGCGCGAGTTGCGGGTCGCCGAGCCAGTCCTGCTGCCACGAGGCCAGCCCGACCGCGCCGAGCAGGCTGTTGACCGCGCCGTCCGGGCCGAGCAGGTTCCGCCACAGGTACGCGGTCACGATCGGGGTGACCACGGCGGGCGCGAAGAGCAGGACCCGCAGCACGTTCCGCGACTTGATCATCGAGTTGACGCCCAGCGCCAGCAACAGGCCAATGCCGTTCTGGATGATCGTGATCGCCACGGCGATCAACAGCGTGTGCCAGATCGCCTGCCGGGCGGTCGCGTCGTCGATCATGGTCGTGAAGTTGCCGAGACCGATCCACGAGAACTCCGGACTCAGACCATCCCAGTCCGTGAACGCGTAGTACACGCCGCGCGCACTCGGCACCAGGACCACAAAGGCGAACAGCAGCATCGCCGGCGCCGCGAACCACCATGGCGGCGTAGAGGCGCGTTTATGCCTGTTCGGCGTACTTGTCATGCGTCGGGTCTACTCTCTTGGAACGTTTCATCCAGGCAGCCACCCCGGCGATGCGCGCTTGCGGCGGACTGGGGTCTTCGTGGGTAACGTTTTACAGAAATGTTGCGCCTGACCCTAGGAGGTCATCGTTCCGTCGTCAAGACCTCGCCCTGTCCACCAGTGGAAAGGCGGTCTAGACTCGCGAGGCAACGTTGCACACATACGCACCGAGAGGTGGCCGCATGGAGAAGCCGTCATCGCCGTCTCGACGAATCACCATCGTCGATGTCGCGCGGCACGCCCAGGTCTCCACGACCGCGGTATCCAAGGTGCTGCGCAACGCGTACGGCGTCAGCCCGACGATGCAGACCAAGGTGCGCCAGGCCATCGCCGAGCTCGGCTACCGGCCCAACGCCGCCGCTCGCGGCATGCGCGGGCAGACCTACACCATCGGCGTGATGCTACCGAACATCCGCAACCCGTTCTTCGCGCAGATCCTCGACGGCCTCACCGACCAGCTCAGCGACACCGACTACCAGGTGCTGCTCGGCCCCGGCTGCAACGGCGAGGCCGAGGAAGCCCGGGTCACGCACGCGATGATCGACCGCAGCATGGACGGGATGATCCTCATCGCGCCGATCTCCGCCCGTACGCACCTGGAAGCCGTCGCCGCCACCGTGCCGACCGTCGTCGTCGGCCGCCACGGCCACTCCCCCACCTACGACACCGTGGCCGACGACGACCTCACCGGCGGTGCCCTCGTCGTCAACCACCTCGCCGATCTCGGCCACCAGCGAATCGCTCACATCGAGCACCACGAGACCGACCCCGACCGGCTCGCCGAAATGCCCAACGCCATCCGCGCCATCGGCTACCGGCACGCCATGCAGGCCCGCGGTCTGGCCGACCACATCGACATCGCCTCCACCACCTACACGCAGGAAGGCGGCTATCTCGGCGCTCAGCAGCTACTGGCCCGACCGACCCGGCCCACCGCCATCTTCGCCGGCGCCGACATCGTCGCCATGGGCGCGCTCGACGCCATCGCCGAGGCCGGGCTGCGCGTGCCGGAGGACATCTCCGTCGCCGGCTACGACAACACCACCTTCGCCGCCTTCCGTCCGATCTCGCTGACCAGCGTCGACCAGGCCGGCTACCAGATCGGCGCCAACGCCGCCCGGCTGCTGCTCGACCGCATCGCCGATCGAAACCGACCCGCCGCACAGATCAAGCTCTCCCCCACCCTGGTACCCCGGCGCAGCACCGCACCGCCGCGCTGAGCGGCGCCACCCTCCTGCGGCGCCCCGGGTCCCACGGCGGCCACGCCCGAGGGGCCGGCGCCCTCCCAATTCGCTCCGCCCCCCCTGCAGGT
>NZ_JAIBNX010000004.1:64272-120124 GCF_026130045.1 Micromonospora sp. CPCC 205371
GGACCCCCCGGGCCCCCCCCCGCCGCCGCGCGAGGGGCCCCCCCCCCCCGCCGGCCCGCCGGCCCCTCCGCGGTCACCGCCGTAGGACCCGGCACCTTCGAATTCAGCTCAGCGCCCTGAGCAGATCAGGCCTCGTCCCAGGCGTCGCGGCCCCATTCCCGCACCGCGTTGTAGTAGGTCAAGGCGAGCCCGTAACACTGGCCTTGCCGATGGGATGGGGCCGCCGCGCAGACGTTCTTCAGATCCCACAGCATCGTCCAGTCGATGCGTACCCGGTAGTTCTCAGCACTGAGGCCGACTCCCCTGTGGTTTCCGTAGCCGAAGTCATGCCGGTCGCACCCGGGCTTGAAGTTGAAACCGAACGGAGCGTCCGGTGAGTTGCTGCACCCGTTGCTGGACCAGTCGAATCCGTACCCGGACCACCCGCCAGGTCCGGCCTGGAAACGTGCGCGTCCCTGGTGGGTGGGCTCGGTTATCTGCCAGTACGCCTGGCCCCGCGGGAGCATCACGGTGGCGGCGGCCACATTGGACACCGATTGGGTGATGCGCTCGGCGATGAGGCGGAACTCGATGCGCTGGCCCGTCGCGTATGCGCTGGTGTCGAAGGTGAAGGTCTGGTCACACAACCCCACTCCGTGCACCACCGGATGCTGCAGGCGCCGCCACCCGCCGCTGGTCCGGTACTCGATCCAGAGGTAGACGTAGCCGCCCGGGAAGAGCGTGCACTGCCATTTGAGCTGTACGTGTCCCGGTCGGGCGGACGCGCTCAGCGTCGGCACGTAGGGCGGCGGTGGTACCGGGCGGGCGCTGGCCGTGTTCGAGGAGCCGCTCTGGCCGGCCTGGTTCGCCGCCGTGACCCTGAACTCGTACGTGAAGCCGTTCGCCAGCCCGGTGGCCACGAACCGGGTGTGCAGCGTCGGGTACTGGAAGTAGTACCAGTTGGCGTGGCCCTGCGGGCGGAAGTACACCCAGTAGTACACGTTCGGCGTCGGGCTCGCGTTCCAGGTCAGCGTGACCTGCCCATCTCCGGCCACCGCGCTCAGCCCGGACGGCGCCGCCGGCAGGGGCAGGAACGGTGTGGCCGCCACCGTATTGGAGAATCCGCTCTGCCCGCCGCCGTTGGCCGCGGTCACCTTGAACTCGTACCGGAACCCGTTCCACAACCCGGTCGCCACGAACCGCGTGTCGAGCGTCGGATACTTGAAGTAGTACCAGTCGGCGTGGCCCTGCGGCCGGAAGTACACCCAGTAGTACACGTTCGGGGTAGCGCTGGCGTTCCAGTTCAGCGTCACCGTGCCGTTGCCGGCCGCCGCGCGCAGGCCGGTCGGTGCCGCGGGCGGCGGCTGGAACGGGGTGGCGGCCACCGTATTGGAGAACCCGCTCTGCCCGCCGAGGTTCGCCGCGGTCACCTTGAACTCGTACCGGAACCCGTTCCACAACCCGGTCGCCACGAACCGCGTGTCAAGCGTCGGATACTTGAAGTGATACCAGTCCGTGTGACCCTGCGGCCGGAAGTACACCCAGTAGTACACGTCAGGCGTCGGACTCGGGTTCCAGGCCAGTGTGACCTGGCCGTTGCCGGCCACCGCTGTCAGGCCGGACGGGGCCTGTGGCGCGGGCGGCACCGGCGTGGAGCTGACCACATTGGACGGCGCACTCTCCCCCGCGGCGTTGACAGAGGTGACGCGGAACTCGTACCTGTGCCCGTTGGTCAGGTTCTCGACGGTGTGCCACCACTCGGGCACCGAGTAGGGCAGCTTCTTCCACGTGGTCTGCCCGGCGGTGACGTCGCGCAGGTAGATGTTGTAGGTCGTGGCGGTCGCGTTCTGGTTCCACCCGAGGCCGACCTTGCCGTCGGCCGCGATCGCGGACAGGCCGGTCGGCGCGGTGGGCGCGGGCGGCAGCGGCCGCGCCTTGGCCACATTGGATGGTTCGCTGTCGCCGGACGCGTTGGTCGCGGTCACCTTGAACTCGTACTCGGTGCCGTTCTTCAGGCCGCCTACGGTCGTACTGGTGGCGGTGGCCGGCCACTCCAGGCGGGTGAAGCCGCCGGTGCCGGTCGCCTCCCGGTAGTAGACCCAGTAGTAGACGTTGGGCGTGGGGCTGGCCGTCCAGGACAGCCGCACCTCGCCGTTGCCGGCCACGGCGACCAGTCCGGTCGGTGGCCGCGGCAATCCGCCCTGCGCGGTGACCCGGATGGTGTCCGAGGCCGGCCCCTCACCGCCGGCGTTGATCGCCGACACCTTGAACTCGTACACGTGGCCGTGAACGAGCGCGCCGGTGGTCGCCGACGTGGTGGTCGCCGGGTAGACGCCCTTGGTGAAGGTGGCCTGTCCGGCGGTCACGTCGCGCTGGTACACCCAGAACCACAGGTCTTCGCCGGG
Source organism: Micromonospora sp. CPCC 205371 (assembly GCF_026130045.1). Classification (GTDB taxonomy): domain Bacteria; phylum Actinomycetota; class Actinomycetes; order Mycobacteriales; family Micromonosporaceae; genus Phytohabitans. Next base: position 66,657 of record NZ_JAIBNX010000004.1, read on the forward strand.
TGAGTCCCAGGTCAGGTCGACGGTGCCGTCACCGGCGGTCTGCCCACGCAGGTTCGTCGGCGCGCCGGGCAGCGCATAGTGGACGGTCGCCCGGACCGGTGCGGCGGTGGGCCCGTCGCCGGCCAGGTTGGTGCCGGCGACCGTGAACTCGTACACGTGGCCGTGCGCGAGCCCCTTGACCGTGATGGCCGTGCCGTCCGTGACCGGGTACGCCAGCTTGGTGTAGTCGGACTCCCCGGCCGTCACGTCGCGCCGGTACACCCAGTAGTAGAGGTTCGGGCCGGGGGCGGTCCACTCCAGACGGACACCGCCGGTGTCGCTGGCGGCAGCGGTCAGCCCGGTCACGACCTTCGGCAGCGGCGGCATCGGCTTCGCCTTCGCCACGGCGCTGGCGCCACCCTCGCCGGCGGCGTTGACCGCCGAAACCTTGAACTCGTACTCGTGCCCGTTGGCCAGCCAACCGATCGTCGCCGTCGGGCCCTCCGTCACCGGATACTCGGCCTTCGTGAACACGGTGTCGCCCGCGGTGACGTCGCGGTAGTAGACCCAGTACCAGGAGTTCGGCACCGCCGTCCACTCCAGAACGACCTCGCCGTCGCCCGGCGTGGCCCGCAGCCCCGCCGGCACACCAGGCAGGTCGTAGCGGGCGGTCGCGCGTACCGGCGCGCTGCGTGGCCCGTCCCCGGCGGCGTTGATGCCGGCGACGGCGAACTCGTACTCGTGCCCGGCCAGCAACCCTCCCGGGCGAGCGGTCGTGCCCTCGGTGACCGGATACTCCAGCCTCCGGAACTCCGTCTCGCCGCCGGTCACGTCCCGCAGGTACACCCAGAAGTAGAGGTTCGGACCGGGCGCCGTCCACTCCAGACTGACCGTGCCGTCGCCGTTGGCGGTCGCCTCCAGCCCGGTGGGAGCGCCGGGCTTGTCGTGCCGGGCCGTCGCGCGGATCGTGCCGCTGCGCTGGCTCTCCCCACCCTGGTTGATGGCCGACACGGCGAACTCGTACTCATGCCCGTCGAGCAAGGCGCCAGGACGAGCCGTCGTGCCCTCGGTGACCGGATACTCCAGCTTCCGGAACTCGGTCTCGCCACCGGTCACGTCCCGCAGATACACCCAATACCAGACGCCGGCACCGGAACCGGTCCAGTTCAGCGTCACGCTCGCGTCGGCGTTCACCGTCGCCGCCAGCTCCGTCGGCACGCCGGGCAGGTCGTAGCGGGCCGTCGCCCGCACCGCCACGGTCGCCGGACCCTCGCCGCCACCGTTGATCGCGGAGACCTTGAACTCGTACTCGTGCTCGTGTAGCAGCCCGGTGGCGTGGAACGCCGGCCCCTGCGTCACGGGGTACTGAAGCTTCGTGAACGTGGCCTCCCCGGCGGTCACGTCCCGCTGGTACACCCAATACCAGACGTCGGGGCCGGGCGCCTCCCAGCTCAACCGCACCCCGCCAGCGCCGTCCGCCGACGCGGCCAGCCGCCCCGGGGCACCCGGAAGGGTGTAGAAGGCCCGCGCGGTGACCGGGGCACTGCGCGGGCTGTCCCCCGCGCCGTTGCGAGCGACGACGACGAACTCGTAGTCGTGCTCGTGGACAAGCTTGCGTGCCGTCGCCGTCCTCCCGAAGGGCGAGTCCGGTTCGAGGGTGGCGAACTCGTTCTGCTGCTCGGTGAGGTCCCGCAGGTACACCTGGTACTGCGCCGGCCCCGCCACCGCCGACCAACTCAACGCGATCTCGCCCGTCCCCCTGGGTGCGGCCGTCAGACCGGTCGGCGCGGCCGGTGGTACGACGTCGATGGTGACGGACCGCACGTCGCTCGGCTGGCTCTCCCCGGCGGCGTTGACCGCCGCGACGCGAAACTCGTACGTGTGCCCGTCCCTCAGCAGCGCCACCTCGGCGCTCGGCTCCGGCTCGACGCGCGCGGAGCGGGTGAAGTGGGTCTGGCCCGCCGTCACGTCCCTGCGATACACCCGATACCCGGTGGCACCCGCCACCGGCGTCCAAGCCAGCCGGATCGGGTCGCTGGCGCCCTCGATCGTGAACCCGGCGGGACGGGCGGGCAGCGCAGCGGGGTCCGGCGCCGGCAGCGGCCACGCGACCTCGAAGAAGCGTGGCCGGTAGATGCGGGCGTCGGCCGTGTTGTCGCCGTCCCCCAGGCTGTTGACGTTGTACGAGATCAGCAGCTTCCCGTCGGCCGCCAGCGCCGGATGGGTACGCGCGTCGTAGATGATGTGCGACGGGTTCGCCGCCGGCTCCGGCGCGTCGAGCAGGTACCGCGGCGCGCCGAACGGCCCGGTCGGGCTGGCCGCGACGTGCGCGACCACCGACGGGCCGAACAGGGTGTTGGTGTCCTGGGTGACCAGCACGTAGTCGTCACCGATCCGGTCGACCGAGTAGCCGCCGACGCCGCTCATCACCCGGGCCGACTGCGCCTCGTTCGCCGACCAGGCCGAGCCGGTCCAGAACTCCCAGCTCCCGGCGAGGCCGCCGCTGGCCCGGGCCACGTGCGCGAACTTCAGGCCCTCGACGTCTTCCAGACCGTACACATAGGTCTGCCCGCCATCCTGGAGAATCGTCGTGCCCCAGGCGATCCGGTCGCTCACCGGCACGGCGGTCACGCTTGTCAGCGTCAGGCCGGGCAGCGCGAACGTGGCCAGGGCGGTGCCGGCGAGCTCGACGTCGAGCGGGCCGGTGCCGGTCTTGCGGTAGCGATTGTAGAGCACCTTCAACGCGCCCTCGTCGACGACGCCGTCCGTGACCCAGAACAGTTCGTCGGCGACGCCGGTGTCCACCAGCGCCTTCGGCGCGGCAGCCGTGCCGCCGTGCAGCGTCTGCCCAAGCACCGTCCCCTGCTGGACGACGATGGTGTTGTTCACCATCGGCGTGTCAGCTGGCCGGCTATGGTCGGGGTTGACCGTTCCGAGGTAGGTGTCGGAGTACAGCCAGGCGACCCGGCCGTCCGGAAGCGCCACGGAGACCGTGGAGTCCCCGCCGGTCCAGTGGCCGCCGGCGTCGCCGTAGCTGCCCCACAACGAGTTCAGGGCGGCGGCGGACATTTTGGAGGGCTGGAAGGCGGCGGAACTCGGCACCGCCCACAGGAAGCTCACGACGATGAGGGCGACGAGCGCCCGCACCCCGAACCTACGCCCCTTGGCTGTGCTCAGCGACGACATGGCCAGCATCATCACCGGCCGCCCTTTCAAAACCCCTTCACTTCTGCGTCACGCTGAAGCCAGCTCCGTTTACGAGGGCTCGACGAGCACCCGCACGTCCCAAGGGCCGAGGTTCAGCGCCGTGCCGCGAGGCGTGCTGATGCCGTCGAGGACGTCGGTCAGGTGCACCGGGGCCTGCGCCTGGGTGGGCTCCCAACTCCAGTTGTGCACGACGTGGACGCGCCGCCCGTCCGGGGCCGTGCCGCTCGTCGCGGTGACGGAGCCCGGAAGGTCGCGCCACCCGCTGGCCGGCACCGGGACAAGCCACGCGGCCAACGCCTGGGCGAGGTCGCGGTTGGGAACGGTGCCGACGTAGGTGACGCGGCCTTCGCCGTGGCGGCGGGTGGTGACGGCGGGCCAGCGCCCGAAGTGTGGATGCTCGTACCCGGCGAGCACCTCGGCGTCGACGACGGTGAGGCAGTCGACCCACTGAGTCGCCGCCGCGCCCTCAGGCAGGCGGAGCGATCCGCTGACCGGGACCTCGTTCACGTTGCTGAATTCGTCGTACCAGACACCGGCCGCCTCGACGAGGCGGGCGGGTGCGGGCTCATGCCGCGCCCGCGCCTCGTGGTCGGCGTAGGCGGTGCGCGGACCGAGCACGAGGTGCCCGCCCGCGTGGGCGTACGCCGCGAGCCAGTCGATCGTCGCGTCGTCGACCACGTAGAGCGCGGGCACGACGAGGACGGGGTGCCGCCGCGCGGCCTCATCCGGCCTCGTCCCACGCAACTGTCGCGCGTGGACGATCCGCACCTGGCGGCCGGCGTCGAACGCGCCGCGGTAGAAGGGGTCGAAGATCCGGTGGTACGCGGCCGCGTCCGGCCCACCGTCGGGGGTGGACAGCGGCGGGTACTTCTGCATCAGCCACTTGCTGGGCGTCGAGTACACCATCGCGATGTCGGCGTCCGGATCGAGGCCGGCGACCAGCGGCCCGGCCTTGTCGAATTCGGCGCCCAGGCGCGCCAGCTCCGCGTAGGTGCGACCCGGCTGCCCGCTGTGCGGCAGGACCCCACCCCAGTAGGTCTCCGCGCCGAAGCGCAGCGTCTGCCACTGCCAGTACTCGATCATCCGGGCGCCGCGGGCGACGTGAGCCCACGCCGCCTGGCGCCATTGGCCGTCGTAGCCGGGCCGGTTGTCCCACGGGAAGCCGATGGACTGTGCGTTGGTCTCGGTGACCAGAAACGGTGCCTGGCGCGAGGAGTACATCCAGTCGGCGGTCTGGTACATCGACCAGACGCCGGTGGTCTTCCAGACCTGTTCGTGCCCGTCCGGCGTCGGGTCGGGCAGCAGCAGGCCGTCCTGCATGTCGTAGTACGGGTTGCCGGAGGCGATGTCGAGGCGGGCGGACAGCTCATCGTCCGCCACGCCCTGGCGCGTGTACGAGATGCAGGTGGTGACGAACTGGTGGGCCGCGGCGAACTCGCGGACGATGTCGGCCTGCCAGCCGATGAACTCGGTGACCTGACGGGCCTGGAACTCCCGCCACGCCACGTCGTACTGCGGCTGCGCGTTGCCGTCCGGCGTCCACAAGTCGGCCCATGTGGACAGTCGATGCGACCAGTAGACGAGGCCCCACTCGCGGTTGACGGTCTCGACGTCGCCGTACCTGTCGCGCAGATGGTCCACGAACCGTTGGAAGACGCCGTGGTTGTGAAACAGGTGCAGGCCGGGTTCGTTGTCGACCTGCCAGCCGATGACCGCGGGGTGTTCGACGTACCGAGCGACGATCTTGCGGATCACCCGTTCGGCGTGGTGCCGGAAGGCGGGATGGGTGAAGTCGACCTCCTGGCGAGCACCCCAGCCGATGCGCTGTCCGGTGGCGTGCTCGCCGGTGATCTCCGGGTACTGGCGGGCCAGCCACGGCGGTACGGCGTAGGTCGGTGTGCCGATGATGACGGAGATCCCGCGTTCGTGTGCGCCGTCGAGGACCGGCTGTAGCCAGTCGAGGTCGAACGTCCCGTTCTCCGGCTCCCATGTGGACCAGACCGACTCCCCGACCCGGATGACCGTGAAGTTGGCCTCCACCATCAGGTCCAGGTCGGTCTTGAGCCGCTCGTCAGGCCTGAGGTCAGGATCGTAGGCGGGCGTGTACTCGTGGTAGTACGCGGCGCCGAACAGGACACGGGCGGGCAGTACCGCCATGAAGGAACCTCCGAGTTAGGGCTTGGTGACCTTGATTGCGGCGGACTGGGCCGACGGTCGGGAGTTGCCCACCGCGTTGATGGCGACGACCTTCGCCGTGTACCGGCCCAGCGCCACGTTCGAGAAGGTCGCTTGTGTGGCGCCGGCCGCGACGGCCTGGGTCAGCACCTCGCCGGACGCGTGCCTGAGGAACACCTCGTAGCCGGTGATCGGTGAACCACCGTCGGCCGGCGCCTGCCAGGTCACGATGACGTCGGTGCCGGACACGGCGATCGCCGGCGCGTCCGGAGCGGACGGCACCGTGGCCGGCCGGACGGTGACCGTGTCCCACACTAGTGGCGTGTGGTCGAAGACCACCGCGAGCTTCAGCCTGGTGCCGACCGCGATGGTCTCCGGAAGCGTCACGCTGCCCTTCTGCGCGCCGTCGAAGAAGACCGCGCCGAGGTCCGTCACCACTCCGGTGGTCGCGTACGCGTAGGCGTGGCCGGTCGTGTTCGCGTGCAGGGCGTTGCCCGCCGGGTCCGTCGCCGTGGCGTCCAGCGGCAGGGTCGCCTTCTGCCCCACCGGGTTCGCCGCGACCAGGCCCGCCGACTCCGTGGCCGGCGTCAGCGACTTCCTCACCGGCGGCTGCTGGACGAGCCGCCACTCCTGTGAGCCGTCGTCGGTCGCGTTCTGCAAGGTGAGCGGCGCGCCCGCTGACCCACCGGTCAGGTACACGTTGGTGTTTCGGGCCGCCTGGAGCCGGTAGTGCCCGTCGCCGACCGCGACGAGGTTCCACAGGCCCGCCGGTGTGTCGTCGACCCACTGCCCGATCCGCTGGCCGACCGTGGCGTTGCCGGTCCAGATGGCCGCCGCGCGCCCGCCGGCCTTGTTCAGCAGCGTTCGCGCGCCATCGGACTTGGTAACCAGGTGCCAGTACTGAGTGTCCTTGTTGGACACCGAGCCGGCGTCCTCCAGGCGGACGTCGGGGTCGTCGCCGTTGCCGATGTTCGCGTCGTTGCTCTTGCCTCCGGTGCCGACCACCTGGCCGGTCTTGCGGTTCACGAGTTGGTAGTAGGCGCCATCCGAGCGGCCCAGGTCGACCTCGGCGTACGCGATGGTGGAGATGCCCTGGTTGCGCAGGATCACGACGCGCCCGGTGCCCTCGACGTACTGCAGGTTGCGGCTGTAGCCGGGGCCCAGCGTCGTCTGGTACTCCTTCCAGACGCCGTCGCTGCGCCCGCTCTCGTTGACCCACACGTTGCCGCTGCCGGCGGCGTTGTAGACCAGCCGCCCGTCGGGAAGCCGGATGAGCACCGGGCTACCGCCCGTGGCGAGGGTGCGGGAGCCGGCGTCGACGGGCAGCGAGGTGATGGCCTTGCCGGCGGCGTCGCCGTCCGCGTAGAACGCAAGCGGGTCGTCGGCGAGCTTGTACCGTACGTTGGCGCCGCCGCCCCAGTACTCGTAGGTGATGAGCCACTTGCCGTCCGTCGTCGGGACGACATTGGTCATGCCCGGCCGTCCACCCCCGATCTCCGACTTGCCGCCGCCCATGTCCTGGGTCAGCCCTGCGACGTCGATGACCGCTTCGCTCCATGTTGGACCGACGCCGTCCCACGTCTTGTGCGCGAGGACCTGGCCGTGCGAGTCGGTGGCGGTGTCGTTGGCCGGGTCCAGGGTGGCGACGCCGGTAACCGGATCGAAGCCCAGATGGCCGTTCTCGTCCGAGTAGTAGCAGACGAGCTTGCCCTCGTGGACCATCAGGTACGGCTCCCAGAGGGGATCGACCTGGCGGTGGGTGTTGGCGCCCGCGACGTTGCGGCCGATCGCGCCGGCGCTGCCGCCCTGCCATCCACCGGTGGCGATGACGTTGACGACGTTCCAGGTCACGCCCTCGTCGGTGCTGGAGAACAGGGCGATGGCCAGGTCCTTGCGGTCTCCGTCGTTCGACGGTGTCCAGTTCGGATCGGCGGCCTTCTGTTCCCGGTAGTAGTGGTCTTCACCCGACACGACGCTCGCCAGCAGCAGGGTGCCGGCCTTCAGACCGCCGACGTCCTGCGGAAGGGCGTACAGGTACGGGTTCGTCCAGTTGCTGACGTACTTCGCGAAGAGCGGGTCGCCGGACAGGTACGCCGGTGCCTTGACCTCCGACAGCGGCTGCCACGTCGTGCCGTAGTCGTCGCTGGCGTAGATAGGCAGGGTCTCGCCGTCGGCGCCGCCGGTGGCGGGTACCACGGTGGCTTTCTCGAACGAGGCGACCAGGCGCCCGCTCGGCAGCTGCGCCGACTTCGGGTACACCGCGCAGTTGCCACGCCCCTTCAGGCAAGGCTCGTCACCGAGTTGGTACATGATGCCGCCGGTCGGGTTGTACGCCTGCGCGGTCGGTCCGGGAATCATGAACGCCGCGGATGCCACGACGATGACTCCAAGCAGGTGTCTTTTCATGAGAAAACCTCCGTTGTCACTGCTTGACGCCGCCGGTGGTGAGGCCGCTTTGCCAGTAGCGCTGGAGTAGCAGGAATGCCACGACGAGGGGGATGATCGAGAGTAGGGAGCCGGTGACGACGTAGGCGAGCATGTCGCTGTTGGCACCGGAGCCGCCGCCGACGGCTTGGGCGGACCAGGAAGCGAGTCCGACGGTGATGGGGTAAAGGTTGGGGTCGTTGAGCATGATCAGGGGTAGGAAGTAGTTGTTCCAGGTGGAGACGAGGGTGAACAGCACGACCGTCACGAACCCCGGTGCCAGCAACCGCATGGCGATCCGGGCGAAGATCTGGAACTCGCCGGCGCCGTCGATGCGGGCGGCCTCGATGAGGCTGTCGGGTATGGCGTCTTGGGCGTAGACGCGCATCAGGTACAGGCCGAACGGGCTGACCAGCGACGGCAGGATGATCGCCCACGGCGTGTTGACCAGGCCTACCTTCGCGAACAGCAGGTACGTCGGGATGGCGAGCGCCGTGGTCGGCACCATGATGGCGCCCAGCACCACGTTGAACGCGACCCGGTCGCCCCGGAAGCGAAACTTGGCGAACCCGTACCCGCCGGCGGCGGCCAGCAGCGCCGCACCTACCGAGCTGGCCACGGCGTAGATGCCGGTGTTCACCAGCCAGCGCACGAAGACACCGTGGTCGTGGGTCAGGGTCGCCCGGATGTTGGCCCATAGTTGTGGGCTGTCCGAGAACCACAGCCCGAAGGTGGTGAACAGGTCCTGGGTGCTTTTGGTTGAGGCGACCAGTAGCCAGAACAGCGGCAGCAGGAAATACCCGAGTGCGGCGAGCATGGCGATGGTCAACGGTGTGCTGCGCCGGCGGGTCATGTGCTTCTGCCCCGGTTGGCGGTGAGCAGGACGGCGTAGGAGAAGATCACGATGATCAGGCCGAGCAGGAACGACACCGCGGCCGCGTAGTTGATTTGCTGGCTGGTGAAGGCCAGCGTGTAGGCGTACAGGTTGGCGGTGTAGGCGCTGTCGACGACGTTGGGTGCGATGTCGCGTAGCAGTCTGGGCTCGTTGAATAGTTGGAAGCTGCCGATGACCGAGAACACCAGGGTCAACATGAGTGCCGGCCGTAGCGCGGGTAGTTTGACGGACCAGGCTGTCCGCCAGGCGCCGGCGCCGTCGACGGCGGCGGCCTCGTACAGGTCTTGCGGGATGGCGCGCAGCGCCGCGTACAGGATGATCATGTTGTAGCCGACGAATTCCCAGGTGACGATGTTGGCCAGGCTGCCCAGCATCCACCCGTCGGTCAGGAAGGCCGGGGCCGGTAGGGACAGCGTCCGGGCCAGTTGGGCGAACGGGCCGTAGTCCGGTCCGTAAAGGTAGCCCCACATGAGGGCGGCGACCACGCTGGGCACCGCGTAGGGCACGAAGATGCCCAGCCGGACCACACGCGATAGCCGCAGCAGTCCACTGTCCAGCGCGAGGGCGAACACCAGCGCCAGCAGCAGCATGACGGGTACCTGGACGGCGAAGAACGTGGCCACCCGCACGATCCCGCGGATCAGTTGCGGGTCCTGCACCGCGGTGACGTAGTTGGAAAGCCCCACGAACGAGGTCCCGCCCACCAGCCGGTCCTGAAACAGGCTCAGATAGGCGGCGTACGCCAGCGGCCCGATGAAAAGCAGCAGGAACAGCAGCAGAAACGGGGCGACGAACAACGGCCCCGCCGCACGGCGGTGTGCCGTGCGGCGCTGCGCGGAAACAACGGTCATCACGAGTCCCGGACGGTGAAGCCCTGGCTCTTGGCGAACGTGGTCAGCCGGGTCTGCCACTGATCCAGCGCGACCACGGCGTCGGTCTTGTCGGCCAGGGACTTGCCGACCGTCTCGGTCCAGTCCGTCACCGCCCGGTCCAGGAACGGCGGCCACTGGAACGACAGGTTGATCGTCGAGCTGATGTCGGCGAAGACCTGGTTGACCCGCTGGCCACCGTAGAAGGCCGGCGCGTCGCCCACGTAGCTGGGGTCGGCCAGCAGCGCCTTGGTCGCCGGGAACAGGAACTGCTTGGTGGTGAACAGCTTCACGGTTTCGGGGTCGCTGTTGAGGAACTGGGCGAACTGCGCCGCCACGATCGCGTTCTTGCTCGTCTTGATGACCGCGCTGGTCGAGCCGCCCCAGTTGCCGGAGGTCGGCTTCGAGGCGTCCCACTGCGGCAGCGGCGCCGCCCGCCACTTGCCCGAAGTGGACTTCGCCGAACCGGCCAGGAACACCGGCCCCCACGCAGCGGTCAGCCAGGTCGCGTACTTGCCCCGGTTCAGCGCGTTGAACCAGGCGTCGGTGAAGTTCGCCTCGGTGCCGATGACGCCTTCCTTAGCGAGCCCACCCCAATACCGCGCCAGCTTCTTGGCCGCCTCGTCGTTCACCTTCAGCGTGATGTCGCTCGCGCCAGACACCGCGTACGGCGCGGCGCCCGCCTGCCAGAGCAGGCCGTGCCAGGCGGCGGCTTCGTTCGCCGACAGGCAGGTCAGGTACACGTTGGGGTCGGCCGCGTGCAGCTTGCGCGCCGCGGCGGCGAACTCATCCCAGGTCTTCGGCACCGCGATGCCATGCTTGTCGAAGATGTCCTGCCGATACAACATCCCCATCGGCCCGGTGTCCTGCGGGATCGCCCATACCTCACCGTTCTCGCCACTGACCTGACCCCACGTCCAGTCCACGAACCGATCCCTGAGCGCCTCCGCACCATACGGCCGCAAATCCAACAGGTCGCCGGTGATAGTGAACGTCGGAATGTACTGGAACTCCATCTGCACCACATCCGGCGCGCCGGTGCCGGCCTTCAACGCAGTCCGCAGCTTCGTGTAATGCTCCGTGCCCCGGCCGGCGTTGACCACCTTCACCTTGATAGCCGGGTACTTCTTCAGGAACAGATCCACCTCCTGCTGGATGTCCGGCACCCACGTCCAGAACGTCAACTCCGTCGGCGTCGACATCGCCTTGTCGATGTCCGCCTGGCTGACCGGCCCCGCGGGAGCCGTGTCGTTGTTGTCGTCGCCGCCCCCGCAGGCGGCCAAAGCCGCGCCGAGCGGCACCGCTCCCGCCGTGGCGAGCAAGGCGCGGCGGCTAACCGGAGGAGAGAATCTAGGCATGGTGAAACTCCCGTCATGTGGGCAGGGGTTATCAACGCGCTGCGTACAACGCGCACAAGAGACAGTGCTATGTGGACAGAAGACGGCGGGTCAGCGTCGACTAGCCGCCGGCGGTGGTGCGGTGGATGTGCGAACGATCAGTTCCACCGGTGGGTCGACCGCGGGTGGCGGGTCGGCGTCCGGTTTCTCGATGGCCTGCACCAGAAGCTTGAGTCCTTCTTGGGCGACGGCATCGAACGGCTGGCGCACGGTGGTCAGAGGAGGTGTCACGAACGCGGCGAGCGGGATGTCGTCGAAACCGACGACGCTGACGTCTTCGGGCACCCGGCGACCGGATTCCAGCAGCCCGCGGAGCAGACCGATGGCCATGTCGTCGTTCGCGGCGAACACCGCGGTCACGTCGCGGTCCGCCGCCAGTCTCCGGCCGGCCTCGTACCCGGACGCGGCGGACCAGTCGCCTTCGACGACCGGCGGTTCGGCCCGGCCGTGCGCCCGCAGCGCGGATCGCCAACCCTCCACCCGGTCCCGCGCGGCGTACCACCGCTGCGGTCCGGCCAGGTGGTGGACGGTCGGGTGGCCCAGGCCGAGCAGGTGTTCGGTGGCGGCCCTGGCCAGGGCGTCGGCGGCGACTCCGACTGTGATCACCTTGGGCGCGGCGAAGGCCGGTGGCGCGCCGAGCACGAGTACCGGCACGTCGACCCGGACCGCGCCCGCGCCCTCGTCTATCGGCTCGGAGATCACGATGCCGTCGACGCCTTGCTCGATCAGAGATTGGACCGCGCCGGTTGCCCCGCCCGGGTCGCCTTCGACCGTGTTGACGACGCGCAGCGCGTATCCGGCGTCGCGCACCGCCCGCTCGACGCCCATCAGGAGCGAGGCGGGACCGTAGAGGGCGGTGCCGAGGGTGACCACCCCGATGGAGCGGGAGCGGCCGGACGCGAGGGCCCGCGCCGCGTGGTTGAGCCGGTAGCCGAGCTCCTCGGCCGCGGCCATGACCCGCTGGCGCACGTCGGCGGAGACGTACGGCTCGTTGTTGAAGACCCTGGACACGGTCTTCTGCGAGACGCCGGCCACGCGTGCGACATCGGCGCTGCGCGGCGCGGCGGCGTTTCTGCCCCGTCCCACCATCCGCGTCATGCTATCTCCCGATGCCCTGGCCAGTGCCGCCTACCCGCTTTCTGACTGCGCTGTCATGTTTGCGCAGTCATACGCGCTCGTCAAGAGCCCGAAACAATTCCGCAATGTCTCAGGGCACCGTCAGCGGGTGAGGGCCTGCAGGGCGAACGGGGTCAGCAGCCGCACGATGTCTTTGACGGTCGCCTCTGGGGTGCCCGTCGGCGCGGTGACGTGGCTGATCGCCAGCCGCACGATGGACCCGGCGAACAGCCGCGCGTCGTCGGCCTTGATCTGCGGCCACAGCTCGGCGATGACGCCGGTGAGCGCTTGCTCGGCGGCCAGGATGACCGGCAGGCCCTGCGTGGTCACCAGCGGAAGGAGCTCGTCGCCGCCGTGACCCTGCAGGATGGCCTTGACCATCACGCTGTCGGCCGCGCCGGTCAGGAAAGCGTCCAGCCCAGCCTCGATCGCGGCGAACGGGTCGTCGGCGCGGCCGCGAACGGCGTCGACGACCGAACCGAGGAACCGCTCGGTCTCGCTCAGCACGTACGCCTGCGCGAGCGCGTCGCGGGAGCCGTACAGCTGGTAGAGGGTCTGCCGGCTGACGCCGGCCCGGCCGGCCACGTCGGCCATGCGGGTGGCTTCCCAGCCCCGGTCCCGTATCAGCTCCTCAACCGCCCGCAGGATGGACTGCCGCATCGCGACGCGGGCCCGGTCCACGTACCGCTGCCGGCCGGGGGCGGGGGTCACCGTGTGCTTTCGGCGAGGCGGGTGCGGTAGCGAGCGCCCAGCCGGGCGCGCGCGGGCGGATGGACGTTGGCCAGGCTCAGATCGCCGCCGTAGTGCGCGAGGACGCGGTGATCCATGATCCGTCGCCACAGTGGAGGTACCAGCGCCACGACGATCATCGTCGCATAGCCGGCCGGAAGTTGCGGGGATGTGTCGAACGAGCGCAGCACCTGGTAGCGGCGCGTGGGGTTGGCGTGGTGGTCGCTGTGCCGCTGCAGCTGGTACAGGAAGATGTTCGTGGTCAAGCGGTTGCTGTTCCAGCTGTGCCGCTCGTCGACCTTCTCGTACCTGCCGGCCGCGTTCCGCTGCCGGGCGAGGCCGTAGTGCTCCAGGTAGTTGACCACCTCCAGCAGCGAGAACCCCCACACGGCCTGCGCCATGACGAAGGGCAGCACACCCGGACCGAACGCGATGACGAGCGTTGCGAACAGCACGACGGTCATCAGCCAGGCGTTGAGAACGTCGTTGCGCGGCGTCCACGGCGAGCGCCGCCGGACGGTGAAGCGGCTGGTCTCCAGGTGCCAGGCCGATCGCAGGCTGCCCAGCACGGTACGCGGCCAGAACCGCCAGAAACTTTCGCCGATCCGCGCGCTGGCCGGATCCTCGAAGGTGGCGACCCTCGTGTGGTGGCCGCGGTTGTGCTCCACATAGAAGTGGCCGTACGCCGTGGGCGCCAACGCGATCTTCGACAGCCAGCGCTCGACGCTTTCCCGCTTGTGCCCCAGCTCGTGCGCGGTGTTGATGGCGATGCCGTTCACCGTGCCGATCGTGGCCAGCAGCCCGAGCCGGCCGACCCAGTCCAGGCCACCGGACCGCCACTGCCAGGCGCCAAGGACCAGGGCACCGAACTGCAACGGCAGGTACAGGTAGGTCAACCACCGGTAGTAGCGGTCGTCCTGCAGCTGCTTGACGACATCGTCGGGAGGGTTGCCGACATCATCGCCGCCGGCCACATCCATGATCGGGATCAGGACGAAGACCAGCACCACGGTCAGCCACCACCACCCGCTGGAGCCGGTCTGCCGCGCGAGGCCGAAGCTCAAGAACGGCAGGATCGGTACGACGATCGCCGACGGCCACAGGTATCGACGGCCGTCCCGCCAGGACGTTGTCATGCCACGACGGTGGCATACATCGATTTAGTTTACAAGAGCCTTGCTCGTGTCAGCCGTAGCTACATATCATCCCGTCATGTCCACCCGCCCACCGTCGCCGCCCTGGCACGGCGCGGTGTTCACCGGGGCACTGTTCGGCGCCGCCGCATGGCTGCTGGCCTACACGCTGTTGTCGATCGGCCCCGTGGAAGCGCTCGGCGCCTGGAACTACGTGGGCGTTCTCGCCCTCACGCTGGCGGCTTCGATCGCCGCAGCGTTCTGGCGCGGCGAGCACCGGTAGATCCCGAAAGTTTCCCGGCCAATGCCGTAGATAGGTATCTATCGCACCCTTGATGCACATCCATTGACGTGAATCTAGGAAAGGCGTACGGTGCCGGCACAGAAACTTTCGCTGCGGGAGCCATGCAGCGTTCGCGGAGGCAGGGCAAAGCGTCCGCGGGCACCCCCCATCAGGACTACTGGAGGGTCCATGTCTTCTGTCGCACTCTCGCGCCGGCTGCTGGCCGTCGCCGCTCTGGCCCTGGTCTCGCTGACCGTCCTACTGATCGACGCCCGACCCGCCGACGCGCACGGTTCCGCGATCGACCCGCCATCACGCCACTACGGCTGCGCCACCCGTTGGGTGGACTGGCTGAACCCGGCCATGAAGGTCCAGGACCCCATGTGCTGGCAGGCCTACCAGGCGAACCCGGCCGCGATGTGGACCTGGAACGGCCTCATCCAAGACAACGTAAACAACGACCACCAGGCCCGAGTGCCGGACGGCCAGCTGTGCGGCGGCGGTGACGACACGTACGCCGCCCTGGACAACCCCGGACTCTGGCGTGCCCAGAACGTCAACAACACCTTCACCTGGACCATGCACGACCAGGCCCGCCACGGCGCGGCGTACATCCGCATCTACGTCACCAAGCAGGGCTTCGACCCGGTCACCCAGCGGCTGCGCTGGAGCGACCTGGAGCTCGTGAAGGACACCGGCGCGTTCCCGGACTCCGGGTGGCCCACCAGGCCGAACGACCCGCTGCTCAACGGCGTCGACTACGGGCCCTTCCAGATCAGCGCACCCGGACGCACCGGCCGGCACATCGTGTACGCCGTGTGGCGCGCCGGGCACGCCGACCAGAACTACTACATGTGCTCGGACGTGCGGTTCCCCGGCGGCCCGCCGGACCCGACGACCCCGCCGCCGTCATCGCCCCCGCCGAACGCCGGCTGCTCGGCCACGTACGCCCTCACCAGCCAGTGGAACGGCGGCTACCAGGCCGAGGTGAAGGTGACCGCCGGTTCGAGCCCGGTCACCGGCTGGGCGGTCACCCTGCGGTTCCCCGACGGGCAGACGATCGGCCAGATCTGGAGCGCCTCGGTCACCGCGGACGGCGGCACCTGGACCGCTCGAAACGTCGACTACAACGGCAATCTCGCCGCTGGCGCGAGCACGACCTTCGGCTTCGTCGGTCAATGGCTCGGCACGAACGGCGCCCCCACCCTGAGCTGTGCGGCAACGAGCTGAGGAGCACTTAGTGAGCTTGGAAGGCATACGAAAAACCCGGTGGCGGCTCGGCGCGCTCGCCGGTGGCGTGGCCGCACTGCTGGTGGCCGGGATGGCCATGGCGGTGAACGCCCAGGCCGCGGCCGGCTGCCGGGTGGCATACGCGACGGGCTCCCAGTGGCCGGGCGGCTTCACTGCCAACGTCAGCGTGACCAACCTCGGCGATCCGGTGAACGGCTGGAGTCTGGTGTGGACGTTCCCGTCCGGCCAGCGCGTCACCCAGGCGTGGAACGCCATGGTCACCGCCTCGGGAGACCAGCACACCGCGACGAACGCCAGCTACAACGCGGCGATCGCCACGAACGCCACGGTCTCGTTCGGCTTCAACGGGTCGTGGTCGGGCACCAACACGGCACCGACGTCGTTCGCGCTCAACGGCGTGGCCTGCACCGGCGATGTGGGCGGCACGACGTCGCCGTCCGTGTCGCCCTCGGTGTCGCCGTCTGTGTCGCCGTCTTCGTCCCCCTCGGCGTCGCCCTCGACATCTCCGCAGCCGGGCAACCCGATGGCGACGGTGGCCGCGATGGAGCCGGGCTGGAACCTGGGCAACACGCTCGACGCGATCCCCGACGAGACGGCCTGGGGCAACCCGCTGACCACTCAGGCACTGCTGCGCCACGTGCGGTCGCAGGGGTACAAGAGCATCCGGCTCCCGGTCACCTGGAGCAACCACCACGGCCCGGCACCCGCCTACACCATCGACGCGACCTGGCTCAACCGCGTACGCCAGATCGTCGACTGGTCCCTGCAAGAAGACCTCTACGTGCTGATCAACCTCCACCACGACTCCTGGCAGTGGATCAACACGTATCCCAGTGACCGCGCGAACGTGATGAACCGGTACCGGGCACTGTGGACCCAGCTCTCCACGACGTTCCGCGGCTACTCCGGCCGGGTCCTGTTCGAGAGCATCAACGAACCGCAGTTCGCCAACGTCACCGACGACCAGGCATACACGCTCCTGAACGAGCTCAACGTCGAGTTCGTTCGCATCGTGCGGCAGTCGGGTGGCAACAACGCGACCCGCGTGCTCGTGCTGCCCACCCTGTACACCAACGCCGAGCAGGGCCGGCTGGACGCCTTGAACGCCACGTTCAACCAGCTGGGCGACCCCAACCTCGCCGCCACCGTCCACTTCTACGGGTGGTGGCCGTTCAGCGTCAACATCGCCGGCGGCACCCGCTACGACTCCAATGTGGAGCAGGACCTGACCGGTACCTTCGACCGGGTCCAGAACGCGTTCGTCAATCGCGGGATACCGGTCATCATCGGCGAGTGGGCCCTGCTCAACTGGGACCACAACCGGCCAGGCGTCATCGAGCGCGGCGAGTTCCTCAAGTTCCTGGAGGCGGTCGGCTACCACGCCCGGATCAGAAACCTCACCACGATGGTGTGGGACGCCGGTCAGTTCCTCAACCGCAACACGTTGCAGTGGCGCGACCAGGGCGTGTACGAGATGTTCAAAGCGAGCTGGACGACCCGCTCCGGCACCGCGTCGTCGGACCAGGTCTACGTGCCTCGCGGCACCGCCATCACCAGCAAGACGCTCACGCTCAACCTCAACGGCACGACCTTCCGCGGACTGTGGCAGGGCAACACCCAGCTCGCCAACGGCGCCGACTACACGGTGTCGGGCACCACGCTCACGCTCACCGCGCCGGCCCTGACACGACTGGCGGGCAACCGCGCCTACGGCGTGAACGCCACCATCGAAGCGCGCTTCTCCACCGGCGTGCCGTGGCAGATCAGCATCATCAGCAACGACCCGCCGACCCAGGCCGCCGCCTCGGGAACGACGAGCTCGTTCAGCATCCCCACCCAGTTCCGCGGTGACCAACTGGCCACCATGGAGGCCAAGTACGCCGACGGCACCGCCGCCGGACCCGCCAACTGGACCACCTACAAGGAGTTCTGGCAGCACTTCCAGCCCGACTACAACGCCAACGCCATCATCCTGAAGCCGGAGTTCTTCGCCGAGGTCAACGACGGCCGCGTCACCCTCACGTTCCACTTCTGGAGCGGCGCGATGATCACGTACTTCATCACGAAGTCCGGCACCTCGGTGACCGGCAGTACCACCTAACCCCTGACTGCCGCCCGGTCCGAGGGTGGGTCCCGGGCCGGGCGGCTCCTCGTTGTGGGTACCGTTCTCCGCGATCTTCGCCGAGCAAAGAACGCTTGTCCCTGGCATCGATGTCCACCTATAGTGGGCAACGTTTCCCACACAGGGAGGATCGATGAGACGGTTATGGACGATCGCATCCGTCGCCGCACTTCTGTGCGGCGCCGGTGTCGCGGTGGCACTGGAGGCCTCCGCCGCTGACAACCCGTACCAGCGGGGTCCGGACCCCACCCCGCAGAGCATCTCCGCGCCGACCGGGCCGTTCGCCACCGCGTCGGTCACCGTGCCGCGCCAGGGCAACTTCGGCGGTGGGGTCATCTACTACCCGACCGACACCAGCCAGGGCACCTTCGGCGCGGTCGCCATCTCCCCCGGCTTGAACGGCACCTGGCCAGGCATCGCATGGCTGGGCCCGAGGCTCTCCTCGCAGGGCTTCGTCGTGTTCGGGATCGACACCCTCGGGCTCAGCGACAGCACCGCGAGCCGCGGCTCCCAGCTGCTGGCCGCGCTGGACTACCTGACGCAGACCAGCTCGGTGCGTACCCGGGTCGACAGCAGCCGGCTGGCGGTCGCCGGCCACTCCATGGGAGGTGGCGGCGCCTTCGAAGCGGCCCTCCGGCGGCCCGCGCTCAAGGCCGCGATCCCCAACGCGCCATTCTTCCCGGGCAGCGCGTCCAACGTCCGCGTGCCGACGCTGATCACCGCGATGCAGAACGACAGCCTGGTGGGTCAGAACCGCAACGCGTACAACGGCATCCCGGCCGGGGTCGAGAAGGCGTACGTCGAGCTCGCCGGCGCGGGCCACAACCAGATCGGACAGCCGACCACCGCGATCGCCCGCAACTGGATTCCGTGGCTGAAGATCTTCGTGGACAGCGACGCCCGCTACCACCAGTTCCTCTGCCCGACGACAGACATGTCCGGCCTGTCGCAGTACCTCAACACCTGCCCGCTGATCAGCACGACACCACCGACCTCCAGCCCGTCGGCGCAGCCGACCACACCCGGCCCGACGGGGCCGCCACCGGGCGGCGCGTGCGCGGCCACCTATCGCACCGTCAACTCCTGGTCCGACGGCTACCAGGGTGAGATGACGGTCCAGGCCGGCTCATCGGCGATCAACGGCTGGACGGTCCGCTGGACCATGAGTGGCGGCCAGACGATCAGCCAGGTCTGGAACGGCACGCTGGTCGCCGGCAGCGGCGCGGCGGCGGTGCGAAACGTCGCTTACAACGGCTCCCTGGCGGCCGGCGCGTCCACCACGTTCGGCTTCATCAGCAGCGGCACCCCGTCCGCCACGTCCATCACCTGCGGCAGCCCGTAGCTACCCCTTGTCGGGGCAGACGTAGCCAGGGGTTTCGGTATCGATCACGATGCGAACATAGGTATCTCCGCTGGGCTCATCGGCGTGGGCGGCACCGCCCACGCCGATGGCCCTCGTGACGGGGGCTCCGGCGAAAACGCGCCCTGGGAAGATCCGGGGGCGGGGACGCCTCGCTGTGTGCACCCATTCGAGGCTATGAGCCGGACGTCGCACGAGGGAGGCCCTGTCAGTACACCTCAGCGCAGCGAGTCGATGTCGATCACGAACCGGTACCGGACATCGGAGGACAGCACCCGCTCGTACGCGTCGTTCACGGCCTCCGCGCCGATGACCTCGACCTCGGGTGCGATGCCGTGCTCGGCACAGAAGTCCAGCATCTGCTGGGTCTCGGCGATGCCGCCGATGCTCGAGCCGGCGAACGAGCGCCGGTTGTTGAACAGCGCGAACACCCGTACCGGCAGCGGCTCCGGCGGGGCCCCGACGTTGACCAGGGTGCCGTCCAGGCGCAGCAGGCCCAGGTAGGCGTCGACGTCGATCGGCGCGCTGACCGTGTTGATGATCAGGTCGAAGGTGTTGGCGAGGGCCTCGAACGTCACCGGATCGCTGGTCGCGTGGTAGTGCTCGGCGCCGAAGCGCAAGCCATCGTCCTTCTTGCCCAGCGTCTGCGACAGCACGGTCACCTCCGCGCCCATCGCCACGGCGATCTTTACCGCCATGTGGCCCAGACCACCCATGCCGACCACGGCGACCTTCGTGCCCGGGCCGGCGTTCCAGTGCGCCAGCGGCGAATAGGTGGTGATCCCGGCGCACAGCAGCGGGGCGACCGCCTCGTGCGGGATGGCGTCGGGGACCCGCAGCACGAAGTCCTGGTCGACCACGATGTGCGTCGAATACCCGCCCTGGGTGACGGTGCCGTCGCGGTCGACGCTCGCGTAGGTCCCTACGTTGCCCGGCAGGCAGTACTGCTCCTGCCCGGCGCGGCAGTTCTCGCACTCGCGGCACGAGTTGACCATGCAGCCCACGCCGACACGATCACCGACCGCGTGCCGGGTCACCTCGGCGCCGACCTCCGTGACATGCCCGACGATCTCATGGCCGACCGTGAGCGGGTATGGCACGGCGCCCCAGTCGCCTCGCACGGTGTGGATGTCGGAATGGCAGATCCCGGCATAGGTGATCTCGATCAGCACATCGCGTGCCCCGAGGTCACGCCGCTCGATCGTGGTGCGCACGAGCGGCTCGGTGGCGGACGGCGCGGCGATGGCATTGACGGTGAAAATAATGGTCCTCCGATGTGTCGCTGACCTACCGTCAGTATGCCCGGGCGCTACCGCCCAGGTAGAGGTCGGCCAGGTCAGGGTTCGCGAGGAGGTCACCCGCCGGGCCCTCGATGTGGACCTTGCCGAGGTCGAGCACGCAGCCGATATCGGCGATCTCCAGCGCGCGGCGGGCGTTCTGCTCGACCAGCAGTACGGCCGTGCCGGCGTCCCGCATTCGCACCACCTGGTCGAACACCGTGCCGGCCGTCTTCGGGTCCAGGCCCATCGAGGGCTCATCGAGCAGCACGACACTCGGGTCCACCATGAGCGAGCGGGCGAACTCCACCTGCTTCTGCTGACCGCCGGAGAGCAGACCGGCGAGCGACTTCCAGCGTTCGGCCACCACCGGGAAGAGTTCCTTCACGAAGTCGGTCCGGCGAGCCACGAAGGCCTTGTCGCGGACGGTGTACGCACCAGCGGCCACGTTCTCCGCGACCGTCATCTCGGGAAACACGCTGTGGCCCTGCAGCACGTGGGCGACCCCGTGGGTGGCGAGCATCCGCCGCGGGCCTTCGCCCGTGACGTCGCGGCCGTTCACCCGTATCCGGCCCGACCGCGGCTTAAGCAGCCCGCTGGCTACCTTGAGTGCGGTGGACTTGCCGGCCCCGTTTGGGCCGACCAGGCAGACGATCGTGGCGGGCGGCACCCGCACGGTGAGGCCGCGCAGCACTAGGGCAGCGCGCCCGTAACCGGCCTCGACGCTGTCCAACTCCAGCAGCGGCTCAGACGCCAAGGTACGCCTCCAGGACGCGTGGGTCCGCCCGGATGACCGGCGGCGGCCCCGCTGCGATGGGGCGGCCCCGGTCGAACACGACGACGTGGTCGCTCAGGCTCATGACCAGGTCCATGTTGTGCTCCACGATGAGAAAGGTCCTGCCCTCCTTGTTGAGCTGGCGCACGAGGGCGGCGATCCGTTCGATCAGTGCCGGGTTCACCCCGCCGGCCGGTTCGTCCAGCATGATGGTCTCTGGGTCTCCCATGAGCACACCGGCGAGTTCGAGCAGCTTCTGCTGGCCGTAGGAGAGGTTGCGGGCCTCCACGCCTTCGAGGTGGTCGATGCCGACCCGCCGCAACCAGCCGCGCGCCCGGTCCAGGTCGCTTCGGTTGTGGGAGTTGGCCAACTGCGCTCGCAGGCTGGTGGTGCGTACCGCGACGAGCATGTTGTCCAGGACGGTCATGCGCGGGAAGATCCGGCAGAGCTGGAAGCTGCGCCCGATGCCGGCGCGGGCGATCCGGTGCGGGGATCTGCCGGTGATGTCCTGGCCGCGGTACATCGCCCGGCCGGCATCCGGCTTGATCATGCCGGTGACACAGTTGAAGAAGGTGGTTTTGCCGGAGCCGTTCGGCCCGATCAACGCGTTGATCTTGCCATCCTGGAACGTCACCGTGGCGTCGTCGACGGCCACCACTCCGCCGAACGCCTTCGTCAGCCCCACCGTCTCCACGCTTCGCCGCGTCATCCCCGCACCTCCTCCTGCGAGCGCAGCTCGGCCGCCGTCGCCTCGCGGATCGAGGTGGCACGCGGCCGGAAAAGCCGGTTGTACACATCGGACAGTGCTGGGATGACGCCGTCCGGCATGAACAGGACCACGGCGGCCAGCAGCAGCCCGGTAGCGACCAGATGCAACTGCGTGCTGCCGTACTCGACCTTGAAGTACTCCAGGGCGGACCCGACGACGAGGGCGCCAAGCAACGGGCCGAACAGGTGCCGTACGCCGCCCAGCAGCGCCATCAGCACCATGTACGCACCGGTCAGGATGGAGAACTGGAAGACCGGGTCGAGGTCGCCGAACCACAGGGCGTACAGGCCACCGCCGAGGGCGGTGAACGTCGCCGAGGCGACGAACGCCAGCAGCTTGAACGCGAACGTGGGGGTGCCGAGCGACTGGGCCTTGTCCTCGTCTTCGCGGATCGCTTTCAGCCCCATGCCGAACCGGGACCGGTCGATGACCCACCAGCTCAGCAGCGCGACCGCGAGCAGCGCGCAGAACAGGTAGAAGAAGACCAGGTGATGATCGGGGCGGCGGAGCCCGGGGAAGGGACGCGGCACGACGAGCCCGTTCGACCCGCCGGTGAATGAAGCCCAGCTCTGGAAGATCAACAGCAGGATCAGCACCAGCGAGATAGAGACGATGACGAAGGACGCGCCGCGCACCCGCAACGAGGCGATACCGATCGGTACCGCCAGCGCGGCGACCAGCGCCGCGGACAGCAACAGCGCCGCGAAGCTCGGCAAGCCGGCCTTGATGATCAGCAGCCCGGTGCCGTACGCGCCGAGACCGACGTAGGCGCCATGGCCTAGCGAGATGTAGCCGGTGAAGCCGCCGACGAAGTTCCACGAGGTGGACAGCACCGCGTAGCTGGCGACCACCACGCCAGCGGACAGGATGTACGGGTTCGGTGCCAGCATCGGGAACGACAGGGCAAGCGCCGCTCCCGCCACCACGACGCTAAGCCGCAGGAGGCTAGAAACGCTGGGCAAGGCGGCCTCCGAAGAATCCTTGCGGCCGGAACGCCAGCGTCGCGAACAGCGCGACGTAGAAGACGGTCTGTGCCCACGTGGTGCCGAGCGGAAGCTGCAGCAGGCTCTGCGTCAGGCCCAGCAGCATGGCGGCGATCGCGGCGCCCGGCACGCTGCCGAGCCCGCCGACCACGATGATCGCCATCAGCGGGCCGATCCAGTGCCAATGCAGGGACGGATAGATGGTGGTGTCGAGCGCCAGCGCGGTGCCGCCGATCGCCGCCGTGGCGAGGCCCAGGCCAAAGCCGTACCCGGCGACCCTGTTCGTGTCGATGCCCGCCAGCTGCGCGGCCTCCCGGTGCTGGATGGTGGCCCGCAGGGCGAGGCCGAAGCGACTGGCCTTGAGCAGCACGTAGAGCCCGAGCAGCGCGGCGGCGGCCAGGCCGAACGCGATCAGCTTGACCACCGCCACCCGGGCGCCGAAGAAGTCCAGGCTGGTGCCGCTGTAACTGAGCTGGGTGCGCCGCTGCGTACCGCTGAACACGTATCCCAGCAGGCCCTCGATGAGCAGCGCGATCGCGAACGTGAGCAGGACCGACATCATGGTCAGCGTGGCCGCGCGAAGCCGGGAGATCAGCAGCCGCTGCATCGCGACGCCGAGGACGAAGAAGAGGGGCACGGTCCCGACCAGCGACACCAGCGGGTCGATCCCGGTTTCGCGGTGGAAGTACCAGGCGAGGTAGGCGGCCAGGATGAGGAACGCGGAATGCGCGATCATCACCACCCGCATGACTCCGAAGTAGAGCGTCAGGCCGGCCGCCAGGAGGGCGTAGAGCCCACCCAGCAGAACGCCGAGGATGACGCTCTGGAAGGTGAGCACCGGTCACCAGTTCGGTTTGGGAAAGACGAACTCGGCTTCCTTCTGACTCTCCGGCAGGACGATCTGGATCTCGCCGTCGACGTACTGCTGGATCATGTGGGCACTCTGCGGGCGCCCGGCCTCGTCCCAGTTCAGCGGGCCGACCACGGTCTCGACCGTGTTCGCCCGCAACCAGTCGACGAGCTTGCGCTGGCAGTCGCCCTGCTCGGCGCAGCCGGCCGCCGCGACCGCCGCGGCTACGACCTGGCCGGTCGTGTACGCGTTCGCCTCGTCCTCGCCGGGCGGGGTCCCGAACTGCGCGGTGTACTTCTCCACGAACTCCACGTTGCTGGGAAACTTCGCCTTCTCGGTGTAGCCGGTGGGCGCCAGGATGCCCTCGGTCTTGGCCCCGATCGCCTTGGAGAACTCCGGGTTGGTCGGCGCGGTCGAGAAGGCGGCCAGCTTCGGCTGGTAGTTCAGCTGCTGGAGGGCGACGATCAGGTTGACCGCGTCCTGGTACTGGGTGCCGCCGACCACCATGTCGGCCTTGGATGCCGCGATCTTGGCCGCGATGCTGCCGAAGTCGGTCGTGTTCGGCGGGTAGACCTCGTTGACCACGGTGCGGATGCCGGCCTGCTCCAGCTTCTCCTTGAGGCCGTACGCCGTACCCTGCGCGAACGGGTCGTCCATGGCCGCGTACGCGACCGTCTTAGGGCGCTGGCTCGCCGGCATCTTCGTGATGTAGTCGGCCAGGTGGTTGTAGTGGTCGTCGGCGACCGCCGGGGCGGCGTAGAACAGATTCTTGAAGCCCTGCTCAAAGACCTGCGGCGCGGCGCCGGCCGGCTCGACGAAGAGCATGCCGTACTCCTCGGCCACCCGCGCGGCGGGAATGACAAGGCGGGTGGAGAACGGCCCGAAGACCAGGTCGACAGCGTCCTTGCCAAGCAGTTGCTCGTAGTCGGACACGACCCGGTCGGCATTGGACTGGTCGTCGAGGATCTTCAGCTCTACCCGCCGGCCGAGCAGACCGCCCTTGTCGTTGACGATCTTCGCCCAGGCCTCGTAGCCGCGCTGCACGCCCTTGCCGGGCTCAGAGAAGTCTCCCGTCAGCGGCAGCGAAACGCCGATGGTAATAGGGTCGGCGGCCGAGCCGTCAGAATCGTCGGCGCCACCACACCCCGCCAGCGCGAGCGCCGCGATCGCGGTACCCGCCACGATGCGCAGCCGGGCTTGAGTTGCGTCCATCTTTGTCGCTCCTCGCGTCGACGATACGAGAGCTCCGTACGGAAAGCGCTTTCAAACCATAGATTTTCTTCCGTGCATGAGCAACACCGTTGCCAAGGAGCAGCCCAAAATCTCCGCTAGTCGCGCAAGGGGTAGGGGATGAAGGTGCTGCGGTTTTCGTCGAGGTCCAGGCTGCGGCCGATCGGTGGTGCTGCCCGCTGCGGGCAGGACATCCGGGTGCAGGTCTTGCAACCGGGCCCGATAGGCGTGCCACCGTCGGCGGCCTGCAGGTCGCGTCCGGTGGAGTAGACGAGCCGCCCGGCGTGCCGGGTCTCGCAGCCCAGCCCGATCGCGAACACCTTGCCCGGCTGCCGGTAGCCGCCGTGGTGGCGGATCACCGTGCGGGCGATCCAGAGGTACCGCTGGCCGTCCGGCATGTCGGCGACCTGTACCGTCACCCGGCCGGGCGCGCTGAACGCCTCGTACACGTTCCACAGCGGGCACGTGCCACCGGAGCGGGAGAACGGGAAGCCGGTGGCCGACTGGCGCTTGGACATGTTGCCGGCGCGGTCCACGCGGACGAAGGAGAACGGCACGCCGCGCGCTTTCGGGCGTTGCAGAGTGCTCAGCCGGTGGCAGATGCTTTCCCAGCCCATCGCGAAATGATCGGTCAGTAACTCGATGTCGTATCGCGTATTCTCGGCGGCTTCGAGGAATCTTTCGTACGGCAGAATCAGTGCGGCTGCGAAATAGTTCGCAAGACCCACTCGCGTCAGGATCTTCGTCTGTACGTCTTCGAACTTCTCCTCCTCGATGATCTCGTCGATGATGTCGGCGCACTCCAGCAGCGCGATCTGCGCACCCATCCGGATCGCCTGCTGGCCGGGGCGCAACGACGTGGACAAGTGCAGCGTGCGGGTGCCCGGCCGGTACCGGTGCAGCTCACCGGCGAGCGCGTCGGTGTCCTCCCGGACGATCCGGATGTCGTGGCGGTCCGCCAGCCGGTCACGCAGCGCGCTCCAGGTCTCGCCGCGGCGCACCCCGATGGCTGCGGCCAGCGCCTCGGCCGCCTCGTCCAGATCCGGTATGTAGTTCTGCCTGCGATAGAAGAAGTCGGTGACCTGGTCGTGCGGGCTGTGGCCGGCGACCAGTTCACGGTCGCCGACCACCTCGGCGAGCTGGTCGTCCGCCTGCCGGTACCGCCGGTACAGGTCGATCACCGCCGCGGCGACCTCGGGCAGCTTGGTGGCCAGCTCCGTGAGGTCGGGCAGGCTGGTCCGGGCCGGCAGCGCCTCCCGCAGGTCGGCGACGAGCTGGGGCGTGTCGTGCGGAGCGAAGTACGCCGTGTCGACGCCGAACACCTCGGTGATCCGGATCAGCACGGCCACCGTCAGCGGGCGCGTGTCATGCTCGATCTGGTTGAGGTAGCTCGGCGAGATGCCCAGTTGCCGGGCCAGCTCGATCTGGCTGATCCCGCGCTCCTCGCGCAGCCGGCGCAGCCGGGCGCCGGCGAAGGTCTTGGCCATCCCTCACATTAACACGCCTGTTAACGCGCGGTTTTGCAACTTTGCAAAAACGCCGCTTCAGGTTTTCAATAATTGGCTGTTTCCGTCCCTCGACGGCGCGATATCGACGTGTCACGGTGGCCACATTCCATTCTGAGGAGGCCGTTATGACCGCAATGGCGGAACAGTTGCAAAGCGAGTGGTCCACCGATCCGCGATGGCGCGGCGTGGAGCGCACCTACACCGCCGCCGACGTCGTGCGCCTGCGCGGCGCGATACAGGAGGAGCACACCCTCGCCAGGCGCGGCGCCGAGCGGCTGTGGCGCCTCATGCACGAGGAGGACTACGTCCACGCGCTCGGCGCGCTCACCGGCAACCAGGCGGTGCAGATGGTCCGCGCCGGCCTCAAGGCGATCTACCTGTCCGGCTGGCAGGTGGCCGCCGACGCGAACCTGGCCGGGCAGACGTACCCGGACCAGAGCCTCTACCCGGCCAACTCGGTGCCGGCGGTGGTGCGCCGGATCAACAACGCGCTGCTGCGGGCCGCCCAGATCACCACCGCGGAGGGCACCACCTCGGGTCACGACTGGATCGCCCCGATCGTCGCCGACGCCGAGGCCGGCTTCGGTGGCGTGCTCAACGCGTACGAGCTGATGACCGCGATGATCACGGCGGGCGCCGCCGGCGTGCACTGGGAGGATCAGCTCGCGTCCGAGAAGAAGTGCGGCCACCTCGGCGGCAAGGTGCTGATCCCCACCGGGCAGCACATCCGCACGCTCAACGCCGCCCGGCTCGCGGCCGACGTGGCGGGAGTACCGACCGTGGTCGTCGCGCGCACCGACGCGCAGGCCGCCACGCTCATCACCACCGACGTGGACGAGCGGGACCAGCCGTTCATCACCGGCGAACGCACCGGCGAGGGCTTCTACCGGATTCGCAACGGCGTGGAGCCGTGCATCGCCCGCGGTCTGGCGTACGCCCCGCACTCCGACCTGCTGTGGATGGAGACCAGCACGCCGGACCTGGAGGTGGCCCGCCGGTTCGCCGAGGCGATCAAGGCGCGGTACCCCGACCAGTTGCTGGCGTACAACTGCTCGCCCTCGTTCAACTGGCGCAAGCACCTCGACGACGCCACCATCGCCAAGTTCCAGCGGGAGCTGGGACACATGGGGTACAAGTTCCAGTTCATCACCCTCGCCGGCTTCCACGCGCTGAACTACTCGATGTTCGAGCTGGCCCGCGGCTACGCCACCGACGGCATGAGCGCGTACGTGGCGCTGCAGGAACGGGAGTTCGCGGCCGAGGCCGACGGCTACACCGCCGTCAAGCACCAGCGCGAGGTGGGCACCGGGTACTTCGACCTGATCAGCACAGTGCTCAACCCGCAGGCCGAAACCACCGCGCTGCGGGGATCGACCGAGGAGGAGCAGTTCGCGTGAGAATCCAGATCACCGGCCAGATGGCCGAGCGGTACGAGGAGATCCTCAGCGCCAAGGCGCTGGACTTCCTCACCGCTCTGGACGACGAGTTCGCCGGCCGCCGGGTGGCGCTGCTGGACACCCGGCGGGCACGGCGTGCCCGGTACGCCCTCGGCGACCTGCCCGGGTTCCTGCCGGAGACCGCCGGTATCCGCGAAGACCCGACCTGGCGCGTCGCTCCGCCCGCGCCGGGCCTGGTCGACCGGCGGGTCGAGATCACCGGCCCCACCGAGCGGAAGATGACCATCAACGCGCTGAACTCCGGCGCGAAGGTCTGGCTGGCCGACCTCGAAGACGCCACGGCTCCGACCTGGCACAACGTCATCGGCGGCCAGCTCAACCTGCTGGACGCCGTCGAGCGGAGGATCGACTTCACCACGGCCCAGGGCAAGCGCTACGCCCTCGGTGACGCCCCGGCCACGATCGTGGTGCGCCCGCGTGGCTGGCACCTGACGGAGAAGCACATCACGGTCGACGGGCGACCCATCTCGGCCAGCCTCGTCGACTTTGGACTGTACTTCTTCCACTGTGCACAGCGGCAGCTCGACGCCGGCAGCGGACCGTACTTCTACCTGCCGAAACTGGAGGGCCACCGCGAGGCTCGACTGTGGAACGACGTGTTCCGCTTCGCGCAGCAGTATCTTGGCATCCCGCAGGGCACGATCCGCGCGACGACTCTGATCGAA
This sequence comes from Micromonospora sp. CPCC 205371, assembly GCF_026130045.1. Lineage (GTDB taxonomy): Bacteria > Actinomycetota > Actinomycetes > Mycobacteriales > Micromonosporaceae > Phytohabitans. Next base: position 95,111 of record NZ_JAIBNX010000004.1, read on the forward strand.
ACCATCACGGCCGCGTTCGAGATGGAGGAGATCCTTTACGAGCTGCGTGAGCACTCAGCGGGCCTGAACGCCGGCCGGTGGGACTACATCTTCAGCACCATCAAGAACTTCGGGCACCGGCCGGACTTCGTCCTGCCCGACCGGGCCGACGTGACGATGACCGTGCCTTTCATGCGCGCGTACACGGAACTGCTGGTGCGGACCTGCCACAAGCGCGGCGCGCACGCCATCGGCGGCATGGCGGCGTTCATTCCCAGCCGGGAGGCCGAGGCGAACGAGGTCGCGCTGGCGAAGGTGCGCGCGGACAAGGAGCGCGAGGCAGGCGACGGGTTCGACGGCTCGTGGGTGGCGCACCCCGGCCTGGTACCGGTCTGCCGGGACGTCTTCGACCGGGTGCTGGGCGACCGGCCGAACCAGCTCGACAGGCAGCGCGAGGAGGTGTCAGTGACCGCCGACGACCTGCTGGCCGTCGACCTGACACCGGGGCAGGTCACCGAGGCCGGGCTGCGCGCCAACGTCGCGGTGGCGCTGCGCTACTTCGACGCCTGGCTCGGCGGCACCGGCGCCGTGGCCATCTTCAACCTGATGGAAGACGCGGCGACCGCCGAGATCGCGCGCTGCCAGGTGTGGCAATGGGTCCACCACGGCACCGCGCTCGCCGGCGGCGGCGTGGTCACCGCCGAGCTCGTGCAGTCCATTGTGGAGCAGGAGCTGGCGGTGGTGCGGGCCGAGCGGGCGGTGGCCGACCACGAACGGCTGGCGCGAGCGGCGGCCCTGTTCGAGCAGCACGCGCTGGACGAGGACCTGCCGGCCTTCTTCACCACCGGCGCGTACGCCCGCCACCTCGTCTCGGCCCTCTCCCACAGCTAGGCCGTAGGCTCGGGAACTAGTCATAAAAAATGCATTAATCTAGGCTGAGCGCGTGACAGGGAGGTTTGACGGTCGGGTCGCGGTCGTTACCGGTGCCGCCTCGGGGATAGGCGCCGCTACCGGCCGCCGCCTCGCCGCCGAGGGCGCGACGGTCGTCCTGACCGACGTCGACGCGAGTGTCGAGCAGGTCGCGGCCGAGATCCGGGCAGCCGGCGGCCAGGCCGACGCCCTGCTCGCCGACGCCGCGGACGAGCGCCGCTGGGCCGACGTCGTGGCACGCGCCGAGCGTTCCGGCTCTGTCGACGTCCTGGTGAGCAACGCTTTCACGGTCGACGTCGCGCCGGCCGGCGAGCTCAGCCCCGCCTCGTGGGACCGGCAGCTCGCGGTCAACCTCAGCGCGGCATTCCTGGGCTTCCGCGCCTGCCTGCCCGGCCTGCGGCGGTCGGCCGTGACCGGCGGCGGCGCCGTCGTGCTGGTCTCCTCCGTGCACGCCACCGTCGGCGTGCCCGGCCACCCCGCCTACGCGGCCGCCAAGGGTGGACTGACCGCCCTCGCCCGCCAGCTCGCGGTCGAGTACGGCCCGGCCGTGCGGGTGAACAGCGTGCTGCCGGGGCCGGTGATGAGCCGGGCGTGGGATCGGGTGGAGGAGGCCGACCGCCGCAAGAGCGTCGCTGCCACAGTGGTCAAGCGCTTCGGCGAACCGGCCGAGGTCGCGGCGGGCATCGCGTTCCTCGCCTCCGGTGAGGCATCCTTCGTCACCGGCGCGAGCCTGGTGGTGGATGGCGGCTGGAGCGTCGTGAAGGACTCGGCATGAGCGGCGAACGGATGATCGGCCGCAGGACGGCCGGCAGCTACCGCGGGCGCGGCCTGAACGGCGACGTGGTCGAGGTGCTTGGCCGGCGCATCCTCTCGGGAGAGTTCGCCGGCGGGCAGACGCTCGACGTGCCCGGGTTGGAGCAGGAGCTGGACATCAGCCGGACCGTGCTGCGCGAGGCGCTGCGGGTGCTCAAGGCCAAGGGCCTGGTCGACGCGCGGCCGAAACGTGGCACCTTCGTGCTGCCCCGCTCCGAGTGGCGGCTGCTCGACCCCGACATCGTGCGGTGGCGGTTCGAGGGGCGCGACGACAGCCAGTTCCTCGACGACCTGGCCGAGGTACGGGGGATCATCGAGCCGGCCAGCGCACGGCTCGCCGCGCTGCGGCGTACCGATGAGGACGTCACCGCGCTGGAGCTGGCGATCGACCGGATGGCCGCCGCGGCGGGCGGTGGCGGCGGCGCCGTCCGCGCCGATGGCGCGTTCCCCCGCGCCCTGCTCGCCGCGGCCCACAACGCGCTGCCGGGGCGGGTGGGGGGCGGGGTGGAGACCGGCCTGGCCGCCCGCGACCGCCTCGTCCACGGCGCGGTACAGGACGACGACCCGACCCCCGCGCACGCGGCCGTGCTGGACGCGGTCCGCGACCGCGACCCGGAGGCGGCGGGCGCCGCCGCCAGCGCACTGCTCGCGAAGTCCCTGCTCGACGTCGAAAAGGCCCGGGTACGCCTGTGAAGATCACCTCAGTCGAGACGTTCCTCGTCCCGCCCCGCTGGCTGTTCTGCCGGATCGGCACCGACGAAGGAGTCGTCGGGTGGGGCGAGCCCGTGGTCGAGGGCCGCGCCGCCACCGTCCGCACCGCCGTCGAGGAACTCGCCGAACAGCTCATCGGCACCGACCCGCTGCGGATCGAAGACCACTGGCAGGTGCTGACCAAGGGCGGCTTCTATCGGGGCGGTCCGGTGCTGTCCAGCGCCGTCGCCGGCATCGACCAGGCGCTGTGGGACATCGCCGGCAAGGTACGCGGGGCGCCGGTACACGAACTGCTGGGCGGGCCGGTGCGGGAGCGTACCCGGATCTACTCGTGGATCGGCGGCGACGAGCCCGCCGAGCTGGAGCGAGCCGCGCGGGCGCAGATGGAAGCGGGTTTCACCGCGGTGAAGATGAACGCGTCCGGCCGGCTCGGCCCGATCGCCTCCCCCGCCGAGATCGACGCCGTCGTACAGCGGGTGGCCAGCGTCCGCGCGGTCCTCGGCCCGGACCGTGACGTGGCGGTCGACTTCCACGGCCGGGTCAGCCTCGCCAACGCCCGGCGGCTGCTGCCGCTGCTGGAGCCGCTGCACCCGCTGTTCGTCGAGGAGCCGCGGCTACCGGAGGAACACCACCAGCTGCGCCACGTGGTGGCCGCCTCCTCGGTGCCGATCGCGACCGGCGAGCGGATGTACTCGCGGTGGGACTTCCGGCCGGTGCTCGACAGCGGGATCGCGGTGGCACAGCCCGACGTCAGCCACGCCGGTGGCATATCCGAGGTCCGGCGGATCGCGGCGATGGCCGAGGTGCACGGGGTCAGCATGGCACCGCACTGTCCACTGGGGCCGATCGCGCTCGCGGCGAGCCTGCAGATCGCGTTCTCCACGCCGAACTTCCTGATCCAGGAGCAGAGCCTCGGCATCCACTACAACAACGCCGGCAACGATCTGCTCGACTACCTCGTCGACCCGTCGGTGTTCACGTTCGTCGACGGGCACGTGACCCGCACGACCCGCCCCGGCCTGGGCATCGAGGTCGACGAGAAGGCGGTCCGCAGGGCCGACGAGCTCGGTCACGCGTGGCGTTCACCGGTGTGGCGGCACGACGACGGCAGCTTCGCGGAGTGGTGACCCCGTGACGGCGGATGTGCTCACCCTCGGGGAGACGATGGCGGCGCTGCGCGGCGACCGTCCACTCAGGCTCGGCGGCGACCTCCGGCTCTCCGTGGCTGGCGCGGAGTCCAATGTGGCCATTGGACTCGCCCGGCTGGGTCACAAGACCCGCTGGATCGGCCGGGTCGGCGACGACGAGCTCGGCGCACTGGTGCTGCGGACGCTGCGCGCCGAGGGCGTCGACGTGTCCGCCGCCGTGGTGGCGCCCGGGGAACTGACCGGGATGCTGCTGTTCGACCGGGCGCCGGGCGGCACGACGCGGGCACACTACCGGCGTGCGGGCTGCGCCGGCGCGCGGCTCGCTCCGGCAGACGTCTCCCCCGCCGTGGCGCAGGGCGCCCGCATCCTGCACATCACCGGCATCACCCCGGCCCTGGGCGACGATCCGGCCGCCGCTGTCCGGTACGCCGTCGAAGCGGGTCGGGCCGCCGGCACGACCATCTGCCTCGACGTGAACCACCGGCCGAAGCTGTGGGGGCGGGAGCGGGCAAGCGCCGCGCTTCGCCCCGTGGCCGCAGGCGCCCACATCCTCGTCGCCTCCGAAGACGAGCTGCCGCTGGTCTGCGACGGCCCGGACGAGGCCGCCCGAGCGCGGGCGCTGCTCGACCTCGGCGTCCGCGAGGTCGTCGTCAAGCGGGGCGCACGTGGCGCGTCGGCGTATACCGGCACTGGCCGGTGCGACGAGCCGGCGCGCGTGGTCACGGTGGTGGACACCGTCGGCGCCGGCGACGCCTTCACCGCCGGCTACCTCTCCGCGCTCCTCGACGGGCTGACCGTGCCGGAGCGGCTGCGGCGCGGCGTGACGCTGGGCGCGGCGGCGGTAGCCGCGCACGGCGACTGGGAGGGCCTACCGACCAGAGCCGAACTCGACCAGATCGGAGACTCCCCCGAGGAACCACTCAGGTGACGGCCCGGTCGACGGTGACCTGGCCGTGTCCGCGTTCAGACGCGTCGCGCGGAGCGTTCGGTTGCGAGGCCGTCGAGATGGTGTGCGATCGCGGCGGCCAACCCCTGGGCGGTGTGGATGTCCGGTCGCATGGCCGCGTGGACGGCGAGGCCGTCGAGCAGGGCGTGCAGGCGTTGGGTCTCGGCCTGTATGTCGGTCGGGGCGAGGCCGGCTGCGGCCAGGTCGGTGATCATCGTTTCACAGCCGGCGCGCAGGGCTTGGTATCCCTCGTCCCGTAGGGCTCGAAGTGCGGGGTCGACCATGGCCCGGGACGTGAAGGCCAACCAGACTTCGTTCTCTGCCCGCCGTTCGTCGTCGAGCGGGAGCAGTTCGGCGAGCACGCGCTGCGCCCTGCGCCTGGGGTCGGGTTCGGGTTCCAGCGCGGCGAGGCGGGATTCGATTCGGTCGATGACCGTCCGGAACGCGAACACCATGAGCTCGGACTGGCTTGCGAAGTAGTGACGCAGCGAACCCATAGACAGTCCCGCCTCGCGCGCGACGTTGCGGACCGAGGCTTGCTCAAGGCCGTCGCGGCGTATCACCCGCCATACGGCTTCGACCAGTTCAAGTCGACGCTCTGCCGCATCCACCACTTTGGGCATTGGTCTTTTATAGCACAGTCGTGTTACGCTGCCGCCCGTGTTAGCACAGTCGTGTTACAAAGATTCTGGAGGCAGCCTGCGCGCGTTGCTGCACAAGCGCAGCGTGTGGCTGACCGCCATCGGCTGGCTCGCCGGCAACGTGGTGGTCCTGGCGGTGGCGGGAGACGCGCTCCCTTTCGACTGGCCGGCTGCGGCGAGCCGCACACCGGTCGGCCACCTGGTGGACGCCAACCTGGCCCTGGCGGAGGTGCTCCTGCTCACCGTGCTGACCTACCGGCTCACGCGCAGCCGGACGCCCCTCGACCTGGCCCACCGCGCGCCGGAACGGTCGGTGGCCGCCGCGGAGACGCTGTTCCTGCTTCTCTACGGTGCTGCCGGGTTGGGGCTGGGCTTCGTCCTCGCCCGGCTCGCCGGATGGCACCCCTTCGGGCTTCATCTGGCCGGCTCGATCTACGGAACGCACGACCATGTCAGCCCCGCCGAGTCCATCGCCTGGGCGACCTACAACCTCGTCGTCTACGCGGTGGTGCCGCTTCTGTTCTTCCGGCGGCGCTACTCCGCCGAGGCGCTCAACCTCCGGTCGAGCGACCGCCGGGCCGACACCGTCCTCATCGGCGTGGTCCTGGTGATCGAATCACTGGTCCAGATCGCCGTCCTCGCTCCAGGGATCTTCGAACTCAGCCCCGGTCAACTCCTTCTCGGGGCTCCTCTGACCTTCACGCTGTACCTGGCCGGCGCGGTGCTACCGGCCATGATCTTCATCTACGCGATCCTGGTGCCGCGCTTCCTGCGACTGACCGGATCGACCGTGGCCACCGTGATATTCGGCGGTCTCACCTACACGGCGCTGCACATCTGGGACGCCTGGACGGTTTTCACCTCACCGGGCAACGCCGTCCTGTCGGTCGTCTTCCTGCTGTTGACCTACTTCGCGCCGGGGATGTTCAAGACGGTGCTCACGGTGCGGACCGGCAACGCCTGGGTTCACGTCTGGGCCTACCACGCACTGGCACCACACACCCTCATCGACGCACCACACATGGTCCACGTCTTCCATCTCAAGTAGCGGCACACCGCCATCACCAACGGAGGTCACCACCCATGCGCAAGGTCATCGCTTCCGCCTACACCACCCTCGACGGGTATATCGACAACCCGCACCTGTGGTCGATGCAGCACAACAGCGAGGACGCCATGGAGTACGCGCTCAGGCTCACCCTCGGGTGCGACGCGCTGCTGCTCGGCCGCGTCACCTACGAGGGCATGGCTCAGGCGTGGCCGAGCATGGGCGGCAACCCCTACGCCGACCACATCAACACCATCGCCAAGTACGCGGTCTCCGCCACCGTGGCCAAGCCCGCTGACTGGAGCAACTCGACGATCATCCCCGGTGACGATCTCGTCAGCGAGGTCACCAAGCTGAAGTCCCAGCCCGGCAACGACATCCTCACCTGGGGCTGCGGCCGGCTCACCGACGACCTCGCCAGGCATGGACTACTCGACGAGTACCGCATCTGGATCTACCCCGTCATCAAGGGAGAGGGCCAACCCCTGTTCCGGCGCGACAGCGCGACCCCCGTGCACCTCACCGACACCACGACGTTCAGGTCCGGAGTCGTCGTGCTCACCTATCGCCCCATCGTCGCCTGACGAACAGATGCCAAGGCCGGCACGTGCCTCCTAGGTCCGGTCAGCGACCGGCGGGCGGGGCGGTGCTCTGGCGGAGGGTGAGCGTGGTCGCCAGTTCGAGTCCCGCCTGCGGTGCCTTCTCGCCGCGCCCCAACGCGAGCGCCAGCTCCGTCGCCGCCACCGCCATCTCGGCCAGTGGTTGGTGGACTGTCGTCAGTGGAGGGTCGACCAACGCGGCGAGCGGCAGGTCGTCGAAGCCGACCACGCTCAGGTCCTCGGGTATCCGCAGCCCGAGCGACCGCGCGGCCCGGTAGACACCGAACGCCTGCAAATCGTTGCTGGCGAAGATGGCGGTCGGGCGCCGCGGGCGGCTCAGCAGTGCGTGCGCCGCCACCCGGCCCTCCTCCTGGGTCAGGCCGGCGCGCACGATCAGGTCGGCGTCCACCGGCAGGCCGGCACCCTCGATCGCGGCCCGGTACCCGTCCAACCTGGCGCGGCAGCACAGAATCCGGTCGGGACCGGCGATCATCGCGATGTGGCGGTGCCCCAACTGGACCAGGTGCCGGGCGGCCGACCGGCCGCCGGTCCAGTTCGTCGCTCCCACGAAGGGCACGCCGTCGGGCAGCTCGGCCGTCGGGTCGAAGACCACGTACGGGATGCCGCGGGCGGACAGCTGGGCGCGTTGGTCGTCGGACAGCTGGGCCACGGTCACCACGCAGTCCGGGCGGCGGGAGATGGCGTCGTCGATCCAGTAGTGGATGGTGTTGCGTTCCGGGCCGAACTCCGTCAACACCACACCGACCCGCTGTTCGCGGGCCACCTGCTCCACGCCGCGGATAATTTCGACGCCCCACATGTGGGTCAGCTCGTCGAACACCAGCTCCATCATGTTGCTGCGCTGTACCGGCTTACGGTAGCCGTACCGGCTGATCAGCGCCTCGACACGCGCTCGGGTGGCCGCGGCCACGCCGGAGCGCCCGTTGATCACCTTGGAGACCGTCGGGACGGACACCCCGGCCGACTCGGCGATGTAGGAGATCGTCACCGGCGCGGCCGGGTCGACGCCCTCGGCCTCTGACACCTTGTGTCTCCTCCCCTTATACGACAGGCTCGTCGTCGAACCAGTCGAAGTGGACAGTGCCCGCGGCGGCGTACATGCCGAAGACCCGACCGGTGAAGCCGCCGGCCACCTCCGTCGACAGGTAGCGGCCGTCGAGCTCGGCCAGCACGTCGAACTCACCCCGGCCGTCCTCGATACCGAGGTACAGCCGATCCGGCTCGGCCCGCGGATGCCAGCCGTCCAACCCCGTGACGTCGATGCGCAGCCGGATCGGCCCGGCCGCCACGGAGCGGGTGCCGACCGTCGGGCGCACCGGCCCCGTGCGCGCCATCACCCGTACCTCCTCGCCGTCCACCTCGATCTCGTAGTGATGCTGCTCGTCGAGGCGTACCGCCAATCCTCCGGACCCGTGCGTGGGGTCGATCAGCACACGGATACGGCAGGACAGGTGCTGCTGGCGGCGGCCGACGAACGTGACGTCGGGGTCGTCGAGCGACCCGCCGCGGGCGTGCAGGGTCAGCCAGCCCGGCCGGTCCGTCAGCGACCAGCAGTCGTCGGGCCGGGACCGCAGCGAGACCCAGCGCGGGTGCAGCCTCTCCGCGTCGAAGTCGTCCCGCGTGGATGGTGACGTCACGGGGTGCGGCGGCCACCCCGGCGCCGCCATCGCCGGCGCGAGGTCGCCGACCACCGGCCAGCCGTCCGCCCACGCGACGGGTGCCAGGAAGGTCTCCCTGCCCAGGACGTGCCAGCCGGGCGTGCCGCCGCGCGGTCGGACGCCCAGCAGCACCATCCACCACGAACCGTCGGGGGCCTGGACGAGATCGCCGTGGCCGGTGTTCTGGATCGGCCGGTTGGTGCCGCGATGGGTGAGGATCGGGTTGGCCGGGCACGGCTCGAACGGGCCGTCCGGCGCCGGCGCGCGGGCGATCGAGACGGCGTGGCCGCGCTCGGTGCCGCCCTCGGCGATCAGCAGGTACCAGTGGTCGCCGATCCGGTACAGGTGCGGGGCTTCCGGCGCTTGGGCACCGGGCGCGCCGGACCACAACCGGCGCGGCTGTTCGAGCGGCTTCCCGGTGTGGGGGTCGATGCGCACCTGGTGGATGCCGGCGAAGGTGCACCAGCAGTTGCCGTCGTCGTCCCAGACCAGGTCGGGGTCGATGCCGACGCCGGGCACGTGGATCGGCTCGGACCAGGGTCCGGCGGCGTCGGTGGCGGTAAAGATCATCGTGCCGCCGCCGGGTGCGACGTTGGTGGTGATCAGCCAGAAGCGGCCGTCGTGGTGGCGCAGGGTCGGGGCGTAGACGCCGCCGGAGGAAGGGGTGTCCGCCGGCAGGCACAGCTGGCTGGGCCGGTCGAGAGCGTTGCCGATCTGCTCCCAGTGCACCAGGTCGCGGCTGTGGAAGATGGGCACGCCCGGGAAGTACTCGAAGCTGGAGCAGGCCAGGTAGTAGTCCTCGCCGACCCGGCACACGCTCGGGTCGGGGTGCATGCCGGGAATCACGGGATTAGCGAACGCACAGTCGAGCCAGCCGGCCGCGCTCACAATGACGTCCTCCTGCGCTCGAAACTTTCTAGACCCTGCCCGTCACGCTTTCTGGGCGGAGCGTAGTGAAGATCAGTGATGCCGTCAACGGCGGTTAGCTCTCCTGAGCTGCATCCCTTGCGAGCACCAAGCTCCTCTAGCTGTCGACGTCGCTCTATGCTACGTTTCTCGGCACACCAGCGAAAGTTTCTGGTGCTCAGCCCGTCCCATCATGCGTGGTTGAGCCCCGGCCTCTGCTTCGAAGCGTTTCGACAGGAGAGTGCATCGTGTTGATACGACCCGTTCGCATACTGGCGGCGCTCGCGCTGGCGATCACACTGACGCCCGCCGTGCCAGCCGCCGCCGCACCGCCGGCACCGCCCAGCGCCCCGGCCGCCCGCAGCATCGTGGCCGCCATGCAGCCCGGCTGGGGTATGGGCAACACCTACGACGCCATCGGCGCCGACGAGACCGCCTGGGGCAATCCCCCGGTCACCCGGGCGCTGCTGAAGAAGGTCCGCTCGGAAGGGTTCAAGAGCGTCCGCATCCCGGTGACCTGGGAAGGACAGGGTCGCCAGGGCGGGGCGCCCGGCTACACGATCGACCCCGCGTGGCTCGCCAAGGTGCGCCAGAGCGTCGACTGGGCCCTCGCCGAGGGTCTCTACGTAATGATCAACCTGCACCACGACTCGTGGATGTGGATCAACCAGTACCCGACCAACCGGGATGCGGTCCTCGCCCGGTACACCGCGACCTGGACCCAGCTCGCGGCGGCGTTCCGCGACTACTCGAACCGGCTCACGTTCGAGAGCATCAACGAGCCACAGTTCGCCGGGACGTCCGGCGACGAGCAGAACTACCAGGTGCTGCACGAACTCAACGCCGAGTTCCACCGGATCGTACGGGCATCCGGCGGTGCCAACGCCAAGCGACTGCTGGTGCTGCCCACGCTGTACACCAACGCGGACCAGCCCCGGCTGGACGCGCTCGCGGCGAGCCTCACCGCGCTGGGCGACCCCATGGTCGCCACGACCGTCCACTTCTACGGGTTCTGGCCGTTCAGCGTGAACATCGCCAACTTCACCCGCTTCGACGAACGCTCCATAGAGGACCTCACCGGCACGTTCGACCGCGTCTACAACACGTTCGTGGCGGCCGGCATCCCGGTCATCCTGGGCGAGTACGCGCTGTTCGGCATCGACCCGAACTTCCCCGGCATCGTCGAGCGCGGCGAGATGCGCAAGTTCTTCGAGTACCTCGGCTACTACGCCCGGCTACGCAAGGTCACCACGGTGATCTGGGACGCCGGCCAGTTCCTGAACCGCCGGACCCTCGAATGGCGGGACCCCGAACTGTTCGCCCAGATCAAGTCGAGCTGGACCACCCGCTCCGGCACGGCCTCGACCGACCTGGTGTTCAGCTCCCGGTCGAGCGAGATCACGAGCAAGACGCTCACCATCAACGAGAACGGCACCAACTTCCAGGGACTGCGACACGGCAACCGCACCCTGCGCAAAGGCACGGACTACACCGTCTCCGGCGACCAGCTCACGCTGAGCGCCGCCCTCCTGACCGAGCTGTCAGGCAGCCGCGAATACGGGGTCAACGCCACACTGGAGGCACGCTTCTCCCGCGGCGTCCCGTGGCGGATCGACATCATCACGCAGGACACCCCGGTGCTGTCGGACGCGACCGGGACCACCACCACCTGCGACGCCGACCCGTGGCGCAACTGCCTCGCCATCCCCACCGACTTCCGCGGTGATGTGCTGTCCACCATGGAGGCCCGGTACGGCGACGGAAGCAACGCCGGCCCCGCCAGTTGGACCTCGTACCAGCAGTACGGCGCCGCCTTCTGGGCGGACCTGCCCAACAACGCCATCAACCTGACCCCCGGGTTCTTCAATTCACTCACCGACGGCTCGCGGGTCACCCTCACCTTCCACTTCTGGAGCGGCGCCACGGTGACCTACCACGTCACCAAGTCGGGAACCTCCATCACCGGCACGAAGGGACAACCATGACGACTTCGAGACGCAAATTCCTTGGACTGCTAGGGCTCAGCGCCGCGGCGACCGCCGGCGGGCCGCTGCTGGCCGGATGCAGCGAGAAACCGACCTCCTCGGGCGGCTCCGAAAACCTCGACAAGTTCGCCAACCTCCTGCCGACGCACAAGGACCTGGCGTCGAACATCCCCCCGGACATCACCGGCACCCGCCCGGTGCCCGACGGCTACACCAAGTACCCCAGCACCCTCATCGACGCGATCACCGACAAGCCCGGCACCAGCGGCAAGGAAATCACGGCGATGACGCCGGTGTGGGGCCCAGCACCGCCGGGGATCGGCCAGAGCGCTTACCTGACGGCGGTCAACGCCGAGCTCGGCGTACCGGTCAACTTCACCACCCAGGACGGAGTCACGTACGCGGACAAGCTCAACGCGATGCTGGGCGCGCGGGACGTGCCCGAGCTGCTGTGCGTGCCGGGCTGGGAGGTAGCCAAGATCCCGCGCTTCTCCGAGGCGGTCAATGCGCTTTTCGAGGACCTCACCGACCACCTCAAGGGCGACACGGTCGGCGCGTACCCGATGCTCGCGTCCTATCCGACCGCGGCCTGGCGCCACGCCGTCTGGAACCAGCGGCTGATGGCCGTGCCCAACCCCACTGACGGGCCGTTCCCCTGGGCGCTGTTCACGCGCAAAGACCTGCTCGACGACCGCGGCCTGACCATCCCGAAGAGCCTGGACGAGTTGCTCACCATGGCCAAGCAGGTGACCGACCCGGCCAAGAAGGTGTGGGCGTTCGACGACATCTTCCCGATGATCCAGATCTATCACAAGGTGCCCGGCTCCCAGTTCGGCTGGCGGCTAAAGGCCGACAAGACGCCGGAGTTCAAGTACGAGACGCCGGAGTACCGCCAAGCGCTCGAGGTGATGGCGAACATCTACAAGGACGGGCTGGTCCACCCCGACATCGTGGCCAGCAAGGGCGCCGACGCCGGCCTGCTGTTCGCGCAGGCTGGCAGCATCATCTTCAAGATGGCCGGCGTCGGCTTCTGGCAGGGGGCGCAGGCCGAGCACCAGAAGGTCAACCCGAAGCTGAACATCCAGGCCGTGCCGGTCTTCTCGGCCACCGGCGGAGAACCGCAGATGTGGCGCGCCGACGCGCCGACCTCCTACACGTTCATCAGGAAGGGTGCTGGCAAGGAGCGGGTGGAGGAGCTGCTGCGCGTCATCAACTGGTGCTCGGCCCCGCTGGGCACCCAGGAGGCGCAGCTACGCGACTACGGGATCGAGGGCAGGCACCACACCAAGACCCCGAACGGACCGGTCAAGACCGACCTCGCCTTCAAGGAGATCGCCAACCAGTACTACTTCATCAGCGGTCGCAACCCGACGATCGGGCCGTTCCCGGACACTCCGAACTACGTACGGGACCTGCTGACCTGGTCCAACGAGACGGTCAAGTACCTCGAGCCGGACCCCTGGGAAGGGCTGAAGATCGAGATGCCGGACAAGTTCAAGGCTTTCGCCGTGCCGGGCGAGGAAAAGTTCCTCGACGTGGTCCGGGGCCGACGCCCTCTGTCCGATGTGGACTCCATCGTCCAGGAGTGGAAGGCCAACGGCGGCGAGGAGGCGCGCGAGCTGCTCGCCAAGTCGCTCTCTGAGGCTGGGAAATGAAAACCCTCGAAGCCACCGTCGCGTCCGGGGCCCGGCGGACCCCGGCGCGCGGGCCTGGGCGCCCCCACACCCCCCTTCCGGTTCGCCCGGGGCGCGACTGGCAGCTGCTGGTGATGGTGGCACCTGGCTTCCTTATCCTGTTCGTCTTCAGCTATGTGCCGATCCTCGGCAACGTCATCGCCTTCCAGGACTACAACCCCTACGTGGGCGACAACCCACTGGATGCCTTCCTGCAAAGCGAATGGATCGGCTTCGGCCAGTTCCAGCTGCTCTTCGAGGACCCCGCGTTCTGGCACGCGTTGCGCAACACCATCGCGATCACGGCGTTCCAGCTCGTATTCTTCTTCCCCCTGCCGATCCTGCTGGCGATCATGTTGCACAGCCTGCTGTCCAGCAAGCTGCGCGGCTTCATCCAGACCGTCGTGTACCTGCCGCACTTCTTCAGCTGGGTGCTGGTGGTCACGTTCTTCGTGCAGATGCTCGGCGGCGCCGGCCTGCTGGCCCAGACCATGCGGGAGGCCGGGATTCAGCCGTGGAGCATCATGACCAACCCGGACACCTTCATCATCCTGGTCACCGCCGAGGCGGTGTGGAAAGACATCGGCTGGGGCACGATCGTCTTCCTCGCCGCACTGTCCACTATCGACCAGAATCTCTACGAGGCGGCCGCTGCCGACGGCGCCGGCCGGTGGCGCCGAATGTGGCACATCACCCTGCCCGGCCTGCGCCCGGTGATCGTCCTGCTGCTCATCCTCCGGCTGGGCGACGCACTCTCGGTGGGCTTCGAACAGTTCATGCTGCAACGCGAGGCCGTCGGCCGCGAAGCGTCGGAGGTGCTCGACACCTTCGTCTACTACTTCTCCATCGCCACCGGCAACTACGGGTACGGCGCCGCGGCCGGCCTGTTCAAGGCCGCCATCGGGCTGTGCCTCATCCTTGCCGCGAACAAGGTGGCGCACCGCCTCGGCGAGCAAGGGATCTACGCGAAGTGAGTGTCAAGACAAGCCGCCCGGTCTGGGAGGAGAAGCCGACCCCGATCGGCCAGGCACTCAAGGCCACCGTGCTCACGCTGCTCGTGCTGGGCGTGCTCTTTCCAATGTGGGTAATCCTGGTGACCAGCCTGTCGTCCCGGGAAACCATCACAGACGCCGGCGGCTTCGTGATAATCCCCAAGGGAATCGACACGTCCGCGTACGAGACGATCTTTGCTGGCGGCGCGGTCACCCGAGCGCTGTGGATCAGCACGCTCGTCACGGTCATCGGCACCGCGCTGGCGCTGACCGTCACCGTGCTGGCCGCCTACGGGCTGTCCCGGCCGCGCTCGCTCGGCAGCCGCTGGCTGCTGGCGTACTTCCTGCTGCCGTTCCTGGTCTATCCGCCGCTGGTGCCCAAGTACCTCGTGGTCACCGGCCTCGGCCTCAAAGACACGATCTGGGCGCTTATCCTGCCCTCGGCCATCAGCGTGTTCAACCTCGTCGTGGTCCGCGGCTTCTTCCAGGGCATCCCCCAGGAGCTGCTCGACAGCGCCCGCATCGACGGCGCCAGCGACTTTCGCGTCCTGGGCCGCATCGTGCTGCCGCTGTCCAAAGCGGTCGTGGCCGTGATCGGCCTGTTCTACGCCGTCGGCTACTGGAACGTCTGGTTCGACGCGCTGCTGTTCATCGACCGCAACGACATGTACCCGATCCAGCGGGTGCTGCAAAGCTATCTGCTGGCCGGCCAGGCGCCGCACACCTCCGGCGCCACGGTCGGCGTCACCATGCCGCCGAGCGAGGCGATCAAGATGGCCGTCGTCGTGCTCACCGTGGCGCCCATCGTCGCGGTCTATCCATTCATCCAGCGCCACTTCATCAAGGGCGTACTCATCGGGGCGGTGAAGGGTTGATCGTCGCTGCACAGCCCGCTGGGCTCGCGGATGTCCGGGCCGCCAACCTCGCAGTCGTGCTACGGCACGTGCGCGGCAACGCCCCCTGCTCCCGAGCCGACATCGCCGCCGCCACCGGCCTGAACAAGGCGACCGTCTCCATCCTCGTCGCCGACCTGATCCGTCGCCGGCTGCTGCGCGAAACAGGGCCGAGCGGCCACCGGGTCGGCCGCCCCTCCACCATGCTGGGCCTCGACGGAATGCCGTACGCGGTGGTCGGCATCGAGGTCGGCTCCGACCAGCTCACCGCGATCGCGGTCGACCTGCCCGGCACCAGGCTGCTGTCCTGGCACCGTTCCTTCGCCGACCACGCGACTTCCCCGGGCCGCGCCGTGGCCACGATCGTCGCGCTGGCCCGGCGCGCCGCCGCCCACGTCGGCCGGCAGGGTCGCCAGGTCCTCGGCCTCACGGTGGCCGTGCCCGGCCTGGTCGACGGCGACGGCGTCGTTCGGCACTCCCCCAACCTCGGCTGGCACAACCTCGACCTGCGCGGCGACCTCGAAACCGCGCTGCGCAAGCCCGACTACCCGATAGCCGTGGACAACAACGCCAACCTCGCGATCCTCGCCGAGCAGCGCTACGGCCCCTATCCCGGACCGGCGAACCTCGCCTACCTCGCCGGCGACAGCGGAATCAGCGCCGGCATCGTCGTGGAAGGCCAGCTACTGCGCGGCAGCCGGGGGTTCAGCGGCGCCATCGGCCATATCCAGGTGATGCCCGACGGCCCGCCCTGCGTGTGCGGGCGGCGCGGCTGCCTGGAAGCGGTCGCCGGCATTCCGGCACTGATCCGGCGCGCCCTGCCCGACGCGGAGAGCGGCCCGCGCCGGACGGACCACGCCCCGGACGTCGAGGAGGTCCAGCGCCGCGCCAAGGCCAACGATCCATCCACATTGGAGGCCCTCGCCGAGACCGGGCGGTGGCTCGGGTACGGGGCCTCCCTGCTGGCGAACCTGCTCAATCCAGACGTCGTCATCCTGGGTGGACGCTTCGCGCTCCTGGCGCCCTGGCTGCTGGCCTCCGCCGAGGCCACGCTCACCGAACGCGCCGTCGCGCCGCGAGCGGGTGGCTGTCGCATCGTGGCGTCCACGCTCGGCGCCGGTTCGGCGGCGCCCGGCGCCGCCGCCCGCGTGCTCGACCACATCGACGCGGGCCACCTGCCCGAGCCCTCGGCCCGCGCCACGTCCCACGAGGCGTCACAGGCGTACGCCCGGTGAAGGTCCCGGGCGCGAGGCACCCGGGACCCCTCGGCGTTCCGCTACCGCCCGTAGCGGCTCTTGAGATGCCGCCAGAAGTCGCGGAACATCCATTTGTCGAACTCGGTGATCTGGCTGGCGCTGCCGGCCCTCATGATGAAGCCCTCACCCGGCAGCGGGTCCCAGTCGTAGAAGTCGTCCAGCCCGAACGTGTGGCCGACCTCATGCAGGTAGATGTGGATGTTCTCGCTGTTCAGGTTGCCGACGAAGTATTCGCTGCCGACGCGCTGACCCCAGTCGCCGCCGGCACCGCCGGACATCCCCGCGGTCAGCCACAGTGACATGTCGTAGTGACGGCTCGCCCCGCCGGGACAGCGGGAGTAGTCGCCGCCCTGGTTGAAGAACCGGCCGCACTCGGGCGCGCACTGTGGAGCGTTTTCGTTGATGTTGTTCACGTAGACGTCGACGGAGCTGTCCGACCACTGCAGCTGGGCCCGGTTGCGCACCGCCCAACCGACCACGCGGACGGGCACGTTGGTGTACGGCCAGTTGTTCCACGCCTGGCCGTTGTCGAGCATCTGGTCCATCCACTTCTTGAACTGTCGCTGCAACGCGGCGTGGATCTGGTCGCGCTGAGACGCGCTGACCGAGGCGGCGGAGTCCCAGCGGACGCAGTAGTTGACGTACCCGCCGTTGGCCATGATCTGGTCCCAGCCGTAGTTGCGGAACCCGTACAGGTTGCCGTACGTCTGCTCGTAGTGCGACCACACCCGGTTCAGCGGGTCCACGAGCCGGGCGGGCGGGTTCCACGTACCGCCACTGCCGCCGCCATCGGTGGTGAAACCGGCCAGGCGCCACACCCGTGCCGGCGTGCTGTCGCACGGCAGCTGCACCAGATCCGCGCCGCTGGCGGACGACCCACCAGCGGGCACCACGCACTTGCCCGAGTGCACGACCTGAAGGTTGAAGGTCTTGTCGGTGCCGGAGACGCTGACCGCGACCAGCCGGACCCGCTGGTTGTTTCCGTTGTGGCAGCTCCACTGGATGATCACGGCATTGTCCGCTGTGGATGCTCCGTTGACGTCGAGGCACTTGCCGGCCGAGGTGCGCACCGTGTACTGATCCGAGGCGCCGCTGACCGGCGTGAAGGTGAGGTTCTGGTTGGCGCCGCCGTGGCAGCTCCACTGCACCAGCCGGGCGCCGTCGCTGGTGTCGTTGTTGTACAGGTCGACACAGTTGCCGCCGTTACGGTTGACGGCTGCGGAGCTGAACGTCACCGCGGCCTGAGCCGGGCTGGCCACGACAGCGAGGGCAAATGGGCCAACCGCCGCGGTGAGCACACCGGCCAACACCGCGCGGAACGGGAATCGTCTCATGTCACTGCCCTAACCGATCGGGGCGGCTATGCGGATCAGGTCGATGTCCGGTGCGTAGCCGCTGGAGGCGTTTCCGAACGTGATGGTGTTGGCTCCGGCCGCCAGGTCGACGTCGACGACGGTGGTGCGGAAGGTGGTCCAGCTCAACGTGTTGCGGAAGTAGACCCGCCGGCCGGCCCCGCCGTTGACGCTGATGTCGGCGCCCCGGTCGACGATGTTGTTGTTGTACTGGTGGTTTCCCACCACCTCGGCGTTGGCGTACGCGACGACCATCCGGTACCGGCCGGCGCTGGGCACGGTGACGTTGTTGAACCGCAGGGTGTTGCCGACCCCGGCGCCGATGAACCCGACGTGCTGTCCACCGGACGCGCCGGAGTTGCTGCCCCGGACGGCTGTCCCGGACAGGGTGTTGCCGCTCGCCTCGGCCTCGTACGAGGTGATCGTCCCGGTGGTGGCGCTGACGTCGAGGTAGTCGAGGTTGACCGCGTCGCGGTCGTCACTGGCGTACGCGTTGGCCTCGATGCGGCTGATGCCGGCGGGCAGGAACACCCTGGTGGTGACCGTGTTCCAGGTGTTCCAGTCGGCGGTGTCGGGCAGCGCCAGGTCGGTCACGTCGGATCCGTTGAGCCGCAACCGGATCGACCGGGCGGCGGGGGCACCCGACAGCGGGCCGGCCGAGTAGCGCAGACCGACGTTGTAGTAGCCGTCGGAGGGCACGGTGACGACGAACTTGGTGCTGGCGGTCGCGCTGGCGCCATAGCCTTCGGCGAAGTAGGTGCCCGAGTACCCGGTGTTGCCGCCGTAGGTGACGCGGGCGCCTCCGTCGAGGCGCGCGTACTCGGCCTGGTACCGGGAGGCTCCGCCCACAGTGGACAGGTCCTTGTTCGGCGTGAGGATCACCTGATAGGCGGCCGAGCCGCGCAGCCCGGTCAGCGGGATCGTCACCTGGCCGCCGCTGGCGGTGTAGTCGCCTTCGGCCGCCACGAACGGCCCGGACGACGGGTTGAGACCGGAGGAGTCCACGCCCCACACCGTGGCGTGCACAGTGCCGCCCAGGAACGGCGCCGAGCCCAGGCCGCGCACCACGACGTTCGTGTCGTACGTGCCGGTCACCGGGTTGTTGCCGCCGAAGACGACGCGTGCCTGCTGCTTGGTCGAATCCACCGCGGCCAGCCCTTGCAGTGAGCCGCCGACCGAGGGCGGCGTGACAGCCACCGTGTTGCCGGTCAGCTCGCCGTACCACTTGTACAGCCACCAGCCCCCGGTGGCCTGGTTGTTGCGGGTCACCAGGTCGTTGAGGCCGCCGGCGGTGGTCCAGTAGGCCAGGCACGCGTCGACCTTGCTGGCCTCGAACTTGGCCACGTACTGCACCAGGTTGCCCGGCACGCCCAGATCGCCGCTCTGCCGGGCGTACTCGTCGATGGTGATCGGCCGCGGGCTGATGCCCAGGCTGCTCTCGATGGCCCGGAAGTCGTTGTAGTGGTTGTTCCAGTCGGAGAAGAAGTCGTTGCCCAGTTCGTGCCAGGTCGCCACGTCGGGCAGCACGTTGTTGTTTCTGGCGAACGTGAAGAACGCGCGCATGTCGCCCGAGCGGTAGTGGGAGAAGCCGGGCCCGGCGATACGCGCGCTGGGGTCGATGGATTTGATCCGCTGGTACACGGTGTGCCAGTCGTTGAGGAATCGTCCCTGAAGCTGGCCGCTGTACCAGATCCAGTCGGGTTCGTTGAACGGCACGTACACGAAGAA
Organism: Micromonospora sp. CPCC 205371; assembly: GCF_026130045.1. Classification (GTDB taxonomy): domain Bacteria; phylum Actinomycetota; class Actinomycetes; order Mycobacteriales; family Micromonosporaceae; genus Phytohabitans. Next base: position 114,390 of record NZ_JAIBNX010000004.1, read on the forward strand.
GGCGCGGTTGGGATCGGCGACCACCTTGCGGGCGATGGTGTCCACTTTGGCGAGATAGTCGTTCAGGCCCAGGTTGTCGTATGGCCAGTTCGGATAGATGTCCTGCATGTAGATCTCGATCTGGCGCCCGCCGGCCCGCTTGAACATCGGCGCCACCCTGAGCGCGTCGCCGTTGGGGTGCTGGAGGCCGTCTGGCGCCTTCTGCGCGGCGACCTGCGGCCGGATCGCGGCCAGCATGGTCTCGTTCGGGATTCCTTCGTCACCGAGGCCGTAGAGAAATCCGGTCGCGCCGTACCGCAGCGCACCGGTGTTCACAGACAGGTCCACGGTGAGTTGTGAGGGGGCGGCGGTGGCCAGTCCAGCCGGCAGCGCCGCCGCTAGTGCCAGCGTCAGCACAGCGACGCCGACGATCTTTCGACGTATCGATCTCATGGTGGGGGCAACCTCCCGGGGGTTCCAGCAGCGGTCGAAGACGTGCGGCAGAGCTACGAGATGGGCTGCCCGGCGCCCAACGGCATCCAATGAGCCCGATGCCGCGAGGGATAGTGTGACCGGTCACAAACATCGACGAAAGTTTCCGTTACCGTTTCGTTATAGACCGCCGTCCTAGCGACGCCGCACCTATCCTGGCTTGGATGACCATCGATGGAGGTTGCCATGCCTGACCCGATGACCATGAGCCTCGCGCGCGAGCACCCCTTCGACCCGCCCGCCGGCCTGCGCGACGCCGAGCCGATCCGTCGACTGTCCTTTCCAGACGGTCACCTCGGCTGGCTGGTCACCGGATACGCCGAAGCGCGCCAGGTGCTGAGCGACCCGCACTTCAGCGCTCGCCAGGATCTGCGGCACATGCCGGTGCGGCTCCCGATCGGCGATCAGGGCGGGCCGGCACGGCCAGGCTGGTTCGTCCGCATGGACGCGCCCCACCACACCCGGTACCGGCGCCTGCTGACCCGGCAATTCAGCATGCGCCGCATGGCGGCGCTGACACCCCGCATCGAGACGATCGTCGAGGAGCACCTCGACGCCATGGCCCGGCAGGGCCCGCCAGCCGACCTGGTCCGGTCGTACGCGTTGCCGATTCCGTCGCTGGTCATCTGCGAACTGCTCGGCGTGCCGTACGCGGAGCGCGACCACTTCCAGAAGCAAACCGCCACGCTGCTCACCGTCGGCGCCGACATGGAAAGGTTTCAGGAGGCGGTCACCGGGCTGGGCCAGTTCCTGTACGGCCTCGTGCGCACCAAGCGCGCCGCACCCGACGACGACCTGCTGAGCGGGCTGACGGAGCACCCGGAACTGACCGACGAGGAGCTGACCGGGATCGCGATGCTGCTGCTGATCGCCGGCCACGAGACCACCGCGAACATGCTCGCGCTCGGCACCTACGCCCTGCTGCGCGACCCGGACCAGCTCGCCACCCTGCGCACCGACCCCGCGCTGGTCGAGAACGCCGTCGAGGAGCTCATGCGCTACCTATCAATCATCCATATTGGACTGACCCGCACCGCGCTGGAAGAGGTCGAGGTCGCGGGCCAGCGGGTCGCGGCGGGCGAGACCGTCGTGGTGGCGGTCAACGAGGCGAACCGCGACGCCGCCCACTTCGACGACCCGGACCGCCTGGCCGTCACCCGATCGACGACCGGGCACCTGGCCTTCGGGCACGGCGTGCACCAATGCCTGGGCCAGCAACTTGCCCGCATCGAGATGCGCATCGGGTTCACCGCCCTCCTGCGTCGCTTTCCGGGCCTCCGGCTAGCCGTGCCGCCGGAGCAGGTACCGCTCCGCACCGACATGGCCGTCTACGGCGTACACCGCCTCCCCGTCGCCTGGTGATCGACCAACCCTCCACCCGCGGGCGACGCGCGTGCGGTTTCACCAGCCGATGTGTGCCATCCACGCACCGAGCCGGCGGCGCACCCGGCCGCGGCGGTACCCGCCCTGGACCGCCCCGGTCGGCGGTGGATCGAACAGCGATCCAGAGCCCGGTGCGGCCGGGCGTGGCCCGGTGATCAACGTCGCGCTCCACCGGGCGACGAACCACTCCGCGGCACGCGGCGCCAGTCGATGGGCGGCCAGCGCCAGGTGTGCGACCACCCCGGCCGTTGCTTGCCTGCGAGGCCGGCGGGCGCACGCCAGGATCGTGGCGGCCAGGCGCTCCGGTGCGTACGCCGGCGGGATCGCTCGAAGCTGGCGGCCGGTGTGGTTGGCGGCCCGTACGAAAAACGGCGTGTCGACCGGCCCGGGCAACACCAGACACACCCGTATGCCCGGATGACCAGCGACCGCCTGCTGAAGGTTCAAGGCGAGCCCTCGCGCCGCGAACTTGGTCATGGAGTAGAGCGGCACCATCGGGTTCGGAAACAGTGACAGCAGCGACCCGACGATGATCAGGACGCCTTTTCCCTGCCCCTGAAACGTGGCCAGCGCCGCACGGGCGGACAGGACGGTGCCGAACACGTTGGTGTCCACCAGCCGCCGGATCTCGTCGACGGATTCCGAGCCCAGCGGTCCGGCGATGCCAACCGCTGCCGCCTCGACCCAGACGTCGATCCTTCCGAACCGCCGTAGCGCCAGGGTGGTCAACCGTTCGACCGCCGCCGGATCGGCGATGTCCGTCGGTACGACCAGCACCTGTCCGCCGCGTTCCCGGCAGTCCCGTTCCACCTCCGACAGCGCTTCCGGGCTGCGCGACGCGAGCACCAGCTCGGCCCCTTCGGCCGCGAACGCCAGCGCGGTCGCGCGGCCGACTCCGCTGGACGCCCCAGTAATCACCACCACCACAACCCACTACCTACCCAGTGGCGCGCCATCGACGCGCTGGTCGACTCGGTTGGTCCTCGGCCAGCGCGTCGCTGCCCGCTCGGCGAGCGCGTAGGGTCGGGCGCCATGACCGACACCGCCCGCGAAAGCGGACACTCGGCGCTGCTGATCACCAACCAGGCCGCCGGCAGCACCGAGGAGGGGGCGATCAGGACCGCGCTCGCCGTGCTGCGAACCCAGCTCCACGTCGACGTCGAGGAGTGCGCCGACCCAGCGGACATCGACGGCATCCTCGCGCGGTACCAGCACCGCACAGTGATCGTCGCTGGCGGCGACGGCTCCCTGCACTCACTGGTAGGCGCGCTGTGGCGGCGCGGCGAGACAGCCAGCCGCGTGGTCGGTCTGCTCCCCCTCGGCACCGGCAACGACTTCGCCCGCGGCCAGGGCATCCCGCTACGGCCAGGCCCGGCCGCCCATGCGCTCATCAACGGCGAACCGGCGACCTTCGACCTGATCGTCGACGATCACAACCTGGCCGTGGTGAACGTGGTCCATGCCGGCGTGGGCGCCACTGCCGCCCGCGCCGCCAGGCCCGCGAAGCCTTTGCTGGGCAGGCTCGCGTTTCCCGCCGGCGCGGTTTGGGCCGGTCTGACGACGCGGGGCTGGCGCTGGCAGGTCGAGGTCGACGGCGTCCTGGTCTCACGGCCCGGCGAACGCGTGCTGATGGTGGCGGTGGCCAACGGGCGCTTCATCGCCGGCGGCGGCGCGACCATCGGACCAACGGCCCTCGCCGACGACGGGCTCGCCGACGTCACCGTCAGCCACGCCGTCGGCGTCTGGCAGCGCCTCCGATACGCGCTGCGGCTACGCCGCGGCACCCATCCGCAGGACAGTGCCGTCATGTACGTCCAGGGGCGGCACATCACCCTGACCGGCGATGACGTCTGGCTCAACGCCGACGGCGAGGTGCACGGCCCCACCAGCCACCGCACGTGGACCGTCAAACCGGCCGCATGGCGCCTGCTGGTGCCCAAGCCGTAGCGGCCGCCGGTAGGGGTTGCTGGCCCTACCGCGGCGTCGATCCCGCCATAGTGTGGCGATCGTGTGGAGGTAGCGGGTAGATGCCGTGCAGGCGGTCGCGCCGCCGAAACATCGCCCCTACCGTCACGAGTGTGCGAAGCGTGGATGTACTGGTCGTCGGGGCTGGATTGGCCGGCCTGCACACGGCGCGCCTGCTGGCCGAGCAGGGTTTCGATGTGGTGGTGGTCGACCGCCGCAGGAGCCTGTCGGCCGGCATCCGCACGACCGGGATCTTCGTGCGCCGCACCCTCGACGACTTCGACCTGCCAGATCACCTGCTCGGACCGGCCATCCGGGACGTGCTGCTCTATCCTCCGTCACGGCGGGCACCGATCCGGCTCACCAGCGACCGCGACGAGTACCGCGTGGCCGACATGGCGGGGATCTACGAGCACGCACACCGCGCGGCGGAGGCGGCCGGCGCCCAGATCGCCTTGGGCGTACGGTATGCCGGCGCCGCCATGGGACTGGTGCGGTTCGCGGGCGCGGACCCGGTCACCACCCGGTTCGTCGTCGGCGCTGACGGCGCCCGTTCCACAGTGGCCCGCGATCTCGGCCTCGACGTCAACCGGCGCCTGCTGGTCGGCGCCGAGATCGTCCATCCGATCGCGCCGACCACCGCCGCCCCGACCTTCCACTGTGTACTCGACCCTCGCGTCGCTCCCGGATACCTGGCCTGGGTCATCGACGACGGTCAGCACGCGCACATCGGCGTCGCCGGATACCCGGGCGCTATGCGCGCCGGCATCCGCCACCTGCTGGAAGAGTTCGCGGCGCACGCGCCCGGCCGCACGGCGGCGGCCGGTCCGGGCGTGCGGCGCGGGCGTCCCATCCCCGGGGGCGGCGGTCTGCGGCGGGTGGGGGGCCCGGGCCGCCTGCTCGTCGGAGACGCGGCCGGCGCGGTGTCGCCGCTGACGGCCGGCGGCCTCGACCCCTGCCTACGCATGTCCGAGCTGGCCGCGAAGGTCGCCGGCGGCTATCTGCGTACCGGCGACCAACGCGAGCTGTACCGGTACGACGGCAGCGCGTTACGGGCCAGATTCCGCGGCCGCCTGTTGCTGCGCCGCGCGCTCGCCGGCATCCGATCCCCCGCCGCGGCCGAGGCGGCCGTAGCCGCGCTACGCACTCGGGCCGGCCGTGCCGTGGCGGCTCGCATCCTGTTCGGCGACGGCTCCTTCCCCACCGTGGCCCCGGTCACCGCCAACCCACTGGCTGGCTGAGGAGTTCAGTCGTCCGCGAGGATCGCGTACAGGTCTGAGTCTCGCCAGCCGTCGCGAATGTACGCGGTGCCGCGCATCCGGCCCTCGTAGCGCATGCCGATCTTGCGCAGTACCGCCGCCGAGGCGAGGTTGCGGGGATCGCACGTGCCGAAGATCCGGTGGCGTCTGTGCTCGCCGAAGCCCATCCGCAACAGCTCCCTGGCGGCCGCCGTGGCTATGCCCTGACCCCACAGCCGTGGATGGACCCCGTACCCGATTTCAGCGGTGCTCGGACCCTGGAGCTTCAGCTCCGCGCACCCCACCACTTCGCCGCCGACGACCACCGCGAACACGTGCCGGTCAGCGGAGGCCGCGGCGGCGGCCCGCACATACTCCTGCGTCTGTTCGTAGGTGTTGGGGCCCCATGCCTGGTAGCGGCACGACTCCGGCAACCGCGCCCACTCGTGGACAGCGGCGGTATCGGCGAGCGTCAGCGGTCGCAACGTGACCAGCATGGCGGCACTCTAGGCCAGCATGTGGGCCGGCGCCTCCCCTGAGCGACCTGGGCCATGGCACGATCTTCACCGTGTCCTTCTCGCGTCGCAGGTTCATAGGCACCGGACTGGCCGCCGCGGGGGGCGCCGGCCTCGCCGGCTGTGGTGGGCGGTTGGCGCCGGTCTGGGCGGACGGCCAGGC
>NZ_JAIBNX010000040.1:0-43281 GCF_026130045.1 Micromonospora sp. CPCC 205371
CGGCCCCCGCGCACCCTGGCGGGCACCCCCCCCCGGCGGGGGGGCGGTTCGGGCGCTGGAATCCGCCCTGTAGCCGCCAGTCGCTCTGGTCGCTGCAATCCCGGTCTTCGCTGCGCTCAGGCGGCACCATCCGCTTGGTGCCGGCTGCGGGCGGCGCGCCCTCACGGCTCCCTGCGCTTTGTGGCGGCCGCGGGAGGCGGCGCATGACAATCCGCCACCCTGAGTTCAGCCGCCGTGCCCTCCTGACGGGTGCCGCCGCTACGGTGACGGCGGTCGCCACGAGCCAGGTCGTGGCGGGGCGGTCGGCCTCCGCCGCGACCGCCAACGGCACGCTCGTACACGTCTTTCTGAGCGGCGGACTGGACGGGCTGAGCCTCGTCGCACCGGTCGACGACCCGGTGCTGCGCAAGACGCGGCCCAATCTGCGCCTCACCGACCGCACCGCCCTCGCCTTGGACCGCGAGTTCCAGCTCACCAGCGCGTTCGCGCCGCTGGAGAGGTACCTGAAGGACGGCCATCTGGCGTTCGTTCCCGGGGTGTCCGACACCAGGCTGTCGCGCAGCCACTTCCAGGCCGTCGACGCCTGCAACCTGGGCGGGTTGCCGAACGAGACCGGTGGGCGCGGCTGGCTCGACCGGCTGGCCGACCACCTCGGTCCCGGCACCGCGTTCCGCAGCGTTGGCATCGGCGGCACGCTGCCGCGCTCGCTGGTCGGCGCGAACGGTGCCCTGTCGCTCAGCAGCGTCGAGGGCCTGAAGCTCAACGGCGACCCTCGGTTCGCCGCCGCGTCGGTCAAGGCGATCGAGGGGCTCTTCAACGACATCAACCACCCGGTGGAACAGTCGATGAAGGCGGTGCTCGGCGCGCTCGGCGCGCTGCCGGCACCGTCCGAGCCGGCCGCGGGCGTGACGTACGAGGGGATCGGCGTCGCGTTCCAGCAGGTGGCCGAGCTGATCAAGGGCGGCTCGAACGTGCGCATCGCGGCGATCAACAGCGGTGGCTGGGACACCCACGAAGACCAGGGCACGGCCGATGGCGGGTACCTGCACGGCCGGCTCAGCGACCTCGCCGACGGCCTGGCCGCGTTCTTCGCCGACCTTGGTGACAAGGCGAGTGGGGTCACCGTGATGGTGTCCAGCGAGTTCGGCCGCCGCGTGGCCGCGAACGGCAGCGGCACCGATCACGGTCACGGCGGCGTGGTCGCGCTGCTGTCGGGCCGGAAGCTCGCCGGCTCGCTGCTCGGCCGGTGGGACGGCCTCGGCCAGCTCGACGGCGGCGACGTGCCGGAGTACAACAACCTATTCAACGTGTACGGATCGGTGGCGCAGAGCCAGTTTGGACTCACCGACGCCCAGGTTCGCAAGGTGTTCCCGAAGCGCCAGTACTCCCCGATGAAGCTGTTCGCTTAACCAACCCAACGGAATTCGGGTCATTCGCCGTCGTTGGTCGCCACGGCTCCTAGCTGGATCCGAAGGTGACCAGGAGGCGGGGGCGCAGTGTGCCCGCCGGTCGCGATCCGGTGGGGCGCGAGCCGCCCGGCCGCGACCCCGATGGGCGGGTACCGGCCCACCGGGACAGCGCGGATACGCCGTTCAGGGTCTCGACCCCGAACGCGTGCCCCACTACGTTGACACCTAACATGCGCACCCCCGCTCGCGCCTGTCCGGCGCTACCAGCCTTAACGACCGCGGAGCCGGCCGGTCGCTGGTACGCGCTAGGCGGCCCTTCGCAAGGTCGAGGTCTGGCGGGGAAGTCCCGGGTAGCGCGTCGCGGTGGCGGCGTGCAGCGCGTCGACCAGCATGCCCTGCACCGCGTACGAGTCGGGCAGCAGCCAGCACGTCTCCTGTGGAGACACCGACCAGCGCACCGGGCCCTCCGGGAGCCGGGTCGGTGGCGCCGGAATCCACGATCCAGGTCCGTGCCGCACCACCACGAGGCTGTCGTCGAGCTCCGGACGCAGTGGATCTCCTGGGCGTACCAGGAACATCCAGCGCCCGGTCGGCGTCACCGCGACCGGGCCGCGCACCTGTCCGCGCCCCGGGCCTACGACGCCCGCGTACAGGCGGGCGGCACCCAATACGCGCAGGCCGAGGTGTGCCGACACCTCCAGCACGTCGAACGCCCTGCCGGTCGGCAGGAGCACCGCGTGCGGTTGCCGCCACCAGGCGGCGATCTGCGCGCCGTCGGCGGAAGCGTCCTCCTCCCAGCGTTCCAGGGCGGGGTGGCAGCCCATCGTGGGGCAGCCAGGGCGGGCGCAGTCGAAGCGCTCGCCCGCGAAACAGGCGCCTGGCGTCACGTCCCAGCCGTGCTCCGCATAGCGCATGGCCGAGCGGCGCAGGCGGGCGCGGTCGAGGGTCAGTTGCAAGCCCCTTGCCCGCGGTGCGGACGAGTGGACGAATGGCGGTCGCGGACTCCACCGCATGGGTATAAAACCTCCCGCGTCGGGGGCCGGCGTCATATCAGACGGCCGGCGCCGTCACTTGCTACGACACGCGTCGTTGCTCCAAACAGAGAGCCGTTTTGCAACTTGCATCAAAAAGTACGAGCCACGGTCAGCGAGCCAGCGCACACACAGTGCGACCAGCACCAACGGGTGACCGCCTCCGTCACCCGAGACCGCAGCGCTCGACCGGTAGGCCACTGCCGGTGAACGCAAGGGGAGGGGCGGACGTGGATGAGCTGCCTATCGGGCGCCGCGTCGCGTACTGGCGCGCGCGCCGGAAGATGTCGCAGCAGGTCTTCGCCGACCGGCTGGGGAAATCCAAGAGCTGGGTCGACAAGGTGGAGCGTGGGGTACGCCGCCTCGACAAGTTCTCGGTCGTCTACGAGATCGCCGACGTGCTCCAGGTCGACGTCACGCTGTTGCTCGGCAAGGAGCCCGAACGGCGCTCCGACAGCTTCAACTGCATAGACCAGATCGAGGTCGAGGAGATCCGCGCGGCCCTCGAACGGTACGACCAGATCAGCACGTTCTTCTTCGCCCCACCCGAGGCGCCGCCGCTGACCGAGATGCGCAAGGCGGTCAGCCACGCCTGGCTGACCTACCAGCACGCGAAGTACGGGGTGCTCGCCCGCGCGCTGCCGAAGCTGCTGCGCGACGGCCAGGCCGCCGACATGGCGGGTAGCTGCGGGGAGAGCGGCCGCGACGCCGCGCACCTGCTGGGGCAGGTGTACCAGATCGCGTCGTCGACGCTGCGCAAGCTCGGTGAGCACGAGCTGTCCTGGCTGGCGGCCGACCGGTCGATCGCGGTGTCCCAGCGGGCCGGCGACCATCTGCTGGCCGGCATCGCCACCTACCGGGTCGGCGCGGCGCTGCTCGCCCTCGGGCGGTCCCGGCCGGCGCTGGAGGTCAACGTCAACCTCGCCAACCGGCTGGCGCCCTGCGACAGCACCGAGGCGACACCGGAGCGGCTGTCGGTGTACGGGATGCTGCTGCTCAACGGCGCGATGGCCGCCGCGCGCATCGGCGACACCGCGACCGTCCGCGACCTGCTGCACGGCGCCGAAGAGGCGGCCCGCGAGCTGGGCAGCGACCAGAACCACTTCTGGACCTGCTTCGGCCCCACCAATGTGCAGTTGCACCGGGTGGCCGCCGCCGTCGAGCTCGGCGACGGGCGGGTCGCGGTCGAGACGCACGAGCAGCAGATCGACGGCGACGCGTTCGCGGCCCTGCTGCCCGAACGCCGGGCCCACCACTACATCGACGTCGCCCGCGGGTACGCGCAGATCGGCGACGTGGAAAAGGCGAGCGAGATGCTGCTCGAAGGCGACCGGCTGGCCCCCTCGGAGATCAGGTGCCGCCCCATCGCCCGTGAGGTCCTGTCCGACGTCCTGCGCCGCACCCGCGGCACGCCACCGGTACCGGTCGCCGAGTTGGCGGAGCACATGGGGGTTGGAGTATGACCGGGTGAGTCGGGGCGTCCTCTACTTGATCGCGTGCGGATCGCCGGTCGCGCGCGACATCGGCCGGCTGGTCACACTCGCCCAGCGGGACGGGTGGGACGTGTGCGTGGTGGTCACGCCGGACGGGCGCAAGTTCGTCGACGTGCCGGCACTCGCCCTCCAGACCGGCCATCCGGTGCGCACGCTGTACAAGAACCCCGGCGACCCCGACGTGCTGCCGCCCGCCGACGCGATCATCGTCGCGCCGGCCACGGTCAACACCGTCAACAAGTGGGCCGCCGGCATCGCCGACACGCTCGCGCTCGGGCTCGTCGTCGAGGCGCAGGGGCGCGGGCTGCCGATCGTCGCGATGCCGTTCACCAACTGGGCGATGGGCTCGCACCCGGCTTTCCGCGAGGGCATCGAGCGGCTGCGGTGCTGGGGCGTCACCGTGCTTTTCGGCGACGACGTACTGCCCCTGCACCCGCCGGGCACCGGCGAGCAGCACCGTGCGTCGTTCCCTTGGCATCTCGCCCTCGATGCGCTGCACGCCCTGATGGGTTCGGACCACCAGGCCAGTCCCAAGTCGTGACTGTGCTGTTGGCAATGACCATGCGCAGCCGACGCCGAGGCCCCGCCCGCTGGTAGCCTCGCCGCCGTGGCAACAACTCCACCCAGGGTGGCCGAAGTGATGGCCGAGCTTGACCGGCGATATCCGCCGGCCTGGGCGGAGTCGTGGGACCGCGTGGGGCTGGTGCTCGGCGAGCCCGAGGCGCGCGTACATCGCGTCCTGTGCGTCGTCGACTGCGTGCCCGAAACCGTCGAGGAAGCGCTGAATGTGCGCGCCGACCTGATCGTCGCCCACCATCCGCTGCTGTTGCGCGGGGTGTCGTCGGTCGCCCCCACGACGTACAAGGGACGCCTCGTCCACCGGCTCATCAAGAACGACGTCGCGCTCTTCGTCGCACACACCAACGCCGACGTAGCCAACCCGGGCGTGTCCGACGCCCTGGCCGCGCGGCTCGGCCTGCGCGACCTGCGACCGCTGCGGCCCGCGGACGACAGCGGCGACGGCCGGGGCACTGGCCGGATCGGTCGCCTGCCGGCGCCCGTGACGCTCGCCGACCTCACCCGCGCCGCGGCCAAGGCGCTGCCGCCGACCGCTTGGGGGGTACGCGCTGCGGGGGCGCCCGACCAGATGGTCGAAACCGTGGCGGTATGCGGCGGTGCCGGCGACTCCTTCCTGGCCGACGCGACCGCGGCGGGCGTCGACGCGTACCTGACAGCGGACCTACGCCACCACCCGGTCAGCGAGCACCTGGCGGGCGGCGGCCCGGCGCTGCTGGACGCGGCGCACTGGGCCACCGAACGCCCATGGCTGGACGACCTGGCCGCACACCTGCGCGCCACCTTTGACGTCGAGACCGTCGTGTCCGACGTCGACACCGACCCCTGGACCGTGCACCAATCGTTGAAGGAGCCCCGCCCGTGAAGGCAGATCCGGAAGCCCAGCGGCGCCTGCTTGACCTCCAGGCGATCGACACCGCGCTGGCCCAGCTCGCGCACAAGCGTCGCACCCTGCCGGAGCATGCGGAACTGGACGAGCTCGCCCGGCAGCTCTCCGCGCTGACCGACGAGCGGGCCCGCGCACAGGTCGCCGTCGACGACATCGACCGCGACATCGCGCGCCTGGAGAAAGACATCGACCAGGTGCGCGCCCGCAAAGACAAGGACCAGGCACGGCTCGACACCGGCCGCGGCCCCGCCCGGGAGTTGGAGGCGCTCCAGCACGAGATGGCCTCGCTTAAGCGGCGCCAGACCGAGCTGGAGGATGCCGAGCTCGAGCTGATGGAGCAGCGGGAGACAGCGCAGGCGACCCTCGATGAGATCGACGCCCGGCAGGCGGCGGCGCGTGAGGCGCGTGAGGCTGCCGAGGCGCGCCGCGATCAGGTTCTCGCCGACATCGCGAAGGAAGAGGAGTTCAAGTCGACGTCGCGGCAGCCGCTCGCGGCCGACCTGCCGGCCGATCTCATCGCGCTGTACGACAAGGTGCGCGAGGCGTCCGGCGGTCTCGGCGCCGCGCTGCTGAAGGCGGGCCGGTGCGGCGGTTGCCGACTGGAGCTGTATGGCAGCGAGCGGGCGCGCATCAAGGGCGCGCCCGCGGACGAGGTGGTCCGGTGCGACGAGTGCCGCCGCATCATGGTCCGCACCGCGGAGTCCGGCCTGTGAGCGAGGGAGCTGGCGCGGCGGCGCCTGGACTGCCCGCCCGCCTCCCCGACCACGGCCCGACGCAGTCGTGCGTGGCGCGAGGGAAGGCGTCGCCTTTGGCGCCGCGCGACCGAGCGAACCAGGAGACTCAGTGAGTATCCGGCGGGTCGTGGTCGAGGCCGACGGCGGTGCGCGGGGTAATCCCGGGCCCGCCGGCTTCGGCGCGGTCGTGCGGGACGCCGACTCCACTGACGTGTTGGTCGAGCGGTCCGCGGCGCTGGGCGTCACGACCAACAACGTCGCCGAGTACTCCGGGCTCATCGCCGGCCTGGAGGCCGCCGCCGAACTCGGCGCCGCCGAGGTCGAGGTGCGCATGGACTCCAAGCTCGTCGTCGAGCAGATGTCCGGGCGCTGGCAGATCAAGAACGCCGGGCTGCGTCCACTCGCGGCGAAGGCGGCGGCGCTCGTGCGCAGGTTCGAGAAGGTCTCGTACACGTGGGTGCCCCGCGAGCGAAACAAGCACGCCGACGCGCTCGCCAATCAGGCGATGGACGCGGCCGCAGGCGTCTCGAAGAAGGCCGAACGCGCGCCGCGTGGCTCCTGGGAGCCGCCCGCGACCGTGCCGACGCGCCTGCTGCTGGTGCGGCACGGCGAGACGGAGTTGACGGCGCAGGGGCGGTACTCCGGCCGTGGCGACGTGCCGCTGTCGGAGGCTGGGCTCGTGCAGGCGCGCGCCACGGGTGCCCGCGTGGCGGCGCTCGGCGCTCCGATCGCCGCTGTCGTCACGTCACCGCTCGCGCGCTGCGTTCGCACGGGCGAGGCGATCAGCGCGGCGCTCGCCGGTGACGTGCCGGTGACCGTCGAACCCGATCTGATCGAGTGCGACTTCGGCGAATGGGAAGGGCGCACCTTCGCAGAGGTCCGTACACAGTGGCCGGACGAGATGGACGCTTGGCTCGCGTCGACGAGCGTGGCGCCCCCGGGCGGCGAATCCTTCAGGGCGGTCGCCACGCGGGTACGCCGTGCCGTGGCTACGATCCTGAAGGCGTACCCGGAGAAGACCGTCGTCGTTGTCTCACACGTGTCGCCACTGAAGCTCATACTGCGTGACGCGCTCGCGGCCGGCGACGCCCTACTGCACCGCCTGTACCTCGATCCGGCCGGACTGTCCATCGTCGACAACTGGGCCGACGGTGGCGTGGCAGTGCGGAGCGTCAATGAGACCGGGCACCTATAGGGCCCTGGTGGGAGCCCGCCTGGCAGCGGCGTAGAATTGCGAGTGCGACGGACGAGTCGACCGGGCGGTCGCGTCGGCGGGGTTCAGGCCTCGCCGCCGAGGAACGTCCGGACTCCGTAGGGCAGGGTGGTTGCTAACGGCAACCCGGGGTGACCCGCGGGAAAGTGCCACAGAAAATAGACCGCCGGGCTTCGGCTCGGTAAGGGTGAAACGGCGGGGTAAGAGCCCACCAGCGTCCCGGGTGACCGGGACGGCTCGGTAAACCCCACCCGGAGCAAGGCCAAGAAGGGCCGCCGCCGCGAGGCGGTGGCTCGCGCAGGCGTTTGAGGGCTGCCCGCCCGATGCCTGCGGGTAGGCCGCTGGAGCCTGCTGGCAACGGCAGGCCGAGATGGATGGCCGCCGGCCGGCGACACCATCGCTGGCAACAGAATCCGGCGTACAGGTCGACTCGTCCGTCGCACCGCACTCGCCAGCCACAGTGGATCCGACACCCATCGGGTACGCCTTGCGGGTGGTCTGTGACGGAAAATTCTTCTGGACGGCACCTATGCCCTAGGCATCCGTACCTCTGTTCGCTTACGGCCGTAAATCCCTTATCGAATAAGGCCTTTCACCCGACCGAAGGTCTTCTTGGCGCGTCGTACCCTTCTCGACCTGCGCGGTCTATTGTGGAGGCGGTGCCATTTTTTCTGGTGAAAAGGTGGCGCTTGTTCGTTTCGCGGTGCACAGTGATCTCATGAGCAACAGCGGGAGTGGTGGCCGGTACTACTGGTGCCTACGCCACCACCGCGTCGAGGACGACTCGAACTCGTGCCCGAGCAAGTACCAATTGGGTCCGTACCCCTCGGCGGAAGAAGCCGAGCGCGGGCTGGAACGTGTACGCGAGCGCAATGAGGACTGGGATGCCGAAGACGCTCGCTGGGCCGGAGAAGAGAACTGATTCGGCGTGAACCGCCGCCGCGCCAGCGGATTCAGCTGGGCGGGTATCGCACATCGCAAGGAGGAGACCGAGATGGCCGTAGCGAAGAAGGCCACTAGCACATCGGCCGCGAAACGCGCGGCTGCCAAGAGCACCACCCCGGCGGTCGAAGCGCCGGCTGCCGTTTCAGCATCCAGTGAGACCGACGCCGCGCCGAAGACCACGGTGGCGGCGACGAAGACCACCGCGCGGAAGACCGTCACGAGCAAGGCCGCCGCGAAGAAGGCGCCCGCGAAGCGGGCCACCGCCAGCAAGGCCACCACCACGGCCAAGAAGGCACCCGCCAAGAAGGCAGCCGCCAAGAAGACGGCTCCGGCTTCGCGTACCGCGGCCAAGAAGGCCCCGGCGCGTAAGGCGACAACGGCGAAGTCCACCACCGCTCGTAAGGCGACCGCGGCGAAGTCGACCACCGCTCGTAAGGCGACCGCGGCGAAGTCCACCACCGCCAAGCGCACGACCGCGGCCAAGTCGACTGCGGCTAAGTCGACCGCGGCTAAGAAGACGGCGGCGAAGAAGACGACCGCGGCGACCAAGACCACCGCCGCTAAGAAGACGACCGCCAAGGCGACGTCGAAGTCGACGCGTCCCACGGCGGCGAAGAAGACCACGGCGACGAAGGCGCCCGCCAAGAAGGCGGCGTCGAAGTCGACGGTGGCCAAGAAGGCACCCGCCAAGAAGGCGGCGGCGAAGACGACCGCCGCGAAGAAGACCACGACGGCGAAGAAGGCTCCGGCCCGCAAGGCTCCGGCGCGTAAATCCGCCGCCCGCTGATTGAAAGGGGCGCCAGGCTGATATGAATGGCCCCGTGGCCACTCGACGCATCCTGGCGCCCAGCATCGACTTCGGCGCGCTGCGCCGCGAGTTGGAACTGCCCGAACAGTTTCCCCTCGCGGCACAGCGGGAAGCCGACGAGTCGGCGGCGGCGACCGCACTTCCGGCCGTCGACCGCACCGATATTCCTTTCGTCACGATCGACCCGCCCACGTCGCGCGACCTCGATCAGGCGATGTGCCTGCGGGAGCGCCCCGGCGGCGGATACCGGGTGCACTACGCGATAGCCGACGTGGCCGCGTACGTGCGGCCGGGCGGCGCGCTCGACACCGAGACGTGGCTCCGCGGGCAGACCGTGTACCTGCCGGACGGCAAGGTGCCGCTGCACCCCTACTCTCTGAGCGAAGGCGCCGTGAGCCTGCTGCCAGGCGTCGACCGCGCGGCCGTGGTGTGGACGGTGGACGTCGACCCCGACGGTTCCACTGTGGCCACGCACCTCGAACGCGCCAAGGTGCGCAGCCGAGCCAAGCTCGACTACGCGGGCGTACAGGCCGACGCCGACGCGGGGCGGCTGCCCGAACCCATCGCCGCCCTACCCGCCCTCGGCGCTCTCCTCGCAGAGCGCGGCCTTGAGCGCGGCGCCATCAGCCTGCCGCTGCCCGAGCAGGACATCGAGCCCGACGGTGACGGCTGGCGGCTCGTCCTGCGGGCGCCGCACGCCGTCGAGGAGTACAACGCCCAGATCTCGTTGCTGACCGGGATGGCGGCCGCCAGCATCATGCTGACCGGCGGCGTGGGCCTGCTGCGGACGATGCCCACCCCACGGTCCGAGGCGGTGGGCAAGCTACGCGCCGCGGCCACAGCACTCGGCGTCGAATGGCCCGACGGTCAGCCGGCCGGACGGGTGGTCGCCTCCGTCGACCCCGCTGACCCGCGCGCCGCCGCGTTTCTCGACCACGCCGCCGAGCTCATGCGGGGCGCTGGGTACACGGCCTTCGACGGCAAGGCGCCCGACGATGCGGGGCACGGTGCGGTCGCCGCCCCGTACGCCCACGTAACGGCTCCACTGCGGCGCCTGGCCGACCGGTACGCGACCGAGGTGTGCCTGGCGCTCCACGGCGGCGCAGAGGTGCCCGACTGGGCGCGGGAGGCGCTGCCCCGGCTGCCCGAGGTGATGTCGGACACCGACCGGGCCGCGTCGGCGGCAGAGCGCGGCGCCATCGACCTCACCGAGGCGGTGCTGCTCGCCGGCCGGGTCGGCGACGAGTTCGACGCCGCGGTCGTCGACGTCGACGACCGTCCGAAGAAGGTGCCCGGCGGCGTGATCGCGCTCGACGAGCCGCCCGTGCGGGCCCGCTGCGAGGGCGACCTGCCGCTCGGCCAGCGAATCCGTGTGCGGCTGGTCGCCGCCGACCCTGTGCAGCGCCGGGTGCTCTTCGCGCGAACGGGGTGAACCTCACATCCCGGTGCGGCGCGACGGTGGCAGGATCTGAGCATGGGATTTGACGCGAGCGCCCTGCCCGACGTGTCCGGCCGCACCGTCGGCATCATCGGCGGCACCGGCGACCAAGGGCGCGGGCTGGCGTACCGGTTCGCGCGCGCCGGGCACCCCGTGGTCATCGGCAGCCGGTCGGCCGACCGTGCGGCTCAGGCGGCGGCCGAGATCGGCGCCCTGCCCGGTGTGACCGCAGTGCCGAGCGGCGCCGCCAACGACGACGCCGCCCGCCGGTCCGACGTCGTGGTGATCGCGGTGCCGTGGGACGGGCACGCGGCCACCGTGGCGGCCCTCCGCGAGCCGCTCGCCGGCAAGCTGGTCGTCGACTGCGTCAACCCGTTGGGCTTCGACAAGCAGGGCCCGTACGCGCTGCCGGTCCCGGAGGGCAGCGCGGTGCAGCAGTGCGCGGCGCTGCTGCCCGAGTCGACGGTCTGCGGCGCCTTCCACCATGTGAGTGCGCCGCTGCTGGCTGACCCCGAGGTCGATCGGATCGATCTCGACGTGCTGATCTGCGGTGAAGACCGGGAGGCGATCGCGACGGTGGCCGCACTGGCGGGGCGGATACCGGGCATGCGCGGCATCTACGCCGGGCGGCTGCGCAACGCGCACCAGGTCGAGGCGCTCACGGCCAACCTGATCGCCATCAACAAGCGGTACAAGGCCCACGCAGGCATCCGCGTGACCGACCTCTGATCTCGGCTTTGGTCCCGGCGTGGCGCCGTGAGGCGCCGCGCCGCGGAAAGCGCTAGTGGAAGGCGTGCTCGGGGCCGGGGAATTCGCCGCCGCGGACCTCTTCCGCGAAACGCTGGGTGGCCTCGGTGAGCGCACCGGCCATGTCGGCGTACCGCTTGACGAAGCGCGGTGCGTTGCCCGTGCGCAGGCCGGCCATGTCTTGCCAGACCAGCACCTGCGCGTCGGTGTCGGGCCCAGCGCCGATGCCGACCGTCGGGATCGGCAGGTCGTGCGTGATCCGCTTCGCTACCTCGCTGGTCACCATCTCCAGTACGACCGCGAAGGCGCCAGCCTCGGTGACGGCGTGCGCATCGGCGACCACGTCTTCGGCGGTGTCACCACGTCCCTGTACCCGGTAGCCGCCGATCTGGTGCTCGCTCTGCGGCGTGAATCCGATGTGGGCCATGACCGGGATGCCCGCACCGGTGATCGCGGCGATCTGGTCGGCGACCCGCCGGCCGCCTTCGAGCTTGACGGCGTGACAGCCGCCTTCCTTCATGAACCGCACCGCCGTGCGCAGCGCCTGGGTCGGGCCTTCCTCGTATGAGCCGAACGGCAGGTCACCGATCACCAGGGTGCGCTTTGTGGCGCGGACCACGGCGCGTACGAGCGGCAGCAGGTCGTCGACCGTCACCGGCACGGTGGTCTCGTAGCCGAACACGTTGTTTGCCGCCGAGTCGCCGACCAGCAGCACGGGGATGCCCGCCTGGTCGAAGATGGCGGCGGTGTACTGGTCGTACGAGGTCAGCATCGGCCAGCGCTCGCCGCGCTGCTTGGCCGCGATCAGGTCGCGCGTGCGTACCCGTCGGGTGGCAGGGCCGCCGTAAAGGGCCGGCTCGGACATCGTCGTCTCCTCTCGCCTCGAGGCCGCACTCGCGGTCCCCGGGTTCTGGAGCAAGCGTCCCACCGGCCCCACCGACCCCGTCAGGTGTAAGTGGAACATTTCACACTCGTTACGCCGGCCGCTCGCGCCAGCGATTTGTGATCGGCAGGCGGCGATCCCGCCCGAACGCCTTGATCGAGATCTTGGTGCCCGGAGCGGACTGCCGGCGCTTGTACTCGGCGACGTCGACCATGCGCAGCACCCCGTCGACGAGCGCCGGGTCGGGCCCCTCGGCGACCAGCCGGGCCCGCCCGTGGTCGCCGTCGACGTACCCGGCGAGGATCGCGTCGAGCTCGTCGTAGTCGGGCAGCGAGTCGGTGTCGAGCTGGCCGGGGCGCAACTCTGCGCTCGGCGGCTTGGTGATCGAGCTCTCCGGGATCGGTGGCTCGGTGCCGCGCCTCTCGGCCTCCTCGTCGCGCCAGCGAGCCAGCTTCCAGACGAGCGTCTTCGGTACGTCCTTGAGCGGGTTGAAGCCGCCGACCGAGTCACCGTACAATGTGGAGTATCCGACGGCCAGCTCGCTCTTGTTGCCCGTGGTGAGCACGAGGTGGCCCTCCTGGTTGGACAGCGCCATCAGGATGACGCCGCGCACGCGCGCCTGGAGGTTTTCGACGGCGAGACCGGAGAGCGACATGTTGGCGAGGAACGCGTCGACCATCGGCTGGATCGGCTCGATCCGGTAGTCGAGGCCCGTGCGCTTGGCGAGGTCGGCCGCGTCGTCCTTCGAGTGCCCCGACGAGTGCTGGCTGGGCATCGACACGCCCACGACCCTGTCCGAGCCGAGCGCGTCGACGGCGATCGCCGCGACGACCGACGAGTCGATGCCGCCCGAGAGGCCGAGCACTACCGAGCGGAAGCCGTTCTTCTCCACGTAGTCGCGCAGGCCGAGCACCAGCGCGTGCCACACCTCGGCCTCGTCGGTGACGCGGTCGGCGATACCGCCCTCCACAAAGGAGGTTGGTGCCGGCGGAGCGGAGGGGACCTCGACGCGGCGCACCGCCATCTCGCCGAGGTCGCCGGTCGGCGCGTCCGGTACGGCCGCGGGCACGTCGAGGTCGTGGATCATCATGTGCTCGGCGAACTGTGGCGCGCGGGCGAGCAGCGTGCCGTCGGCGGCAACCACCATGGAGTCGCCGTCGAAGACCAGCTCGTCCTGACCGCCGACCATGTTGACGTACGCGATCGCCGCGCCCGCCTCGGCGGCCCGGCGCTGGACGAGCGACAGCCGCACATCGTCCTTGTTCAGCTCGTACGGCGAGCCGTTGATGTTGACGACCAGGCCGACCCGGGCCCGCCCCGCCACCGCGAACGGGCCACCGGCCTGCCAGATGTCCTCGCAGATGGTGAGCGCGACGTCGACGCCGGCCAGCCGGATGACGGTGAGCGTGTCGCCCGGCTCGAAGTACCGGTCTTCGTCGAAGACTCCGTAGTTCGGCAGGTGGTGCTTGTAGTACGTGGTGAGCACCTCGCCGCCGTGCAGCACGGCGAGCGCGTTTCGAGGGCCCTCGTCCGCGTCGAGGTAGCCGACGACGACCGGCAGCTCGCCCAGCCCGTCGGCAGCCAGGCCGGCGGCGAGGCCGCGCAGCGCCGCCGTCGACGCCGCGACGAACGATTTGCGGAACACGAGGTCTTCGACCGGGTACCCCGTCAGCATCATCTCGGGGAACGCCACGATCTGTGCGCCGGAGCCGGCGGCGGCGCGGCTCCACTCCCGCACCGTGGCGGCGTTGCCGGCCAGATCGCCGACGGTCGGGTTTACCTGGGCGAGGGCGATGCGCAGAGTCGGCATGTCTCCATCTTCCCCGGTGACGCGGGCCACTGTCCCAGCGGCTTGGCCCGGTCGAGTGCGCGGCGCAGCGTGTCCGCCACATCGTCGGGGTCCACCGTGCCGGCGGGGCCGAGATGGCGCAGTACCGACAGCACGGCACCGACGCGACCGACCGCGAGGTACCCCTCGCGGGTGCCGCTCTCGCCGCGAGCCGGGGCGCGCACCGCGGACGCCTCGTGGCCCGCCCCGCGCAGCGCCATCTCGCGCAGGTGGACGCGGACGGCGGTACCGTCGTCGAGCCGCGCGTCGAACTCGGGGCAGGCCCCCGACGCGGCGCGGAGTTCGCCGAAGGCGCGCTGCGCGCCGTCCGGCCCGAAGAGCGTGAGTGCCTGCCGCAGCAGCGTGCCGTCGCGCCGCCCGGCGAAGTCGCCGACCGCGCGGCCGGCGGCCCAATCACGCGCGACGTCCCCCGGGCGCCCCAAGAGGGCCCGGCAGCGCTCCCGCCGGTCCGGACCGGCCGCTGTCCGCGGCGCCGACGTTTTGCGGTAGCCGTCCGGCAGGTCGGCGGCCGCGAGCAGCGCTTCGCGCAGCTCCGGCTGCGTGGCGGTGAGCGGCCCGAGCCGCGGGGACGGCGTGGGGTCCGCGGCGTGCCCGCCGGTCACCCGCACGTGCACGACACCAGCCAGCACGAGTACCGCGGCCAGCAGCCCGCCCAGCGTCAGGCCGCCGACGATCACGCGGCTGCGTACCATGAATTGTCCCCTCCCGGTCTGTTTGGTATCAACGGCGAGGAACCGGACAGGGTTGCGCCCGGCCCCGAGACATGCGGCGCTCGGCGTTGCCGTAACGTCGGCGTAACGGGGTAGGGGGAGACTCCGTACAGCTCAGGGACCGCGTCACCGCGTCACAAGGGGTTAGCAGTGGACCGTCAGCAGGAGTTCGTGCTCCGCACGCTCGAAGAGCGCGACATCCGGTTCGTCCGGTTGTGGTTCACCGACGTGCTGGGCACGCTCAAGAGCGTCTCGGTGGCGCCGGCCGAGTTGGAGGCCGCGTTCGAAGAGGGCATCGGGTTCGACGGCTCGGCGATCGAGGGCTTCGCCCGGGTCTTCGAGTCCGACATGATCGCGATGCCCGACCCGACCACCTTCCAGGTGTTCCCGTTCGAGGGCGGCGTCAGCGGCGAGAGCGCCCGGATGTTCTGCGACATCCTGCTGCCCGACGGCAGCCCATCCTGGGCCGACCCCCGCCACGTGCTGCGCCGTGCGCTGTCCAAGGCGGCCGAGAAGGGCTTCACGTTCTACACCCACCCCGAGATCGAGTTCTTCCTGCTGGAAAACGGCCCGGCTGACGGCTCGTTGCCGAAGCCGGTCGACGCCGGCGGCTACTTCGACCACACCACGCACGCGGTCGCCCGTGACTTCCGGCGGCAGGCCGTGCTCGCGCTGGAGCGGATCGGCATCTCGGTCGAGTTCAGCCACCACGAGGTCGCGCCCGGCCAGCAGGAGATCGACCTGCGATACGCGGACGCGCTCACCACGGCCGACAACATCATGACCTTCCGGCACGTCGTCAAAGAGGTCGCGCTCTCCCACAACGTGCGCGCCACATTCATGCCGAAGCCGTTCACCGACCAGCCGGGCAGCGGCATGCACACGCACCTCTCGCTGTTCGAGGGCGAGCGCAACGCGTTCCACGACGCCAGCGACCCGATGAAGCTGTCGAAGGTCGCCAGGGCGTTCATCGCCGGCCTGCTGGTGCACGCCCGGGAGTACACGGCCGTCACCAACCAGTGGGTCAACTCGTACAAGCGGCTCTTCCCGCAGGCCCTGCCCGACCGGATCACCGAGTCGCCGGCGTACGTCTGCTGGGGGCACCTCAACCGGTCCGCACTGGTGCGCGTCCCGGCGTACGGCAAGCCCAACTCGGCGCGGGTCGAGGTCCGCTCGCTCGACTCGGCCGCCAACCCCTACCTCGCCTTCGCGGTCATGCTCGGCGCGGGCCTCAAGGGCATCGAGGAGGGATACGAGCTGCCGCCGGGTGCCGAGGACGACGTTTGGTCGCTGTCCGTCGCCGAGCGCAAGGCGATGGGGTACGAGGCGCTGCCCGAGAACCTGTCGGAGGCGATCGACGTGATGGCCGGCTCCGAGCTGATCGCCGAGGTGCTTGGCGAGCACGTCTTCGACTTCTTCCTGCGCAACAAGCGGGCCGAGTGGGAGCAGTATCGCCGCGAGGTCACCCCGTACGAGCGCCAGCGCTACCTAGGCGCCCTCTAACCCAGAGCGTGCCGTGCGGGCCCTCCCGCGCCCTTCCCGCCGCCCTTCCCGCCGCCCTTCCCGCCGCCCTTCCCGCCGCCCTTCCCGCCGCCCTTCCCGCCGATCAAGGGCAAATGCACGTGGTTCGATCTCTTTTTCGCGTGCATTTGCCCTTGATCGATGGAGATCTCCTTGATCGACGCCGTTGAGTTAAGGGATCTGGCGACGCGTCAAGCCTGACCGCCGCGGACGGCCCGGCGCCGCTAGGCGCCGCCCACCGACCGGATTAGCTCGAGGAACGGCCACCCTGACATCTGGCTCGGGGCTTAAGCCGACGGCGTTGTCCCCCTTGATCGCCGCGGTGGTCGCGCAGGGGCGCGGGCGCCCCGCGCAGGGCGCCCTTTGCGTGGCGCGATCGTTGGTTCGCGCTCGCGCTGTGTGATCTCCGGCATGCGTTTGGGCGGTGGCTTGCGTTTTGGCAGGGCTTGGGCTTGCCGGGCTTGTGCATGGGTGGCGGCTTGGTGCTCGTCGATCAAGGAAATTCGCATGGATCGAGGGGAAATGCACGGGGGTTAGGGGTCGAACCACCAGCATTTGCCCTGGGTCGGCACGGGCCGCGCGGCGGGGCCGCCCACCGCCCCGCTCACCGCGGGGAGCGCCTTTAGGGCTGATGGACGGGAAGGGGGCGGTGCCGCCCGCCGGCGCCCCGGGGGACGGGCGTGGCGAGCGGCACCGGGTCTGTTACTGCGTGGGGCTCGCCGACGGCGTGCTCGGCTTCTCGCCACCGCCGCCCGGGCCGCGCCCGGGGCCGCCCTTGCCGCCGCCGAGGCCGCCCAGGACGCCGGCCTCGTACGCCTTGAGGATCGCGTCGGCCTGCTCCTGGGTGAGCTTGCCGTCCTTCACCGCGGCGTCGAGCCGGCTCTTCAGCTCGGCCTGCCGGTCGGCCTGGCTCTTCTCCGTGCCCCTCGGCTGGCCCTGCGGCTTCAGGTCGCCACGGACCTTCTCGATGGCGGCGGCCACCTTGTCCTCCGAGATGCCCAGCTCAGCCGCCAGGGCCTTGGCGAACTCGGCGTCGCGCTCCGCCCGGGCCTGCTTCCGGTCGCTCTGGCCGGTGGACGAGGAGCCCGAGCCGTCCTCCGCGAACGCCACGGTGGGCGCGGCGATCCCGACCGCGAGCACGCCCGCCGCGGCCAACCCGGCGAACATCGTCTTCTTGGATATCGGCCTGGACATCGAACCTCCGGATGACTCAATGGGGGTGGGGTACCCGACCGACCATGAGCCGCCCGTCTGTAAGGGCCCCGTGGCGTTCCTGTCAGCGGCCTGACAATCCGGCTCTCACGTGGACGAATTGCGGTGATGGGTGCGCTTCGTCACCAGCGCGGGCACAGGAACACCAATGGACTGACTCGTACATGTGTCGTAACGTCGGTCTATGAAGCGCGCCGACCGGCTCTGCGCCCTAGCGGCCGAGCTGCGCGCGGCGGCACCCAGATCACGCGGCGCGCCCTGGCTTGCGCGGCGCTTCCGCGTCAGCGTCCGCACGGTCGCGCGCGACGTTCACGCCCTGCGCCGTCTCGGCCTGCCGATCGTCACGGAGGGTGGGCGCGCCGGCGGGTACGTCTTCGACCGGTCCCGCGCGCTGCCGCCGCTGCACCTCGCGCCCAGCGAGGCCGTCGCCGTCGCGGTGGCACTCCGGCGGCTCGGTGGCACGCCGTTCCACGCGGACGCCGCCTCGGCTCTGCGCAAGCTGGGAGCGGTGCTGCCCGAGGCCGACGACGTCGCCGCCCGGGAGCTGGCTGAGCGCCTGCACTTCGCCGTGGGGCATCCGGCGCCGGTGGTGCCGAGGGTCATCGCCGATGCGCTGCACGGGCGCACGGTCCTGCGGATCGACTACACCGACCGGTACGGGGTCGCCACCACGCGGAGCGTCGAGCCGCTGGGTTACGTGGGCAACCGGGAGTACTGGTACCTGGTGGCGTGGTGCCGGCTGCGCGACGGGGTGCGCGCGTTCCGCACCGACCGGATCGAGTCAGTGACCGGTACGGCCGTGCCAGCCCCGCCGCGCCGCCTGTTACCGAGCGACCTGGACCTACCGGGCGACCTTGTGCGGCCTCTCATCTTCGGTTGAGATCCTTACGGTCGGCCTCGCCCCATTCCGGACCCCATCTCGCGCCCCATGTCGGGCCCCATGTCGGGCCGGGTCCCGGGCCGCTGCATGCCGCGCCGCGTGCTGGCCCGCATGCCGACCGACGCCATGGCCAGGCCGAAGAGCAGGCAGAGGGCGCCGGTGATGACGTTGTTGGCGATCGCCGAGTTGTCCGGCGTTGGCCCGTTCACCAGCCACGGCGCGATGATCGTCCAGGCGCCGATCACCGCGGTGACCCAAGTGATGCCGTGCGTCCGGCCGTACGCGGAGGCGAAGCCGAGCGCGAGCAGCGCGACCGCGACACCGCTGAAGAGGTTGCTCGCGGTCAGGCCTGGCGAGTCGCTGGTGAAGCCGACGACCCACGGCGACATCGCCAGGTACAGGCCGGTCAGGAGGGTGAGTCCGTCGACCAACTGGGCGGTCGGCGTCTCGGCGACCCGGTCATAGCGCGCCCGAAGGGCGGCAATGTCCGGATGTTCCTCGATTGCAGGTGTTTGTGCAGGGGTCTGTGCGGTCATCGCAGGCCCACCTCCCTCATGGAGAGAGCGGGTGGAAGTCTTCCACTCACTCGTAGCATGCGCCCGTTGGAAGTCCTCCGCCACCGCAGGGATGCCTATCCGGACACACCGGGCTCCACGGTGAGCGTGCCGGCCGTTGCGTCCATCGTGGCCGGCACGCCCACAGGCACCGTGAGCTGGCCATACCCGTGGCCGATGGGCAGCCCGCCGAGCACCGGGACGCCCAGGTCGCCGAGCCGGTCGAGCAGCACGTCGACGACGCTCACCGGCCAGTCGTCGGCGCAGTTCGTGAACTGGCCCACGGCCACGCCGGCGATTCCCGCGAACGCGCCCGCCCGGCGCAGGTGCGTCAGCATCCTGTCCACTCTGTACGGTGCTTCGTCGACGTCTTCCAGAAGCACTATGGCACCGGTCAGGTCGGGCATGTCCGGGGTGCCGACGGACGACGCGAGCAGGCTCAGGTTGCCGCCGATCAGCGTGCCCGACGCCGCACCGGGCACGGTGACCGGTGCGGTCTGCTCGCCTTCGATCCGTTTGACGACAACGGGATCGGCGGTCATGAGCGCGGCGCGCAGCGACTCCGCCGACAGCGGCGGCGTGCGGTCCTCCAGCCACGCGACGCCGGGACCGTGCACAGTGGCCAGTCGGGCGCCGCGCCACAGCGCGAGTTGGAGCCCGGTGATGTCGGAGAACCCAGCGACCACCTTGGGATCGCGCCGCACCGCCGCCATGTCGATCGCGTCGACCACGCGCTGCGCGCCGTACCCGCCGCGGGTGCAGAGCACGCCCCGCACCTCCGGATCGGCGAACGCCGCGTTGAGATCGGCGGCACGCAGCTCGTCGGCGCCCGCGAGGTACCCCTGACGGGCGTACGCGTTCGGCGCCAGCACCGGCCGCAGGCTCCAGCCGGTCAGCAACTCGATCCCGCGCGCCACCCGCTCCGGCTGCGTCGGCCCCGAGGGCGATACCAGCATCACCGTGTCGCCGGCCCGCAACGCCCGCGCCCGCACCCTGCTGTCCACGCGCCCGAGACTAGCCGCAGAGTGGGTGGGTAGGTTGGGCTACGTGAGTACGGCGCTGGTGGTGGAGAACGATCCGACGGACGATGTCCGGCGGTTGGGTGAGTGGCTGACCGAGGCGGGGCTGCGCCTGGAGGTCGTGCGGGCGCACGCGGGCGATCCGCTGCCGGCCGACCTCGACGGTTACGCGGCGATCGTGGTGATGGGCGGGGAGCAGTCGGCGTACGACCCGCGCCCCGACTGGTTCGACGGCGTGGAGGCGCTGCTGCGCAAGGCCGTCCGGTACGGCGTGCCGGCGCTGGGCGTCTGCCTGGGCGCGCAGTTGCTCGCCACCGCGCACGGCGGCACGGTCGAGCGGAGCCCGTCCGGCCCGGAGATCGGCCCGGCGCTGGTCGGCCGGCGGGACGCGGCGACGGACGATCCCCTGTTCCGGTACGTGCCGCTGGCGCCGGACGTGCACCAGTGGCACTTCGACGAGATCACCGAGCTGCCGGCCGGTGCCGTGCTGCTGGCCGCCTCGACGCGGTACCCGCACCAGGCCTTCCGGATCGGTGAGAAGGCGTGGGGGCTCCAGTTTCACATCGAGTGCGACACCGCCATGATCGCGAGTTGGGCGGCCGCGTCGCCGCATCTGGAAGACCCGGAAGCGCTGGTCGCCGCGTTCGACGCGACCATGATCGACGTGGAGGAGGTGTGGCAGCCGTTCGCTGCCCGGTTCGCCGCGCTCGCGCTGGGTGAGCTGCGGAATACTCGCCGTCCGCTGCCCATCCTGGGACAGTAGGCCCGTGAGCAGACCCACGAGGGCCCCTGGCCGGCTGGCGCGGTACGGCCTCGGGGCGCGCGCCGACTACCTGCTCGGGCCGGATGGGCTCGGGCTGTGGGACGTGGCCGCCCAGGAGCCGGCCGGCGTGGCCGCGGCCGACCTGCTGACCGCGCTATCCCGGGCGGCCGACCCGGATCTGGCACTGCGCCAGCTGCACCGGCTGGCCGAGGTTGAGCGCCGGGCCGGGCAGGTGCGGGTGCTGGACGCGCTGACCGGCGACGCGGGCCTGCGGCGGCGGCTCGTCGCCGTGCTGGGTGCCTCCTCGGCACTGGGTGACCACCTGGTGGCCAATCCGGATCAGTGGAGCGCGCTGGTCACCGAAGAAGACGGTGTCGCGCCGAACGCCGACGGTGTGCTCACAGTGGACGATCCCAGCCCTCCCGCGCTCCGCCTGGCGTACCGGCTGGCGCTCTTGCGGATCGCGGCCGCCGATCTGACCGGCGGGCGCGGCCTGGAACAGACGATGGAGGCGCTGTCGGCCCTGGCCGACGCGACGCTCACCGCGGCCTACGACATCGCTGCGAATGAGGTGGGCGCGGCGGCGCGGCTCGCTGTCGTGGCGGTGGGCAAGTGCGGCGGCAACGAACTCAACTATGTGTCCGATGTAGACGTCATCTTCGTGGCGGCCGCCGATGAGGACCTCGCGGCAGGCACCGCGATCGCGGCGCGCCTCATCGACATCTGTGGGCAGGTGGCGTGGCCCGTCGACGCGGCACTGCGGCCCGAAGGCAGCCGTGGCCCGCTCGTGCGCACGCTCGCCAGCCACCTGGCCTACTACAAGCGCTGGGCGCGCACGTGGGAGTTCCAGGCGCTGCTGAAGGCGCGGTCCGCGGCGGGCGACACCGCGCTCGCGCAGGAGTGGATCGACCAGCTCGCACCGCTGGTGTGGCATGCGGCCGAGCGCCCCGAAGCGGTCGACGACGTGCGCTCGATGCGGCGCCGCATCATCGAAAACGTGCCGGCCCGCGAGCTGGACCGGGAGATCAAACGGGGGCCGGGCGGCCTGCGCGACATCGAGTTCGCGGTGCAACTGCTCCAGCTCGTGCACGGCCGGATCGACGAGTCGCTGCGGACGCCGGGGACGCTGCCGGGGCTTCGGGCGCTCGTCGCGGGCGGCTACGTCGGGCGCGCGGACGGCGAGGCGCTGCTGCGCGGGTACCGGTTCCTGCGCAACGTCGAGCACCGGCTCCAGCTTCAGGCGCTACGGCGTACGCACACGGTGCCGACGGACCCGGACGCCGTGCGCTGGCTCGCCCGCGCACTCGGCTATACGGGCACGCCGGACCGCGACGCCGTCGAAGCATTCCGCGCCGACTGGGTCGCTCACGCCGCCGAGGTACGCCGGCTGCACGCCAAGCTGCTCTACCGGCCGCTGCTGGAGGCGGTGGCCCGAGTACCGGCCGAGTCGCTGCGGATGGTGCCCGAGTCGGCACGGCGCCGGCTGCAGGTGCTCGGATTCCGCGATCCCGGTACGGCCCTGCGACACCTGGAGGTGCTCACCGGCGGCGTGTCGCGTACCGCCTCGATTCAGCGAACGCTGCTGCCGGTGCTGCTGGAGGAGTTCGCTGACGCGCCCGAGCCCGACCGTGGGCTGCTCAGCTACCGCCAGGTGTCCGACAAGCTCGGCAGCACCCCCTGGTATCTGCGGCTGCTGCGCGACGAGGGCCCGGTGGCGCTGCGGCTGGCGCGGGCGCTGGTGTTGTCCCGGTACGTGACCGACCTGCTCGTGCGCGACCCTGAGGCCCTGCGCCTGCTGGCGGACGACGCCGAGCTGACCCCGCGCCCGGTCGAGGTGCTGCGCGAGGGGTTCGCCGCCGCGGCCGACCGCCACACCGAGCCCGCCCAGGCGATCTCGGCCGTGCGGGCGTTGCGGCTCCGCGAGCTCTTCCGCCTCGCCAGCGCCGACGTGCTCAGCCGCGCCGGCACGCTCGCCCCGCCCGTGCCGCTCGACGTCGTGGACATCGGCACCGCCCTGTCGGCGGTCACCGACGCGACCCTCGCCGCCGCGCTGCGGGTGGCGACCGCGGCGCAGCCGCCGATGCCCGGCCTGCGGTTCGCGGTGATCGGCATGGGCCGCCTTGGCGGGTACGAGATGAGCTACCCGTCCGACGCCGACGTGCTGTTCGTGTACGAGCCGCCGCTGGGCGTCCCCGACGACGTGGCGAGCGGGGCGGCGCACGCGATCGCCGAGGAGTTGCGCCGGTTGCTGGGCGCCCCCGCACCCGATCCGCCGCTGGGCGTCGACGCCGACCTGCGTCCCGAGGGGCGGCAAGGGCCGCTCGTGCGCAGCCTGGCGGCGTACGAGCAGTACTACGCGCGCTGGTCGAAGGTGTGGGAGGCGCAGGCGCTGCTGCGCGCCCGGTTCGTGTGCGGAGACCAGTTGCTGGGCGCCCGCTTCGAGGCGCTCGCCGACCGCGTGCGGTACCCCGAGGGCGGCCTGACCCGGGAGCAGATCGTCGAGATCCGCCGCATCAAGGCCCGGGTGGAGACCGAGCGGCTGCCGCGCGGCGCCGACCCGGCCACCCACGCCAAGCTCGGCCGGGGCGGGCTCGCCGACGTCGAGTGGGCCGTGCAGCTCACCCAGTTGCGGCACGCCCAGCGAGTGCCGCTGCTGCGGCGCACCCGCACGCTCGACGCGCTGGTGGCGGCGCGCGAGGTCGGGCTGGTGGCACCCGCCGACGCGGCGGCGATGGCGGCGGGCTGGACGCTGGCGGCGCGCGTCCGCAACGCGCTGACGCTGGTCCGCGGCCGCCCGACGGACCAGCTCCCGAGACACGGCGTAGACCTGGCCGGCGTCGTGAGGCTCCTGAACGCCGGCGACGGCGGCGCCTTCCTCGACCACTACCTGCGTACGACCCGCCGCTCCCGCGCCGCCGTAGAACGCGTCCTCTCCCTGTGATCAGGGCGTCCCTCAAGTCGCTCTAACGACTTGAGGGACGCCCTGATCACGACGAGATGGTGTAGTGGCCTGGCGCAGGGACGCTCACGACGAGCCAGTCGCGGTCGGCAGCCAGGCGGGCGTCGCCGGTCACGGTGAGCCAGCGGGAGTAGCGCACGCGGATCTTGTACGGACCGGCGGCGGGGGCGTCGAAGGTGAGCGAAGCGGCGTCTTGGGTTACCAGCGTGGCGGGGGCGGCCACCAGGGGGACGGGGGTGGGGACCTCGTAGAGGTGCCAGTGCTCGTTGCTCCAGACCTCGGTCATGGTGGACCTGACCAGGTCGACTTCGGCTCGGCCCACCCAGGAGAGTTGGGCGTCGGGTATTGCCACGTAGGTGACCGCGTTTTCGGCTAGCCAGGCGCGGTACGCCGGTTCGGTGAGCGCCACCCCGGTGCCGGACGCGCCGGGCACGGTCTCGAAGAAGAGCGGGTTGCGGGCGATGTCGACCTGGCGCATCCAGCCCCGCGCGAGTGGAAAGCCGTCCATGTAGGCCGCCTCCCAGTAGTCGCGGGTCGGCGGCACCTCGATGCGTCCGGCGGGGCGGCGGGCGCGCAGCTCGGCGAGCAGGGGCGCGAAGTAGGCGCGATCGCTGGTGGGGTTGCCCGCGTCGCGCAGGTCCGCCCAGACGACCGGTGGCTGCCACCAGTACCCGAGCGTCAGGACCGCGACGAGCCCGGCGGCTGCCCAGCGGCGCCGGATGCGACGGGGAATGCGCACCCGCGCGGTGATCCGCGGCGTGCGGGCGCCGGCCGGCGGGCGGGGGAGGCGGGCGCCCGCCGCGCGGACCGGCAGGGCGAACATCGTGTCCAGCCCGCTGGGGTACAGGCCCCCGGGGGTGTGCACGAGGGCAGCGGCCAGCACGCCGGCGGCCGAGATCAGGGCGCCGGCCCGCACGGGGCGGTACCCGACGAGCAACGCCACGGCCAGGCTGGTCACGACGGCGTGGATCGTGTCGGTGCGGCTAATGTTCATCCAGCCGCCCTCGCCGAACAGCAGCGACGTGACCGCGAGCGGGACTGCGGCGCCCGCCGCGAGCACAGCGCCGTCCAGGCGCTCCGTGAGCGAGGGAACTGGCGCGGCGGCGCCTGGACTGAGCGACGGGCCGACGAAGTCGGTGCGCGGCGCGAGGGAAGGCGTCGCCTTTGGCGCCGCGCGACCGAGCGAACCGTTAGGCGCAGCGCCGTCGCGGCGCTTGCCGAGGAGGAGGGCCACGCCGGCCAAGCCGGTGAAGAGCCCAGCGACGGGACTCGCGGCGGCGGCGAGCACGGCGCCGGCGGCCGCGCCGCCGTACCGCAGCCACGCGGGGCGGGCGGTCAGCGCGACGAGGGCGCCGAGGGCGAACGCGACGCCGAGCGCATACGTGACGCGGCCGGAGACGAGGTTGCCGGCGATGCAGACCGCGCCCACCAGGCCGCCGAGCAGCGGGCGCGGCACGCCCGTCCGGAACAGCAGCGCCGCGAACGCGAGCGCCGACCCCACGAGCGACAGCGCCCCGGTCACCCGCACGCCGATCAGCGCCATCACCGCCGGCGACACCAGGCTGTACCCGAACTGGTTGACGCCGCCGTACCAGCGCAGGTCGACGGGGCGGAGGCCATGCGCGGCGAAGAAGTCGGCCCGCGCCACCTGGGCGGAAAGGTCGGAACCCATGGCGGGAAGGGCGAGGTAGACGCCCGCGAGCAAGACGGCGAAGAGGCCCACGACGCGCACCCGCACACGGTACTGGCAGCATGGTGACCGTGCGCAGGAACATCACCGTCGTCGCGGCTCTGGCCCTCGCGGTGACCGTGTTCCTCTATTTCACGATGATCCGCCACGGCTTCTTCGACCTGCAGGTCTACTACGGCGCGGTCAACTACCAGGTGCACGACGGCGGCGAGATCTACGACTGGCTCAAGCGGGGCAGCCGGTACGGATTCACGTATCCGCCGTTCGCGGTGCTGGCGATGCTGCCGATGGCGTACGTGTCGTGGCCGCTGGCCATGGTGATCAGCGTGACCCTGGCGGTGGTCACCGGTGGGCTGCTGCTGTGGTGGCTCGTCGACCCGATCGCCCGCCGGGAGGGCTGGACCCGCTGGTACGCCTTCGCGATCGCCGTGTGCCTGGCCGCCGCGTTCGAGCCGATGCGGGAGACGGTCACGTTCGGGCAGGTCAACACGCTCCTGCTGTTTTTGGTGGCCGCCGACCTGCTGTGGCTGGTGGCGCGCGACAGCCGCTGGGCGGGCGTCGGCGTGGGGCTCGCCACAGCGATCAAGCTGACACCGGGCATCTTTATCGTGTACCTGCTGGTCACCAAGCGGTGGCGTGCGGCGTTCGTCGCGAGCGGCACGGCGGCGGGCGCGACGGTACTGGCCGCCGCGGTCGCGCCGGACTCGTCGCGGGAATTCTGGACGCAGGCGCTGTGGAACACCGACCGGATCGGCTCGCTGTCGTTCGTGTCGAACCAGTCGCTTCAGGGTGTCGTGGCGCGGCTCGACCCGACGCATCCGAGCCGGGCGCTGTGGCTCGTGCTGGTGCTGCTCACCCTCGCGGTCTGGGTGTGGCGGGTGCGGGGCGCCGACGCGAAGACGGGCCTGGCCCTGACCGGCGTCGTGCAGGGCCTGATCAGCCCGGTCACTTGGATACATCACCTGGTGTGGCTGCTGCCGGCGCTGATCCTGCTGTTCGACCGGGCGCTCGCCGCTCGCGATCGCCGGCGCCTCGGCTTCGCGCTCTTCGCGTACGGGCTGCTTATAAGCCGCTTTGTCTGGATTTGGGAGCGCGGCTCCGGCGGGGTGACCGGTTTCCTGGGTAGCAACGCATACGTCTGGGTGAGCATCGCCTTACTGTTCGTCGTCCCTGCCCGCGATCCGGTGGAGCCACCGCTCTCCGATTGGGCCTCCGCCAGCGGGCGGCGTGAGCGCATTGTGAAGGCATGAGTGATCCGCTGCTCGACACCGACACGGACGTCGTGCTGCACGAGGTCTACGCCGCCGCGACTCCGTACCTGGAAGCGCTGACCGACCGGCCCGTGCACGACCCGGCCACCGCGCCGCTGCTCGCCGACCTCTCCGGAGAGCTGCCGGACAAAGGGGAGGGTTCGGCCGCCGCCGTGCGGCGGCTGCTTCGCATCGGCACCGCCACCGCCACGAACTCGGCCGGTCCCCGCTTCTACCACTTCGTGATCGGCGGTTCGACGCCTGCCGCGCTGGCCGGCGACTGGATCGCGTCGATGCTCGACCAGAACGCGGCCTTCCGGGCGTCGTCCGCGTTCGCCACCGAGGTGGAGACGGTGGCGCTGCGCTGGCTGCGCGAGCTCTTCGGGTTGCCCGAGCGGTACGGGGGCGCGCTGGTGGCGAGCGCGACGTTCGCGAACTTCACCGGCCTCGCCGCGGCCACGCACTGGTGGGGCGAGCGGCACGGCGTCGACGTGGCCGCCGACGGCATCGCGGGGCTGCCCCGGATGCCGGTGCTGTCCGGCGGGTACCTGCACCCGAGCGCCCGCAAGGCCCTGCAGATGCTCGGGCACGGCGGTCAGAGCGTGGAGGTGTATGCCCGGGACGCGGTGGGCCGGGTGGACGTGGACGCGATCGAGCGACGGCTCGCTTCGTACGGTGGGCCCGCGGTGATCATCGGAAACGCGGGTGAGGTGAACGCCGGCGACTTCGACCCGGTCGACGAACTCGCGGACCTCGCGGAGCGGTACGGGGCCTGGCTGCACGTCGACGGGGCGTTCGGGATTTTCGCGGCGCTGTCACCCCGCACGGCGGGACTGGTGCGCGGGATCGAGCGCGCCGACTCCATCGCGTGCGACGCCCACAAGTGGCTCAACGTGCCCTACGAGAGCGGGTTCGCGTTCCTGCGTGACCCGGCGCGGCTGGGCAGGGCGTTCGGTATGCCGGGCGCGGCGTACCTGCCAGGGCCGGACGACCCGGGTGGTGGGTACGCGATGCTCGGGCCGGAGTCGTCGCGGCGCGCGCGTTCGCTGCCCATCTGGGCCACGCTGGCGGCGTACGGGCGGGCCGGCTACCAGGCGATGGTGGAGCGCCACATCGACCTGGCCCAGCGCCTTGCCGGCCTGGTCGATGAGGCGCCCGACCTCGAACGCCTCGCCGACGTGCCGCTGTGCATCGTGTGCTTCCGGGCCAGCCCACCGGGCGTACCCGAATCGGTCCTCGACGGCCTGAACAAGCGGCTCGGCGAGGCGCTGATCGCGGACGGCCGCGTCTTCGCCGGCACCACCGTGTACGGCGGCCGGGTGGCGCTGCGCCCCGCGATCGTCAACTGGCGCACGACCGAACGCGACATCGACGAGTTCGTGGCTGTCGTCCGCGAACTCCTCGCCTCCCTGTGATCAGGGCGTCCCTCAAGTCGCTCTAACGACTTCAGGGACGCCCTGATCACGCAAGGGGGGACAAACGTGAGGGCCGGTGCACCGAAGTGCACCGCCCTCACGACCCGGACTTTCGATTACACGTCGTAGTACATGGCGAACTCGTGCGGGGTCGGCCGCAGGCGGACCGGGTCGACCTCGTTTTCCCGCTTGTACGAGATCCAGGTCTCGATCAGGTCGGGCGTGAACACGCCGCCCTCGAGCAGGAAGTCGTGGTCGGTCTCCAGCTTGTCGAGCACCTCGGGCAGCGAGCCCGGCACCTGCTTGACGTTGCCCCACTCCTCCGGGGGAAGGTCGTACAGGTCCTTGTCGATCGGCTCCGGCGGCTCGATCTTGCTCTTGATGCCGTCGATGCCGGCCATCATCATGGCCGAGAAGGCGAGGTACGGGTTGCTCGACGGGTCGGGCACCCGGAACTCGACGCGCTTGGCCTTGGCGTTGCTGCCCGTCACCGGGATGCGGGTGCAGGCGGAGCGGTTGCGCTGCGAGTAGACCAGGTTGACCGGGGCCTCGAAGCCCGGCACCAGCCGGCGGTAGGAGTTGACCGTCGGGTTGGTGAACGCGAGCAGCGACGGCGCGTGGTGCAACAGACCGCCGATGTACCACCGGGCGGTGTCGGACAGGCCGGCGTAGCCGGTCTCGTCGTAGAACAGCGGCTCGCCGTTCAGCCACAGGCTCTGGTGGGTGTGCATGCCGGAGCCGTTGTCACCGAAGAGCGGCTTGGGCATGAACGTCGCGGTCTTGCCGGCGTGCCAGGCGGTGTTCTTCACGATGTACTTGAACAACTGGAGCTGGTCGCCAGCGTGCAGCAGCGTGGAGAACTTGTAGTTGATCTCGGCCTGGCCGGCGGTGCCGACCTCGTGGTGCGCCCGCTCGACCGTGAAGCCCACCTTCAGCAGGTTGGTCACGACGTCATCGCGCAGGTCGGCGTAGTGGTCCTGCGGCGGCACCGGGAAGTAGCCGGACTTGTAGGCGGTCTTGTAGCCGCGGTTGCCACCCGGCTCGTCGGCGCCCGTGTTCCACGCGCCCTCGATCGAGTCGATGTAGTAGTAGGCGGCGTTGGCGCTGGTGTCGTGCCGGATCGAGTCGAAGATGTAGAACTCCGCCTCGGCGCCGAAGTAGGCGGTGTCGGCGATGCCGCTGGAGGCCAGGTAGGCCTCGGCCTTCTTGGCGACGTTGCGCGGGTCACGCGAGTATGCCTCGCGGGTGAACGGGTCGTGGATGAAGAAGTTCAACGCCAGGGTCTTCTGCGCCCGGAACGGGTCGATGAAGGCGCTGGCGACGTCCGGCAGCAGCAGCATGTCGGACTCGTGGATCTGCTGGAAGCCACGGATCGACGAGCCATCAAAGGCGAGACCGTCCGTAAAAATGCTCTCGTCGACCGACTCGACCGGGGTGTTGAAGTGCTGCATGACACCCGGCAGGTCACAGAACCGTACGTCGACGAACTTCACGCCCTCGTCTTTGAGGTACCGAAGGAGTTCCTCGGGATTGGCGAACAACACGTCCTCCTGGCACGTCGCTGAGCTAAATGGCGGCTGGGCCGCTGGTATTGCTGGCTGGTCGCGACGGTATGGCTGTGCCGTTGCCCGGCCATGTCTCCATTGTTTCCGCCGTGTTACGTCACGCCGGAACCCGCACGTCCGCACCAGTGCATCCGAGGGGACGATACACCCGCTCGGGCTCTCTGTGACCGGTCGCTTTCGGTCCGTCCCGAACTGCGGACTACGCTCGATCGACATGGCCACCGAATCCGTTTCCCCGCCTTCCGCACCGGCTGGTGGATTCGAGCCGCCGAGCCTGGCGAAGCGGTTCGGCGCACTCGTGATCGACTGGGTGCTCTGCCTGCTCGTGTCCAATTTCTTCGGTGATCCACTGCGCGACGGATGGCCGCCGGTCGCCGTGTTGATCGCCGAGTACGGGCTCTTCATCGGCCTCTTCGCGCAGACGCCCGGAATGGCGATCACCAAGCTGCGATGCGTCTCCTTCTCCGACGGCGGGCGGATCGGCATCGTGCGCGCCCTGGTGCGCGGGGTGCTGCTGAGCCTGGTGGTGCCGGCGCTCATCATGGATCCGAACAAGCGCGGGCTGCACGACAAGGCCGCCGGCTCGGTCATGGTCGACGCGGTGCCCGCCCAGCCAGCTCAGCCGAGGTCGTAGACCCGCCGCGCGTTGCCGTACCCGATCATCTCGGCGACGCGCTGGGCGTCCGCGGCGGACCACTCGCCGCTGGCGACCCGCTCGCCGAGCACCGCGCTCAGGGCGCGGCGCCACAGCTCCGCGCCGAGGTAGTGCAGCTCCGCGGGGCCGAAGGCGTCGGAGGAGTACAGCATCTTCGCGAACGGGGCCAGCTCCAGCGCCTCGGCCAGCACGGCAGTGGCGGCGGCGCCGACATAGTTCAGCGCGAGCCCGACGTCGAAGTGCACGTGGGGGTACGCCTGCGCGAGGTACGCCGCGTGGCGGTGGAACGGGTAGCAGTGCAGCAGCAGGACGGGCACCCCGTGCGGCTCGACCAGCTCGAGAAACCGGGTCAGCAGCAGCGGATCGGCCCGGTGCAGGCGCAGGTCGGGATCGCCGAAGCCGGTGTGGATCTGCAGGGGCAGGCCGCGGTCGACACCCGCCCAGATGACGTGCCGCAGCAGTACCGGATCGGACAGCCGGCCGCCGCCCGCGCCGAGCCAGCGGGCGGCCGCCTCGGGGGCCTCGGGCCCCCTGGGGCGTGGCGGGTCGGAGGCGAGCCCGGACCGGTACGCGACGACGGGCCTGGCGGCCGGAGCCGCCATTGTGCGCTCGGTCAGGCGCTCGGCGTACCGGATGGAAAAATCCGCGGCCGCGACGTCCGTGAGCTCCTCAGCCACCGACTCCAGCCGGACCACCTCACCCGCGACGGCGCCGGAGGCTTCGGCCATGCCGGCGGGGTCGAGCAGCTCGGCGGCCCGGAAGCCGGTCTCCACGAGAAAGTGCCGTACGCCGCTCGCGGCGAGGAACCGGCGGTTGACCTCGGCGGCGCCCAGATCTCGCCGGCGAGCGACATAGTCGCCGGGGTCGGCGTGCGGCCGCAGGTCGAGCAGCGGGGCGCAACAGCGCCGGATCGCGAACCCGAGCGGCGAGTCGAACGTGCTCATCCACGACGGCACCGGCCGGTCGGACTCGGTGATGGCGTCTTCGAACTCGGCCCGCGTCAGGTCGTCGCGCCGCGCGCCGTGCACGTGGTGATCGACCAGCGGCAGCGCCGCCAGCTCCACGGTCAGCGGCCGCGTGTCTGGCGGAAGGCGCCCTTCGACGGCCGCATGTTCTTGGGAATCGCGCCCTTCGGCATCTGCGGGCGGGCGGTGAGCGCCTTCATGCGCTTGTCGAGCGCGTTGACGTCCTTACCCGTGAGGTTGCGCGGCAGCCGCATGAGCGTCATCCGCAGCTTGCGAACGGACAGCTCGTCTTCGCCCTGGCCGACGACGTAGTCGTACAGCGGGGCGTTGCCGATCACCTTGGAGAGCCGCCGCTTCTCCTGGCCGAGCAGGCCGCGCACCCGCTGCGGGTTGCCCTCGGCGAGCAGGATCACGCCGGGGCGGCCGATCACCAGGTGCACCATGTCCATCTGCGTGGTGGAGCTCACGGCCGGCGTCACCCGCCAGTCGCCGCGCATGTTCTCCACGAGCTGGGCGGCCGCGCCCGGCTGCCCCTCGGCGGCGTTCATCATCGCGGCGTTTGAGCGCAGGTTGAGCACGATCAGCACCGCGAGCAGCGAGAGGAGGATGCCTACCGGCAGCCACAGCCAGCCCCAGGTGATCACCGCGACGACCGTCAGCGCGATGGGGATGAGCACCGCCCCGGCGACCAAGGGCATGAACCACTTGTCGCGTTTGGCGGTGAACGAGAACACCATCCCGATCTGCTTCAGCCGCTGGCCGAACGAGACCTTCTCCTCGGGCTTTGCCATGCCCCGGAGTCTAGTGGCCGCGGTCAGTAAGTACCTTACCGGCGTAGGAGGGGCGGGTAAGGACCCCGCGAGCCCCGGATATGCGGCATCGCCCTCATGTGGCGGGGGTGCCTTCAGGCGAAGTGTGTAAGACATGAACACAGCAGATGTCCACTCCGTCCTGACCCTTCACCGTTACCGCACCGCCGAGCTGTACGCCGAGGCCGACCGCGAGCGGCTGGCCCGCGAGGTACCTCGGTCACGCTGGCTGCCCCGCTTCACACGGCGGCGGCGCGCCGCAACCCGCGCTCCGGCGATGTCCTAGCCGTGGAAATCAACGTGCGGTTTCGTCGGTGGGGCGTGTCATGCTCAATCTCGTGACCGCCCGTGCGACCAGCACCGTCCTTGTAGGCCGAGACGCCGATCTCGCCGCCCTGCGCGAGGCCCTCAAGCGCGCGCGGGGCGACGAGGCGGCAGCCGTGCTTGTCGGTGGCGAAGCGGGGGTCGGCAAGACACGGCTGATCGAGGAGTTCCGGCGGGTCGCGGTGGGCGACGGCGCTCAGGTGCTCACCGGTCAGTGCCTGGAGTTGGGCGAGGAAGGGCTGCCGTTCGCACCCTTCGCCGCCGCGCTGCGCGACCTGCTGCGCCGCGACGGGCCCGGGGTCTTCAGCGGGCAGGAGAGCGAGTTCGCCCGGCTGCTGCCCGAGCTGGGTCCGGCGGCGCCCGAGCGGGTCCCCGACGCCAACAGGGGTTACCTCTTCGACCTGGTCGCCGGCCTGTTCGGGCGGCTGGCCGAGCAGCGGCCGCTGGTCCTGATCGTCGAAGACCTGCACTGGGCCGACCGGTCCACACGCGACCTGATCGCCTTCCTCATCCGGTCCGCCCGCACCGCGCGGGTGCTGCTCGTCTGCACCTACCGCTCCGACGAGCTGCACCGCGGGCACCCGCTGCGGCCTTTCGTCGCCGAGCTCGACCGCGCCCGCGGTGTCGAGCGCGTCGACCTCGACCGGCTCGACCGTGACGGCACCGCCGAGATGCTGACCGACCTGCTCGGCACCGAGCCCCGGTCGTCGGTCGTCGACACCATCCACAGGCGCGCCCAGGGCAACCCGTTCTTCGTCGAGGAGCTCGCCGCGATCGGCGACGGCACCGGCTGTTCCGACCTGCCCGACACCCTGCGCGACCTGCTCCTCGCCCGCGTCGACCGGCTGCCCGAGCCGGCACAGCGGGTGCTGCGGGTCGCGGCCGCCGGTGGCAATCGCATCAGCCACGACCTCCTCGCCGCCGTCGCCGACGTGCCCGACACCACGCTCGAAGAGGCGCTGCGGGCGGCGGTCGCCGCGCAGCTCGTGGTGGCCGATGCCGAAGGCGGATACGAGTTCCGGCACGCGCTCGTCCGCGAGGCGGTGCACGAAGACTCCCTGCCGGGCGAGCGGGCCCGGCTGCACGCGCGATACGCGGCGGTCATCGAGGCCCGGCCGCAGCTCGTGGGTGCCGGCCGCGCCCCCGCGGAGATCGCCCACCACTGGTACACCGCGCACGACCACCCGCGGGCGCTCACCTCCGCGATGGCGGCGGCCACTGCGGCCCGCCAGCGCTACGCGTACGCCGAGCAGAGCCGCCTGCTCGAACGCGTCCTGGAGCTGTGGGACCAGGTGCCCGACGCCGCCGAGCTGCTCGGCATGGACCACCTCGCGCTGCTCGAACAGACCTCCAGCGCCGCGTCCACCGCCGGCGACTTCATGCGGTCCATGAGCCTCACCCGCGCCGCGCTCGCCGAGGTCGACAGCGACGCGCAGCCGCTGCGAGCCGCGCGCCTGCTGGAGCGCCGCGGCCGGATGATCCGAGTGCTGGGCAAGGGCAACGGCGCCGACGAGATGCGCAAGGCGTACGAGCTGGTCAGGCGAGTGCCCGACGACCCCAAGCGGGTGGGGCTGCTGTCCGACATCTCGGGCCAGCTCGGCCGCACCGATCCCGAGATGGGCGCCAGCATCGCGCGCGAGGCGCTGACCGCCGCCGAATCGCTCGGCGACGAAGCGTCCTGGATATCGGCCATGCTGACGTTCGCCCGGGTGTGCAGCCGGCGGATCTCGGTCGACGCGGGCATGAGCGAGATGCTCCGCGCCGCTGACAAGGCCCGTGCGTCCGGCGACGCCGACCGACTCGTGCACGCCCTGGTCAACATCTCCGACGCCTACTTCGAGGTGGGCGACTACACCGAGTCCGCCCGGGTGGCCGAAGAGGGCACCGCCGAGGCCAAGCGGGTCGGCATCAGCCGCTCCAAGGGCGCGTTCCTGCTCTCCAACCACGCC
This sequence comes from Micromonospora sp. CPCC 205371, assembly GCF_026130045.1. Taxonomy (GTDB): domain Bacteria; phylum Actinomycetota; class Actinomycetes; order Mycobacteriales; family Micromonosporaceae; genus Phytohabitans. The sequence goes on from NZ_JAIBNX010000040.1 coordinate 34,256, forward strand.
GAAGCGCTCGTCGCGCTCGGCAGGTGGGACGAGGCCGATGCGCTCTGCGCCGAGACCGCCCGGGTCGACCCACCCGGCACGCTCGGGCTGCATTGGCTGGAGATCCGGGCGCGGCTGCGGCTGCGTCGCGGGCACCCGCGCGCAGACGACCTGATCGCACGCGCACTCGGCTTCCAGTCCAAGCCTTACCTCGACCACCAGCTGGGGCTGCCGCTGCACGAGCTGCGCATCGAGGCCGCCCTCGCCGCCGACAACGTCGCCGACGCGGTCGCGGCCGCCCGGGAGGCGGTCGCGCTCGGTGGGCTCGACGAGGTGCCGCGATACGCCTGGCGGATGCTCGTCCTGGTGGCGCGGGTCGCCGCGCTGGCCGACGACGAGGAGCTACGCGCCCGGGTTCAAGCCCTGATCCCCACCATCGAGTCGCAGTACCCCGCCGAGGTGGCCGCCCACGCGGAGGTAGAGGCCACACTTGCGACCGATCCTCTGCCCGCCTGGCGGGCTGCTGTGGCGGCGCGGCGGGCCGACGGGCAGCCCTACGAGTTGGGTCGCACCCTGCTATGGCAGGCCGAGGCGGCAGCAGCCGCCGGCGAGCGGGCGGTCGTGGCCGAGGCGATCGAAGAGGCTGGCGCCATCGCGGCCGAGCTCGACGCGCGCCTCCTGCAAGACGGCCTCGACACGCTCGCGCGGCGGGTCGGCCTGCGGACCCACGGCAGGTCCAGCACGGTCGCGGCGACCGAGCTGCTGACCGAGCGGGAGCGCGAGGTGCTACGGCTGGTCGCCGAAGGGCTGAGCAACCGACTGATCGCCGAACGGCTGTACATCTCGCCGAAGACGGCGAGCGTGCACGTGTCGCGCATCATCGCCAAGCTCGACGTGGCCAACCGCGTCGAGGCCGCCGCGGTAGCCCACCGTCTCGGCCTGCTGGGCTCTTAGCCGTCGCGGGCCGTTTAGTTTCGCGGGCGGTTTAGTTTTCGCGGGCGGCGAGGGCCTGCTGGTAGAGGCGGCCAGCGCGGTACGACGAGCGCACCAGCGGGCCGCTCATCACACCGGCGAAGCCGATCTGCTCGGCCTCCGCGCTCAGCTCCACGAACTCCTCCGGCTTGACCCAGCGCTCCACCGGGTGGTGGCGCGGGGTCGGCCGCAGGTACTGCGTGATCGTCACCAGCTCGCACCCGGCGGCGTGCAGGTCGCGCAGCGCCTGCGACACCTCGTGCCGCTCCTCACCGAGCCCGAGGATCAGGTTGGACTTCGTGACCAGGCCCGCGGAGCGCGCCTGAGTGATCACGTCGAGGGAGCGCTCGTATCGGAACGCGGGCCGGATGCGCTTGAAGATGCGCGGCACGGTCTCGACGTTGTGCGCGAGCACCTCGGGCTGGGCGGCGAACACCTCACCCAACTGGCCGGGGTCGCCGTTGAAGTCGGGGATCAGCAGCTCGACGCCGCACCCCGGCTGGAGCTTGTGGATCTGGCGGACGGTCTCGGCGTACAGCCAGGCGCCGCCGTCGGGCAGGTCGTCGCGGGCCACCCCGGTCACCGTCGCGTAGCGCAGGCCCATCGCCGCCACCGACTCGCCGACCCGGCGCGGCTCGTCGGCGTCGAACTCCGCCGGCTTGCCCGTGTCGATCTGGCAGAAGTCGCACCGCCGGGTGCACTGGTCGCCGCCGATCAGGAAGGTCGCCTCGCGGTCTTCCCAACACTCATAGATGTTGGGACAGCCCGCCTCCTGGCACACCGTGTGCAGACCCTCGCGTTGAACGAGGCCGCGCAGCTCGGTGTATTCGGGGCCCATCCTGGCCTTGACCTTGATCCACGGCGGCTTGCGCTCGATTGGCGTTTCCGCGTTGCGCGCCTCGATGCGCAGCAGACGCCGTCCCTCGGGAGCGATGGTCACGATTTTGAGCCTACGCTCACCGTGGTCGAGCTTGAACCGTGGGCGACGAGGCTCACCCCCGTCGTTATTGTGATGCCCACCACCTGTTATGCCTGCTAACTTGCGGGCTACGGCATCGAGGGAACCAAGTAACGGCCCGACCCGCCGGCAGAGAGAGCCACCAGCGGCTGTGACGGTGGCCCGGCGCCGGGGCGCGAAGACACTCCCGAGCCGATGTGAAATGAGGCCCCTCCGGGGGTGAAGGCGCGGTGGCACCGCGAGTTCCCCACTCGCCCGCGCCCAATCGGGGCTGTGACGATGCGCCGGTCCTGGCGGACCGGCGGTGTTGCGCGATGCCGAGGAGGTGCCCAATGCAACGCATCCTTTCCACGCAACTCCCTGCCCACGCGGGCCAGCCCGTGCGGATAGCCGGCTGGGTGCACCGCAGGCGATTGCTGAAATCCGTGGCGTTCCTGATCGTGCGGGACGCCGGCGGGCTCAGCCAGGTGGTGGTCACCGCGCCCGCGGTCCGGGCGCAGGTCGAGCAGCTCACGGAGGAGACCGCCGTCGAGGTCACCGGCGAGGTGGTCGCGAACTCCGCCGCGCCCGCCGGGGTCGAGGTCGTGGCGCCTCGGGTACGCGCGCTCGGCCCGCCCGCCGAACCGCTGCCGTTCGACCTCTTCCGGCCCGACCTGGCCGCGACCCTGCCAACGCAACTCGACCACGCGCCGCTCTCGTTGCGGCACCACAGCCGCGCGACCGCTCTCCGAGTGGCGGCGGCCGCGACAGCCGGCTTCCGCTCCACACTCGACGGTCTGGGCTTCACGGAAGTGCACACGCCGAAGATCGTGGCGGCGTCGACCGAAAGCGGGGCCAACGTCTTCGCGCTCGACTACTTCGGGCGGCCGGCGTATCTGGCACAGTCGCCCCAGTTCTACAAGCAGATGCTGGTGGGCGTGTTCGAGCGGGTGTACGAGGTCGGGCCGGTCTTCCGCGCCGAGCCACACGACACCGGCCGGCATCTGGCGCAGTACACCTCGCTGGACGTGGAGTTGGGCTTCATCGACGACCACCGCGACGTGATGGCGGTGGTGCGCTCCGTCTTGGCCGGGATGGCTTCGTCTTCTGCTTCGACGGCTACGGTCGAGGTGCCAGAGGTGATCCCGTCGGTGCATTTCACGGACGCTTTGGTGATCGCGGGCGCGCCCGCCGACGAGCCCGACCTCGCGCCCGCGCACGAGCGGGCGGTCGGCGAGTGGGCGCGGCGCGAGCACGGTTCAGACTTCGTGTTCGTGACCGGGTACCCGATGGTGAAGCGGCCCTTCTACACCCACCCCGACCCGGCCCGTCCCGGATACTCGAACGGGTTCGACCTGCTCTTCCGCGGCGTGGAGTTGATCACCGGCGGCCAGCGGCTGCACCGGTACGACGACTACGTGGCCGCGCTGGCCGCCCGCGGCGAGCCCATCGCGCCGTACACGTCCTATCTGGACGCGTTCCGCTACGGAATGCCACCGCACGGCGGCTTCGCGATCGGCCTGGAACGATGGGTTGCGCGCCTACTAGGTGCGGGCAACGTCCGCGAGATAACAGCCTTCCCAAGAGACCGCAACCGCCTAACCCCTTAGGACGCAACTCGCGCGCCCGCGCCGTGGGCGCGCTCTCCCGCGTCGCGGCGTGCCGGGTGCCTGCGCCGTGGGTGCGCTCTCCCTGCCGGGCCGTGCCGGGCGCTTGCGCCGTGGGTGCGCTCTCCCTGCCGGGCCGTGCCGGGCGCTTGCGCCGTGGGTGCGCTCTCCCTGCCGGGCCGTGCCGGGCGCTTGCGCCGTGGGCGCGCTCTCCCTGCCGGGCCGTGCCGGGCGCTTGCGCCGTGGGCGCGCTCTCCCCGCCGATCAAGGGCAGATGCACGTGGTTGGATCTCTTTTCCGCGTGCGTTTGCCCTTGGTCGATGGGTTTGCCCTTGATCGGCGAGCGCTGCGGCGGGTTGGCGGCGCTTGCGACGATCGCGGGCGCGCTTAACGCGGCATCGCGCGTACCCACGATGCCGCCGAGCGCGGAGCATGCGATCTGTCCGTCTTGCCTCGCCAAGATCTGGGGATCGGCCACCGCGCGGCGCTGCCGGCCGCAGATCTTGGAGCTCCAAGCCCGTCGCTGGCGACGGTCACCCTCCAAGATCGGATATGCGCGCCGGATCGTCGCGGCGTCGCGGCCCGCGCCGCGGCCGATTCACGCCACGCTGTCCGCCGATCAAGGAGATCTTCATCGATCAAGGGCGAATGCACGCGGAAAAGAGATCCAACCACGTGCATCTGCCCTTGATCGGCGGAGAGGCGCGCCGTGCGCGCCGTGCGGACGGGCGCCGTGCGGACGGGCGCCGTGCGGACGGCGCCGTGTGGACGGGCGCCGTGTGGACGGGCGCCGTGCGCGCCGTGCGGCGGGCACGGTCGGGGAGTGTCGGCCGGGGGTGGGGAGAGGGTTAGAGGAGGGTGGCCAGGTGGCGCTCTACCACCGGGAGGGCGTCGGTGACGGTCACTGGGCGGCCCAGTTCGGCGGTCAGGGAGGTGACGCCGGCGTCGCTGATGCCGCAGGGCACGATGCGGTCGTACGCGGACAGGTCGCAGTCGCAGTTGAGCGCGAACCCGTGCAGCGTCGTGCCGCGCGCCACGCGGATGCCGATCGCGCCGACCTTCCGCGCCGGGCCGCGGTCGTCTTCGGGCACCCACACGCCGCTGCGGCCCTCGACCCGGCCGGCGGCCAGCCCAAACTCGGCGCACACGTCGATCAGCAACTGCTCGACACGGCGCACGTAAGCCACCACGTCGACGGGCTCGGCCAGCTTGATGATCGGGTACCCGACGATCTGGCCCGGTCCGTGCCAGGTGATCTTGCCGCCGCGGTCGACGTCGACGACCGGGGTGCCGTCCATCGGGCGGTCCCACGGCTCGGTGCGCTTGCCCGCGGTGTAGACGCTGGGGTGTTCGAGGAGCAGGACGGTGTCGGGCTCATCGCCGCCCGCCACCAGCTCGTGGACGCGGCGCTGCTCGTCCCAGGCCGCGACGTAGTCGATCAGTCCGAGGCGCCGCGTGTGCAGGCGCGGAATCGTGCTGGTCACGTAGGCCAGCGTAACCCCGCGCCTGCCCGTCCATCCGTGGCGGTCATCACGCCGCCTCTTACACGATCTGGATCGCCCGCAATCTGTGCACGCGGTCTTCGTACAGCCGGCGGCCTTCGTCGTCGCCCTGTGCTGCGGCCTCGGTCAGCGAACGCTGCGCCTTCTCGACCTCAAAGTCGCGGTGGGCGGCTAGGAAGTCGCGTACCCGGCCGATGTAGTCGTCAGTCTCCAGATCAGTCAGGGGCGACGCGCCAGAGCCACACGTCGTCGACGCGCTCCGGCGGGCCGAGCAGTTCGGTGGTGGCGCGCAACAGGGCCTCGGGGTGTGCCGGCCACTTCGCGCCGTGTACCCGGTCGGCGAGTACGACGATTTCGGCGTCCCAGTACCGCAGATCGTCGCGGGCGGCGGCCCGGTCGGTGTCGGTGATCGGCGGTACCACGCCGGTGCGGGCGACCTCGAAGAGCAGGTCTGCCGACGGGCGCGGCACGGGGCCGATGCGTCCCTTGCCGTCGGGGCCGCCGGGGCCGAGGAAGAAGCCGGCCGGGATGGCGAACTCGCCCTGCCCGTGCGTGAGCGCGTACGCCTGCCAGCGCTGCCCGTCGGGCAGGAGGTCGGACGTGGGCGGGACCGGAGCGATCACGCCGCCCTCGCTGACGTACTCACGCCACTCGCCCGACGTGATGAACCGCGGCACCGGCTCGTACTCGACCGTCGTCAGCGGGATCGGCGCGAGGGGGAGCAGGGCGACGGCGAAGGCCGCGGGCCAGAGGCGGGACGGCCGGGGCAGTGCGTCGACGGCGTACGCGAGCAGGACGCCGAGGACGGGCGCCACGACAAGGGCCAGGCGGGCCGGCAGCGCGGCGTTGAAGACCGGCAGGCTCCCGACCACCTTGTACGGCAACGGGATCTCGGTGATGGTGCCGAACACCTTGAGCTGAGGCCCAAGCGACAGCACAGCGAACACTCCAGCGGTGACGGCGAGCGCCCGCAGGGTGGTCCGCCGCGCGGGTGCGGTACGCCACAGCAGCACGAAGCACATCACCGCGAGCACGAGCAGTGGTACGCCGAAGAACGAGTTCTCTTCGGTGGGGTTGGGCGCGAGCGTGGTGCGCAGTCCCGCGATGCCCGCGACCGAGCGGTCCGGAAAGGCGCCGAACGCGGCGAGGTCCTCGGCGTGGACGCGCGGGTCGAAACCGGTGCCGTGAAAGCGTTGCGGTCCGAAGAAGTGCAGCCACAAGGGGTACGACAGCAGCGCGAACGCCACTGCGGCGGTGACCGCTAGGCCGCGGACGAATGTGGGCAGCGCCGCCCGTGCCTCGTCCCGCCGGCTGAGCGCCCACGTGCCGAGAAACACCCCGCAGGCGAGGGCGGTGAAGAACAGGCCCTCGGCGGCTATGGAGAACGCGGCCGCGACCAAGGCACCGAGGATGAGCCCGTTGCGCAGCCAGCGGCCGGGCTCGCGGAGCCTGAACACGCGCCAGACGATGAGCGGTACCAGCCAGCCGGCCGTCCAGTTCAGGTGGGCGTTGGCGTGGGAGACCATCCCCGGCGCGAAGCCGCAGAACACGCCGCCGACCGCCGCGCCGAGCGTGCCGATCCCGAACCGGCGGGACAGCAGCAGGTACCAGCCGAAGCCGGTGGCGGCGAGGTTGAGCGTCAGGATCACCAGGAACGACCACTGCGGCCCGGCGAGCAGGGTCAGCGGGGCGAAGAGCACGGCGTACACCGTGATCGAGGTGTTGACCGCGAGGTTCACCCCGTCGGGGACGTTGAGCAGGTGGGTGAAGAGCGGGTTCTCGGCGTGCGTGATGGCGTGTGCCCCATACGACAGCAACCACTCGAAGAACGCTTGGTCGCTGGAGTTGACCTTGACCGCCCGGTGGTTGGGGTCGATCCACAGGCCGGCGGTGACCAGCACGGCGAGGCCGAGGCACAGGGCGGCGACGATCAGGTCGGGCCGCCGCCGCGCTCGTACCGGCTCCGTCGCCGGGGTCACGGTCTCCGTCAGCGTGCGGGGTCCCCGCGGAAACGTGGAGCGTAGCGGAGCGTTTTCGTGGGGTGCTCTCACGGGCCGCACCTTACCAATCCGGCGGCGACACGCCCGGAAGTGCTTGCGCCTCTAATGGAAATGACTTCCAATGCTGGTACCAACTAAATCGCACGAGGAGTCCAGTACCGTGAAAATCGCTCTTGTCGGAAAAGGTGGAAGCGGCAAGACCACGCTGGCTGCCCTCTTCGCTCGGCATCTGGCCGGCACCGCGCCGCTGCTCGCCATAGACGCGGACATCAACCAGCACCTCGCCGCCGCGCTCGGCGCGTCGGAGGAGGAGGCCGTGATGCTGCCGGCGCTGGGTGACCACCTGGCCGACATCAAGGAGTACCTGCGCGGCAGCAACCCGCGGATCTCATCGGCGGCCGCGATGGTCAAGACCACGCCGCCCGGCCGCGGCTCTCGGCTGATCTCGGTGGCCGGCGCCAATCCGATCTACGACGCGCTCGTGCGCGAGGTCGGCGGCATCCGGCTGGCCGTGACCGGCCCGTTCGCCACCGAGGACCTGGGCGTCGCGTGCTACCACTCCAAGGTCGGCGCGGTCGAGTTGCTGCTCAACCACATGGTCGACGGGCCGGGGGAGTACGCCGTGGTGGACATGACCGCGGGCGCCGACTCGTTCGCGTCCGGTCTGTTCACGCGCTTCGACGCCACGTTCCTGGTGTGCGAGCCCACCCTGCGCAGCGTCGGCGTCTACCGGCAGTACGTCGGTTACGCGCGCGACTACGGGGTGCGGGTGCACGTGGTGGGCAACAAGGTCGACGACGCGTCCGATGTGGAGTTCCTGCGCGAGCACGCCGGCGACGACCTGCTGACCTGGGTGGGGCGCTCGGCGTACGTGAAGGCGGCCGAGCGCGGTCGGCCTCAGCCCATCTCAGCTCTTGAGCCAACTAACCGTGATGCTCTGGACACGATGCGTGTTGCCGTCGATGCTTGTGCGAAGGACTGGGCCACGTACACCCGGCAGGCGGTGGAGTTCCACCTGCGCAACGCCACGGCCTGGGCCAACGACAAGGTGGGCGAAGACCTCGCTGGCCAGGTCGATCCGGATTTCGTGCTCGGGCCAGACGTGCTGGTCCGCTGAGAGGAGTACCGCATGTCCCTTGACGTCCCCGCCGCCCTGCTGGAGCGCGCGGAAACCGGCCGGGTCGACGACACCGAGTTCGTGGCCGTGGTCCGCGACTCGCTGCCGTACGCCTGGGCCGTCGTGTCCGAGGTGGCCGCCCGGTCCGCGGAGACCACCGACGAGTTCGCCGACCACGCGGTGCCGCCGCCGAGCGAGGCCGAGCGTGGTCAGTTGCTGCGCGCGCTCGCGAGCGACTCGATCCGCGGCGCGCTGGAGCGTCACTTCGGGGTGAAGCTTGCCTTCCAGAACTGCCACCGGGTGGCCGCGTTCAAGCTGTCGGCGGTCGGAGGGGAGACATACCGGGAGTTCATCTCGCCGGTGGCTCAGATCAGAAACCAGTCGCCCGAACTACGTGACTGCTGACCTCTTCCTGCTCTCGGCACACGGTGCCGCGGCGACCGTGGAGTACGCGGTCGCCGCGGAGACCGCCGGCTTCGGCGGCGTGTGGCTCGCCGAGCACCACTTCATCGAGTACGGGCGGTGTCCGTCGGCGACCGCGCTCGCGGGTGTGGTGCTCGGGCGCACACATCGGTTGGAGGTCGGCACGGCCGCGTGCGTGCTCTCCAACAGGCATCCCGTGGCGCTCGGCGAGGAGGCCGCGCTGCTCGACACGGTCTCCGGTGGACGGTTCCGGCTGGGCGTCGGGCGCGGCGGCCCGTGGGTCGACCTGGAGGTCTTCGGCACCGGGCTGGACCGCTTCGAGCGCGGCTTTCCCGAGTCGCTCGACGTGCTGCTGGAGTGGCTGTCTGGTACCCGATCCGTCTCCGCGGACGGCGAGTTCTTCGCGTTCCGCGACGTGGCGGTCGTGCCGCGCCCCTCGGCGCGGCGGCCGGGCTGGGTCGCGGGCCCGACCCGCGGCACCGGTGTCGG
>NZ_JAIBNX010000040.1:43291-48516 GCF_026130045.1 Micromonospora sp. CPCC 205371
CCGCCGCGGACGGGGCGTCTCCCGCGTCCCGGGGGGGGGCGGCCGGCCCCCCCCCTGCGGCGGGGCTGCCGGTCTGGGTCGCGGCCACATCGGCGTCCACTGTGGACGTGGCGGCGGCCCGCGGGTTGCCGTTGCTGCTCGGCGTCCACGACGAGCCTGGACCGCTGCTCGACCGATACGGCCCGTCGGGGGCGGAGCACGCGGTCGCGCGCCTGGTCGCGCTGGGCGACAGCCGCGCCCAGGCCGAGCGCCGCCTGCGCCGCACGCTGCCGCGGTGGCTTGCGACGACCGCCGGGTACGTCCGCATCGACGGCTCGTCGCCGCCACGGCGGGATCTGGACGCGTACGTAGACCACCTGCTCCGGATCAGTCCGATCGGCACGCCGTCGGAGGTGGCCGCGGCGCTCACCGACGCGGGCGCGAGCCGGTTGCTGCTGATGGTGGAGGGGTTTGGCGATCGCCAGGCCACGCTGGAGCAGATCGACGCGCTCGCGGCCGAGGTGCTACCGCTTCTCTAGCGCTCGCTCCAGAGCCTCGCGGAGATCTGGGTACTGGTACGTGAAGCCCTTGTCCAGAAGCACCTTCGGGACGGCGCGGATGCTCGACAGGGCCTCGCTGCTCAGCTCGCCCAGCAGGATGCGGAGCGCGAATCCCGGCACCGGCATGATGGTCGGGCGGTGCAGTGCGGCGCCGAACGCCTTGGTGAACTCGGCGTTGCGCACCGGCTCCGGAGCGGCCGCGTTGACCGGGCCGGCGATGTCGTCGCGTGCCATGACGAACTCCACCACCGACAGCCAGTCGTCCATCGCGATCCACGGCATCCATTGCCGGCCGCCGGCCAGCTTGCCGCCGATGCCGAGCCCGAACGGCAGCATCTGCGGTTTCAGGTATCCGCCGCTGCGGTGCAACGGGTAGCCGATGCGCAGCCGCACGACGCGTACCCCGGCGTCCTCCGCCGGGCCGGTGGCCGCCTCCCACGCGCGGCACAGGTCGGCGAGGAAGCCCTCGCCCGCCGGGTCGCGCTCGTCGACGACGCGGTCGCCCGTGTCGCCGTACCAGTTGATGCCGCCCGCGTTGACGAGGACCGGAATGCCCGCGTCAGCGGCCGCCTGCGCGAGCGTGCGAGTCGAGTTGACCCGGCTGTCGCGCAGCTCCCGCTTGTAGCTGTCGTTCCAGCGCTTGGCGTCGACAGCCGCCCCGGCGAGGTTGACGGCCGCGTCGACACTTCGGAGTGCTGTCGCGTCGAGCCGCCCTTTACTCGGATCCCACTCGACCTCGTCAGGTGCTTTCGCCGGCCTCCGCACGAGTCGGACAACATCGTGTCCGTTCGTGCGGAGGCTCCGCGTGAGGTGCGTCCCCAGGAAACCGGACGCACCGCTGACGACGACGCGCACGGTGCTTACAGACCTAGGTCGGCCTCGAAGTGACCGGCCTCTAGGCGCTCCTTGACCGCCGTGAGGAACCGGGCGGCGTCGGCACCGTCGATGATCCGGTGGTCGTACGAGAGCGCCAGGTAGGCCATCGACCGCGGCGTGATGACCTCGCCCAGGTCGGGGTCGTCGACGACGACAGCCCGCTTGACCACCGCACCGGTGCCGAGGATCGCCGACTGCGGCTTCGGCACGATCGGCGTGTCGAAGAGCGCGCCCCGGCTGCCCGTGTTGGTCAGGGTGAACGTGGCACCCGAGATCTCGTCTGGACTGATCTTGTTGGTGCGGGTGCGCTCGGCCAGGTCGGCGATCCGTCGGGCCAGCCCGGCGAGGTTGAGGTCACCGGCGTCGCGGATCACCGGCACGAGCAGGCCCCGCTCGGTGTCGACCGCGATGCCCAGGTGCTCGCCGTCCGGGTACGTCACCGTGCCCGCGTCCAGGTCGAGCGAGGCGTTGACGATCGGGTACCGGCGCAGCGCCTCGACCGCCGCCACCGCGAAGAACGGCAAGAACGACAGCTTGACGCCGTGCTGGGCCTGGAACTGCCCCTTGGCCTGCTGGCGCAGCCGCGCGATCTTCGTGACGTCGACCTCGACGACGGTGGTGAGCTGCGCGGAGGTCTGGAGCGACTCGAACATGCGCTTGGCGATCGAGATGCGCGTGCGCGTGAGCTTTTCGGTGCGGCCGCGGAGCGGGCTCGGCGCGACGGGCGCGGCAGGCGCTGCTGCCTTCGCCGCTGGCGCGGGGGCCTGCTGCTTGGCAGCCTGCTCCTGCTTGGCTTTTTCAGCGGCTTCCAGGACGTCTTGCTTGCGGATGCGGCCGCCGACGCCGGTGCCGTTGACGGCGGACAGGTCGACGTTGTGCTCGCTTGCGAGGCGCCGGACCAGCGGCGTCACGTATCCGACGTCGCCACCGCCGTTCGTGCTCTGCTCCGCCTGGGCGGGCGCGGCCTGCTTCGCCGGGGCGGCCTGCTGTGCGGCCGGCGCGGGCTGCGCCGGAGCTTCCTGACGCGGTGCCGGAGCCTCCTCGCGCGGTGCCGGCGCTGTCTTGGGTGCCTCCTCGGCAGCCTCCGGCGTTGCCTCCTGGGCCTGCTGCGGGGCGGGTGCTTCGCCCTGGGAGGGCGCCGCGCCAGCGGAGCCGATGACGGCCAGCTCGGCGCCGACCGGGGCGGTCTCGTCTTCCGCCACCTTGATCTCGAGGATCGTGCCGGCGGTAGGGGAGGGGATCTCGGTGTCGACCTTGTCGGTGGAGACCTCCAGCAGCGGCTCGTCTGCCTCGACGGTGTCGCCGACCGCCTTGAGCCAGCGGGTCACCGTGCCTTCGGTGACGCTCTCGCCCAGCGCCGGCAGCGTGACGACCGTCGTGCCGCCGGAAGAGCCCTGCTGGGCCGGCGGCTCGTCCTGGTCGGTCGGCTGGGCGGCCGGCGGCGCGGCTTCCGCCTGTGCGGGCGCCGGCTCCTCGGCCGCCTCCGACTCCTGCGCGTTGTCTGCCTGGGCGGCCGGTGCGGGCTCGCCGCCACCGGCGGATTCGTCGTCGCCCGAGATGACAGCCAGCTCGGCGCCGACCTCCGCCGTCTCGTCTTCGCCGACAACGATCCGGGTCAGCACGCCGGCTGCCGGCGACGGGATCTCGGTGTCGACCTTGTCGGTGGACACCTCCAGCAGCGGCTCGTCGACCTCGACGCGGTCACCCTCCTGCTTCAGCCAGCGGGTGACGGTGCCCTCGGTGACGCTCTCGCCCAGCCGAGGCATGGGGACCGATACCGGCATCTCGAAAGACTCCTTCGTGGGTGTGTGTCAGGCGTGCGCGTGCAGGGGTTTGCCCGCGAGCGCCAGGTGTGCCTCGCCGAGCGCCTCGTTTTGTGTCGGGTGAGCGTGCACAAGCTGGGCGACCTCGGCTGGGTAAGCCTCCCAGTTGTAGATCAGCTGTGCCTCGCCGATCAGCTCGCCAACACGGGCGCCCACCATGTGAACCCCGACGACCGGCCCGTCAGCCACCCGCACCAGCTTGACGAAGCCCTGGGTGCGCAGGATCTGGCTCTTGCCGTTGCCGCCGAGGTTGTAGTTGTAGGCCTGGACCTTGTCGGCCCCGTACTGCTCCTTGGCCTTCGCCTCCGTGAGCCCCATCGAAGCGACCTCGGGGTCGGAGTAGGTGACCCGCGGGATGCCAGCCTCGTCGATGACGGCGGGCTGCTGACCGGCGATCTCCTCGGCCACGAAGATGCCCTGCTGGAATCCGCGGTGTGCGAGCTGGAGGCCGGGGACGATGTCGCCGACCGCGTAGACGTTGGGAACGCTGGTGCGCAGGCGCTCGTCGGTGATGACGAAGCCGCGCTCCATCTTGACGCCCTGCTCCTCATATCCGAGGTTGGCGGTCGTCGGGCCGCGCCCTACGGCGACCAGCAGCAGGTCGGCCTCGATCGTCTCGCCGCCCGCGATCGTGACCCGTACGCCGGAGTCGGTGTGCTCCACCTTCTCGAACGGCTTGCCGGTCTTGAAGCCGATGCCGCGCTTGCGGAACGCCCGCTCGACGGCCTTCGACACCTCTTCGTCTTCGGCGGCGACGAGTCGGGGGAGCGCCTCGACGATCGTGACCTCGGCACCGAGCGAACGCCACGCGCTGGCGAACTCGACACCGATCACGCCGCCGCCCAGCACGATCGCCGACGCGGGGACGCGGTCGAGGTTGAGGGCGTGCTCGCTGCTGATCACCCGCTGGCCATCGAGCTCCAGGCCGGGCAGCGTGCGCGAGTACGAGCCGGTGGCGAGCACCAGGTTGCGACCGGTGTATCGCTGGCCATCGACCTCGACCGTGGTCGGGCCGACGAGCTTGCCGGCACCCTCGACATACGTGATCTTGGCGCTCTTCACCAGACCCTGCAGGCCCTTGTACAGCTTGGCGACCACGCCATCCTTGTACGAGTTGACGGCAGCCATGTCGACGCCGATCAGCTCGGCCTTGATGCCGAAGTGCCCGGCGTCGCGGGTCTGGTCGGCGACCTCACCGGCGTGCAACAGGGCCTTGGTGGGGATGCAGCCGCGGTGCAGGCACGTACCCCCAAGCTTGTCCTTTTCGATAAGCGCGACCGAAAGGTCTAGTTGTGCGGCGCGCAAGGCCGTCGCATACCCCCCACTGCCGCCACCGAGAATGACGACGTCGAAGGTGCTTGGCTCGCTCATTTCGTCTCCCAGCCAGATTCAGTCGGGCGCGGCTACCTCGGCCATCTTGTCACTTGTGGAGCCTGCCCGCGTCACGAGGTGCCCAATGACACGTCACTGGGACGTACGCTTGCCACAGCCGTCGATGACGGTGTGCGAAAGGAGACGGTTGGTGGGCTGGTTTCGGCGGCGTAAGCAGTCTGCGGGTACGCCGGGTCGGACGGGCAATCGTGCCGATCTTGAGCATCTTGAGCAGTTTGTCCGGTCGCGCCGGGGTGTCGAGGCGTTCATCGAGCCACGCACCACGGTCACCGAGACCACCGTCCTGCTGATCGCCCACGACGGCGAGTGGACGCGGCGACGGATCGACAGCCCCGAGGGTGCCCGCCGGTTCGCCCACCGGCTGGCGATCCCGATCTACGACGTGGCCCTGGTCGGCTATCCCCAACGCATGCGCGACTTCAACGAGCGCCGCAAACGCGCAGCCGGCGGCGCCGCCTAACCACCTCCCCCGGCCCGCCCTCTGCCGCGCCCGCCCTGCCGCGCGCGCGGGCCAGGGCAGCGCGTGGGTCCGGGGGCCGCGCGTGGGCTGGGGCCGCGCGTGGGCTGGGGCCGCGCGTGGGCTGGGGCCGCGCGT
>NZ_JAIBNX010000400.1 GCF_026130045.1 Micromonospora sp. CPCC 205371
CCCTGATCAGCGGTGCGGTCGCGGGCCAGGGCCCCCCGCTGCGCGACTCCTGAACACACCCGCCTTCCGGGGCCAAGGCCCCACGCGCCTTGGCCCCGGCGCGTTTCAGCGCACCAGCGGGGTGTTCGCGGGACGCAGCGTCGTCCAGTTGGCGGCCCTGGCCCGCGCCGCCGCCAGTACTCCGCCCACCGCCGCCGCATTCGTGATCTGACCGGCGAAAACGCGCGCCACGGCCTCGTCGAGGTCGTACCAGGCGACCTCCAGATCGGCCTCTTCGTCGTGCCGCTCGTGGCGGTCCCCATCCGGGACCGGTGACAGGTCGCGGGCCAGGAACAACCGGATCACCTCGTTGGAGCAGCCCGGCGACGTGTGCAGGTCGATCAACAGGTCGATCCGGCCCGCGACCAGGTCGGCCTCCTCCGCCAGCTCGCGCAGCGCCGCCGCCGGCAGGTCCTCACCGTCGACGTCCATCAGCCCGGCTGGCAGCTCCCACAGCCGCCGGCCCAGCGGATGCCGGTACTGGCGCACCAGTACCACCCGGCCGTGCTTGTCGACCGCGACCACGCCGACCGCGCCGACGTGCCGCAGGTAATCTCGGGCCGCCAGGCCCCCACCCGGCATGGTCACCTCGTCGGTCACGACGTCGAACATCGCACCGTGGAAGCGCTCATGCCGTGCACGGACCTCGAAGGTGTGATCGTCGGTCACGACGAGGTCGCCGCTTTGGCGGGCTTCGCGGCTGCGCTGCCGCGGGTGTTGCGCTGCTGCCGGGCCGCCGGCGGCGCCTCCGCCGGTGGCACGATCTCCACCGGCAGCTGATCGGCCTGCGAGTACGTCACCGCGGCACCCACGAACGCGTGGAACAGCGGGTGCGGCCGGGTCGGCCGGCTCTTGAGCTCCGGATGCGCCTGGGTCGCCACGAAGAACGGATGCAGCTCCGTGTCCAGCTCGATGAACTCGACCAGCCGGCCATCCGGCGAGGTACCCGAAATCCGCAGCCCGGCCCTGGTCAGCCCCTCGCGGTACGCGTTGTTGACCTCGTACCGGTGGCGGTGCCGCTCGCTGACCTGGTCCATGCCGTACGCCTTGGCCACCAGCGAACCGTCGGCCAGCTGGGCCGGGTACGCCCCCAGCCGCATCGTGCCGCCCAGGTCACCCTTGCCGGCCACGATGTCCTCCTGGTCGGCCATGGTCGCGATCACCGGGTGCGCGGCGCCCTCGTCGAACTCCGTCGAGTTGGCACCCTCCAGCCCCGCTAGGTGCCGGGCCACCTCGATCGTCATGCACTGAAGGCCGAGGCACAGGCCGAGGATCGGGATGCCGTTCTCGCGGGCGTACCGGCTGGCCCCGATCTTGCCCTCGATGCCCCGCACGCCGAAGCCGCCCGGGATGACGATGCCGTCGACACCGGCCAGCGCGGCGGCGGCGCCGGAGGCGCTGACGCACTCGTCGCTGGGCACCCAGCGCAGCTCGACCCGCGCGCGGTGGCTGAACCCGGCGGCGCGGATCGCCTCGCTCACCGACAGGTACGCGTCCGGCAGGTCCACGTACTTGCCGACCAGCGCCACCGTGATCGTGTGATGCGGCCGGTGCACCCGCTCCAGCAGGTCGTCCCAGCTCGACCAGTCCACGTCCCGGAACGACAGGTTGAGCCGCCGCACCACGTACGCGTCCAGGCCCTCCCGGTGCAGCACCTTCGGGATGTCGTAGATGCTCGGCGCGTCCGGGGCGGCGATGACAGCCTCCCGGTCGACGTCGCAGTACAGCGACAGCTTGTGCTTGAGCTTGTCGGGAATCTCCCGGTCCGACCGGCAGACGATCGCGTCCGGCTGGATACCGATGTTGCGCAGCTGCGCCACCGAGTGCTGGGTCGGCTTGGTCTTCAGCTCCCCCGACGGCGCCAGATAGGGCACCAGCGACACATGCAGGTAGAAGCAGTTGTCGCGGCCAATCTCGTGCCGCACCTGCCGGATCGCCTCCAGGAACGGCAGCGACTCGATGTCACCGACCGTGCCGCCCACCTCGGTGATCACCACGTCGGGCGTGCGCCCGTCTTCGTCGGGCGACGCCATCGCCCGGATCCGCGCCTTGATCTCGTTCGTGATGTGCGGGATCACCTGGACGGTGTCGCCCAGGTACTCGCCACGCCGCTCCTTGGCGATCACAGCCGAGTAGATCTGGCCGGTGGTGACATTGGCGGCACCCGAAAGATCCCGGTCCAGGAACCGCTCGTAGTGCCCGACGTCGAGGTCGGTCTCCGCACCGTCGTCGGTGACGAACACCTCACCGTGCTGGAACGGATTCATCGTGCCAGGATCAACATTGAGGTACGGGTCGAGCTTCTGCATCACAACTCGAAGCCCGCGCGCTGTCAGAAGGTTGCCGAGGCTGGAGGCGGTGAGGCCCTTACCCAGCGAGGAGGCGACGCCCCCCGTGACGAAAATGTGCCTGGTCGTCCGTGCTGAAGGGGCCAACGTCTGCTCCCGTGGTCGTCCGTCTAGTGATGCCGACCGGCGGCCAAATGATCGCGCGATCCACGGGATTCCACAGTAACACCATCCCAGCCCAGCGCACGGAGACGCCCCCACCCGATGTCCCCGCTCACCCCCTCCCCGCACCGCCCCATGCGCCGCGCCCGCGCCCCCGCCCCGTCGCCCGCCCGCCGCGGCACGGCC
>NZ_JAIBNX010000401.1 GCF_026130045.1 Micromonospora sp. CPCC 205371
CCCCAGGCCCCCCCGCGCGCGCCGGCCCCGCCCCCGCCGGCCGGGGGCCTCCCCCGCCGCGGCGGCCCAGCCCCTGCCGGCCCCCGCCCCCGCCTGCGGCGACGACGAGGGCAGCGGCAGCACCGACTCCAACAAGCCGGTGGAGCTGTCGATCTTCTGGTGGGGCGGCGAGGCCCGCGCCAAGCTCACCGAGGACGCGCTGGCCCTTTACACCAAGGCGCACCCCAATGTGACCTTCAAGAAGACCTGGCAGGCCAACCAGGGCTACTTCGACAAGCTGGCCACGCTCACCGCGGGCGGCGACGCGCCCGACATCTTCCAGATCGACGACAACTTCCTCGCCGAGTACGCGTCACGCAAGGTCACGCTGGACCTGACCGAGTACACGAGCGGCAAGCTCGACGTCTCGAAGTTCCCGCCCAGCCTGGTCAACTACGGCAAGGTCGAGGGCGTGCTCGCCGGCCTGCCGTTCGGTGAAAACACCCAGGGCCTGGTTTACAACAAGACGCTGCTGGCCAAGCACGGCCTGCCGGAGCCCACCACCGGCATGAGCTGGGAGCAGCACATCGCCTGGGCCGAGCAGGTCTCCAAGACCGCCAAGCTCCCCGGCACCATGGACCCGAGCGGCAACTACATGGCGTTCTGGGTGTGGCTGCGCCAGCAGGGCAAGGGCCTCTACAACGGCAAGGATCTGGGCTTCACCGCCGACGACGTGACCCGCTGGTTCGACCTGTGGGCCGGCGCGCGTGCGAAGGGCGCCACCCCGACGCCCGACGTCATCCACGAGGGCAACGAGTCCAGCATCACCAAGCAGCTCGTGGTCACCGGCAAGGCCGCCACCTCCTGGGTGTGGGTCAACCAGATGCCGGAGATGAAGAAGAGCACCAAGGACGAGCTGGGCGTCATCGCGTTCCCCGGCGACCCGTCCGCCCAGTGGGCCCGCGCCTCGATGTACTTCTCGGTCTTCCGGGGCAGCCCCAACAAGGACATCGCCGTCGACGTGCTGAACTTCCTGGGCAACGACATGGAGGCCGGCAAGATCCTGGGTACCGAGCGGGGTCTGCCGTCCAACCTGGACGTGCGCAAGGCGGTCGAGCAGACCGTCACCGACGCCGCGATGAAGCAGTCCATCCAGGTGCAGGGCGAGCTTGCCACCAAGTTCGGCCCGCAGTCGCCCGAGGTGCCGCTCAAGGGACACAGCAAGATCCGCGCCGAGCTGATCAAGGCGTCGGAGAACGTGGTCTACGGCCGCCAGAAGCCGGCCGAGTCGGGCAAGGCGTTCTTCGACTTCAGTAAGACCGCCATCGCCTCCTAGCGCACCCCCTCTCGTGATCAGGGCGTCCCTCAAGTCGTTGGAGCGACTTGGGGGATGAACGGTCCGAGTCGCTGCGCGGTGCTTTCGCAGGACGGCGTATGCGACTCGGACTGTTCACAGCCCTGATCGCGCTGTCGACTTCGGGACAGCGCGGCGCGTTGCCGGGGTTGCGCCGGGGTGCGACTATTCTGGCTGCCGGCTGCTGGATGCCGGTACAAGCCGCCCGGGAGGGACGATGGCCTTCCTCGCGCACGAGCCCGAGGCAGCGGCGCCCATACCGCCACCACCGTCGGCGCCGCAGAGGACACCCCTGATCAGCCGCCGCACGCTCGTCATCGGCGTGCCCGCGCTGGTCGGGCTGGCCGCCGCGGGCGCCGTCACCGGATACCTGCTCGCCGGCGACGAGCCGAAAGACGAGGACAAGGGCGACGGCACCGGGCAGCTGGGCGCCGCCGACACCCCGTCCACAGGCGAGTTCCCCGCCGACACCCTGCTGGTGCGGCTCGACGAGGGCAAGCAGTCCTCGATCTACGCCACCACGCCGGGCAGCAACCTGCGCACCCAGCTCGTCGCGGGCGGGTACCACGCGCTGCCGCAGTGGTCGCACAAGCGCGACCGGATCGCATTCATCCGGCGGATCACGCCGACGCACTGGCAGATCTACACGATGGCCCCCGACGGCGGCGGCACGAAGCTGATCGTCGACAAGGTCAACCGCGGCACGCGGGTCTGCTGGTCGCGCGACGACAGCAAGCTGGCGTACGTCGCCCGCGCCGGCGGCCGCAACCAGCTCTTCACCGTGCCGGCCACCGGCGGCACGCCCACCCAGCTCACGCGCACCAACGACGACAAGGACGACCCGGCGTGGTCGCCGAACGTCGAGGGCCAGGTCTGCATGTGGGCGATCCGCGACGGTAAGCCCCAGCTCATGCTCTTCCACGTCGACGACCCGGCAGGGTCGCGGCAGTGGCTGACCAGCGGTGGCCTGGCCAGCGTCGACCCGGACTTCTCGCCAGACGGCAAGCTGATCGCGTACTCGCACAGCAAGGTCTCCGGCCAGGCGGACATCTGGGTGGTCACGCCCGACGGCAAGTCCAGCCCGGTCACCTCCGGCCCCGACCTCGACATGGACCCGACGTGGTCGCCGGACGGCAAGTGGATCGCGTTCACGCGCGGCCCCGTCCTCGAGCCGAAGATCTACGCCGTCCGCCCCGACGGCACCGGCCTCCGCCAGCTCACGGCCCGCACCGCCCTAGAGGGCCACGCCTCCTGGTCCTGACCCCCACCTCACCCCCGCCCTCCTCCGCGCCGCCCGCTCGCCGCGCCCCGCTCGCCGCGCCCCGCTCGCC
>NZ_JAIBNX010000402.1 GCF_026130045.1 Micromonospora sp. CPCC 205371
GCGGCGGAGCCCCGCGGCGCGGGCCGGGAGACCGGGGCCGGCGCCGGGCGCCGGGCGGCGCCGGGTCGGCTGCGGTGGTCGGGCTTGGCACGGCGCCGGATCGCTTAACTCACGGCGTTTGTCTCCTTGATCAACACCCTGGGGTGGGATGCGGCGCGTCAGGACTCCGGCGCCCCGGTCCGGGCCCGTCCGCCAGCGCGGACATCAACACGCGAATACTGCTTGCTGTCCTGGCAGCAAGCAGTATTCAAGATCTGGCGGTAGCAAGGCCTGGACGGGTGATCTGACTGGGTCAAATCGCCGGCGCTGTCTGCTCGATCGACGCGGTGGTCGGGCGCGTGTTCGGCGGCGCTTGCCGCGCCGCCCACGAGGGACGCGCCCGCAGCGGGCGAGTGCGCCCGTCACCGCGCTCGCGGGGCGCTCCGGGCCCGACCGGATTGCCCGTCATGCACCGCCGGTCGGACAAACGACCTTGCGCCCCGCCTCTCGCCCTCCCTTCGAGGACGTCGATCAAGGAGGTTTCCAACGATCAAGGCCGAACGCACGTGGAAAAGAGATCCAACCACGTGCGGTTGCCCTTGATCGGCGGCGGAAGGCGGCGTGCGCGGCGCGGAAGGCGGCGGAGAAGGGCCGCGGGGGCGCGACTGGTGGGCGGCGCGGGCGCGAGGAGGGGTCCCGCGGAGGTTAGCCGCGGCGGCCGGGGGGTCGAGGGACGACGGTGTCCGTCGAGTGCCTCAGCCCGCGAACGGTGAGGGCGAGGCAGGTGGCATGCTCACTCAGATGGGGCGATGCCGGGGTCAGGCGGCCAGCGCGTGGCGCGCCGGGCCGCGGTGGGGTGCGATGGTGCTGCCGTCGGGGAGGAGCTCGCCGGTGTCTTCGAAGACGATGACACCGTTACATAGGAGGCTCCAGCCCTGCTCGGGGAAGGACGCGACGACGCGTGCGGCCTCCCGGTCGGTAGCTTCAGCGGATGGGCAGGGTGTTTGGTGCGGACACATCGGGTTCTCCGGACGGTGGGGGTGCTGTGTCACGGTTCACATGACCAGTGACGCACGCTACCAAGCGGAACGACACTCCTTCGAGCAGGTTTTGGCACTATCACGGGAGAATCCCCCCTTCGGATGAGTCGATTCAAACCGGTTGGCGTGGAAACGCTCCCAACTAAGTCTACCCTCGTCACAGGCCGTCCGTCGTCCTGTTACGGACAGCTGAGGGAGCGCTCTCGCTTTGAGTGGCGGATCAGTGACACCGGCGATCCGGCTCAGCTTCTCGAAGACTTCCTCGAGAGCAACGGACTCACTGTGCGTAACATCGCCGGGATCGGGGGAGCGCACACCGAGCGGTGTGGCGCATCGGTGTTCGTGTCGGCCGCCGCGGGAGCCCGCATGATCGGCGCGCCGGTCGGCCGGCCGAGTCCCGCGCCTCGGGTGCCGGACGTGGTCGCGGTCGTCTACGCCCACGGCGAGACCGTCGCCCAGCCGCGCGAAGAGCATGAGCGATGGCGGCTCGGGCCGTGGCGGGACAGCTGGACGGCCGCCGACCACGCCGCCGCCGTCGAGCGCGCACGCGCCGCGATCGGGCGCGGAGACGTGTACCAGGTCAACGTCGTCGGGCACGCCTCCGCCCCGTACACCGGTGGTCCGCTGCCAGCACTGCGGGCGCTGGCCGGGTTGCCGGGTGCCCGGTACGCCGGTGTGCTGAGCGGGCGCGGCTGGGCGATCGGGTGTGCCTCGCCGGAGACGCTGGTCGAGGTGCGCGGCGGGCGGATCGTCACTCGGCCGATCAAGGGCACCCGGCCGGCGACCGCGGCCGGCCGGCGGGAGCTGCTCGCCTCGGCGAAGGAGCGCGCCGAACACATCATGATTGTCGACCTCGAGCGCAACGATCTGGCGCGACTCGCCGAGACCGGCACCGTGCGCGTCGACGACCTGTACGCGTTGCGGCGCTGGTGCGACCTGTGGCAGGCCGAGTCGGTGGTGTCGGCGCTCCCCGCACCCGGGATCGGCCTGGCCGACCTGCTGCGTGCGGTATGTCCGGGCGGCTCCGTCACCGGGGCACCGAAGCTGTCCGCGCTGCGGGAGATCGCCGCCATGGAGCCGGTCGGGCGGGGCGCCAGCATGGGAGCGCTCGGTTGGGTCGGGCCGGACCACCTCGACCTCGGGCTGACGATACGGACCGCGGCGGCCGCTGACAGCCGGGTACACCTGTGGGCTGGAGGTGGGATCACCTGGAGCAGCGACGCGGAGGCCGAGGTCGCGGAGGCCGCCGCCAAGGCCGCCCCACTGCGCCGCGCCCTCGCCGGCGCCCAGTCCGCGGCCTGAGCCGGAGGCGGGCGTGCCGGCCGCTGCAGGCGGCGGCGAAGCCGCGCCCGGCGCGCGTCGATCAAGGCCATTCGCATCGATCAAGGGCAAACGCACGCGGATTCGCGATCGAACCACGTGCATTTGCCCTTGATCGGCGGGCGAAGAGGGGCGCGCCCCGGCCGGGCGTCGGGTCGTGGCCCTGTCGGGCTGTGAGCCC
>NZ_JAIBNX010000403.1 GCF_026130045.1 Micromonospora sp. CPCC 205371
TGCCGCGCCCTGCCGCGCCGCGCTGCGCTGCGCCGATCAAGGGCAAACGCACGTGGTTCGATCTCATATCCGCGTGCATTCGCCCTTGATCGATGGACATCTCCTTGATCGACGCACGCCCGCGGGGCGGGCTCGCCGCACAGACCGCACTCCCCCGTCCCGCGCCGCACTCCCGCGCCGCTCCGCGCCCCCCACGCGGGCCTGCGGCCTGCGATGCGCGATGTCGGCGCCGGGGACGTCGCGTGGCGCCCGCGCAATGGGGTACAGCCAGACGGACAGCCCACACCGGCCCGTCGATCAAGGCGTTTCCCGTCGATCAAGGGCAAATGCACGCGGAATGGAGATCCAATCGCGTGCATTCGCCCTTGATCGGCGGAAGGCGGGCAAGAACGGGCGCGGGCGAAGGGCGGGAATGGGGGACGGGCGGGTATCGTTCAAAACTGAAGGAAATGGCCGGGAGCTACAGCGGGAGAGCTGATCGAGATGCAGTTCGGAGTGTTCAGTGTGGGCGACGTGACGCCGGACCCCACGAACGGGCGCACGCCGACCGAGCACGAACGGATCAAAGCGATGCTCACCATCGCGCTCAAGACGGAAGAGGTGGGCCTGGATGTCTTCGCGACCGGTGAGCACCACAACCCGCCGTTCGTCCCGTCGTCCCCGACCACGTTCCTCGGGTACGTGGCGGCGCGCACCGAGCGGATCATCCTGTCGACCGCCACGACCCTCATCACCACCAACGACCCGGTGAAGATCGCCGAGGACTACGCGTACCTCCAGCACATCGCCGACGGCCGCGTCGACCTCATGATGGGCCGCGGCAACACCGGCCCCGTGTACCCGTGGTTTGGCAAGGACATCCGGGACGGCATCGCGCTGGCGGTCGAGAACTATGCCCTGCTGCACAAGCTATGGCGTGAGGATGTAGTCGACTGGGAGGGCAAGTTCCGCACGCCCTTGCAGTCGTTCACCGCGACGCCGCGCCCGCTCGACGGGGTCCCGCCATTCGTGTGGCACGGCTCGATCAGAAGCCCGCAGATAGCCGAGCAGGCCGCCTACTACGGCGACGGCTTCTTTCACAACAACATCTTCTGGCCGGTCGAGCACACCAAGCGCATGATCGAGCTGTACCGCCGGCGGTATGAGCACTACGGCCACGGCGGCGCCGACCAGGCGATCGTGGGGCTCGGCGGCCAGGTGTACATGCGGAAGAACTCGCAGGACGCGGTACGCGAGTTCCGGCCGTACTTCGACAACGCCCCGGTGTACGGCCACGGGCCCTCGTTGGAAGACTTCTCCCGTGAGACCCCGCTCACGGTCGGCAGCCCGCAGCAGGTCATCGACCGTACGCTGACATTCCGGGACCACTTCGGCGACTACCAGCGCCAGCTCTTCCTGATCGACCACGCGGGCCTGCCGTTGAAGACGGTTCTGGAGCAGCTCGACATGCTCGGCGAGGAGGTCGTACCGGTGCTGCGCCGCGAGTTCGACGCCCTGCGCCCGGCGCACGTGCCGGACGCTCCCACCCACGAGTCCCTGAAGGCCGCCCGCGATGCCGCAGGAGCGTCGGCATGACACGCCGCACCCTCGCGGTCGTCTCGGCGGGCCTCAGCCAGCCCTCGTCCAGCCGGCTCCTCGCCGGCCAGCTCGCGGCGGGGGCCCGCCGCGGGCTGCCCGGCGGCGGCGGGGGGGCGGTCGGGCTGCGCGGCCCCGCCCCCGCCCACCCCCACAATCTGCTGACCGGCTTCCCGCCAGCGGGGCTGCGGGAAGCGCTCGACACCGTAGCCCGGGCCGACGGCCTGATCGCGGTCACGCCGATCTTCAACGCGTCGTACAGCGGGCTGTTCAAATCATTCTTCGACGTGGTCGAGGAGGGCAGCCTCGCGGACAAGCCGGTGTTGATCGCCGCGACCGGGGGTACGGCCCGCCATTCGCTCGCGCTCGAGCACGCCTTGCGGCCCCTGTTCTCGTACCTACACGCGGTGGTCGTGCCGACCGCTGTGTTCGCCGCCCCGGAGGACTGGGGCGGGGCGACCGCCCAGGGCGCGCTCGCGAGCCGGATCAACCGCGCGGCGGGCGAGTTGGCGCGCGAGATCTCCCGCCGCGAGCCGGTGACGGTGATCGACCCGTTCGACGAGCCGACCCCGTTCGAGGAGCTCCTCGCGTCGTAGCCGTAGGCCGCACCTTCCGAGACTTCGCTGCATCAACCCGGGCTCGAAGCCGCGGTTTCCCCGCTATCGCGGCATCGAGCGCCGGCTCGCCCGTGGGCGCCTTGTTGTTCGCCGCCACCCCGCCGACCGCCACCGCGCCGATCAAGGAAGATCTCGTTGATCAAGGGCAAATGCACGCGGATCGGAGATCAAAGCACGTGCGTTTGCCCTTGATCCACCGTGGCCGCGCGCGGCCGTCCGGGAGGGACGAAAATTTTGGGGTGGC
>NZ_JAIBNX010000404.1 GCF_026130045.1 Micromonospora sp. CPCC 205371
GCCGACGCCGCCGTGCCCCGCGCGGGGGTGCCCCCGCCGCGGGCGCGGGCCCGCCCCGGGGCCCCCGCGGCGCCCGCCGACTTCGTGCGCACCACGTGGCGGTTCATCGAGGGCGCGCCGGTGCACTGCCAGGCGGCGGCGTTCGCGTTCGGCCGCGAAGACCTCATCCCCGACATGTTCACCCAGGTGATCGCGGTCAAGGAACAGGGCGCCAAGCTGGAGGCGTTCGTCGACTACCTCGCCCGGCACATCGAAGTGGACGGTGAGCAGCACACCCCCATGGCGATGCAGATGCTCGCCGACCTGTGCGGGGACGACGACGCCAAGTGGCAGCAGTGCGCCGACACCGTCAACCTGGCGCTAGCGGCCCGGTATCGCTTCTGGGACGGCATCCTCGACGCGGTGAAGGCGAACCCGTGAACCCGGCCGGTTTCTACAAGACCATGCGGCTGATCCGCCGCTTCGAGGAGCGCGCCATCGAGCTGGTGCGCTCCGGCGACATCGCCAGCGGCATCCACCCGTGCATCGGCCAGGAGGCGGTCGCGGCCGGCGTGTGTGCCGCGCTGCGCCCAGACGACATCGTGCTCAGCAACCACCGCGGCCACGGTCACCTGCTCGCCAAGGGCAGCGACCCGGGCCGGTTCCTCGCTGAGCTGGCGGCCAAGGACACCGGCATCGATCGGGGCCGGGCCGGCTCGTTCCACCCGTCCGACTTCACCGTCGGCGTGTACGGCGCCAGCGGTACCGTCGGGCACGGCGCGGCGATAGCGGCCGGTGTGGCCTGGGCCGTCGGTCAGGACAGTGACCGGGTGGTGGTGTCGTTCTTCGGTGACGGCGCGGTGAGCCAGGGCGCGCTGCTGGAGTCGTTCAACCTGGCCGCGCTGTGGCGGGTGCCGGTCGTATTCGTGTGCGAAAACAACTACTACGCCACGACGCTGCCCGCCGACACGGCGATCGCCGGCACGGTCACCGGCCGGGCCGAGGCGTTCGGAATTCAGGCGTACACAGTGGACGGCCAAGACCCGGACGTCGTGTTCGAGGCGGCGGCGCGCGCCGTGGGCAGGGCCCGCGCGGGCGGCGGGCCGTCGCTTCTGGAGTTCAGCACGTACCGGTACGAGGGGCACCACACGTTCGAAAGGACGATGCGGCTGCGGTACCGGGACGAGGCCGAAGTGGCCCGATGGCGGGCGCGCGATCCCCTTGCCCTGCAAGCCTCACGGGTTGCTCCCGAGGTGCGGGAGCGGATCGACGCGGAGATCGAGGCGCTGCTCGACGAGGCCGTCCGGTACGCGGTCGAGAGCCCGCAACCCGACCCGCTGGATGCCTTCGACCACCTGTACGCGGGCGGGATGCCGGTCCGCGCGGGGGTGTCGCATGCCTAAGCTGTCGTACGCCAAAGCGCTCAACCGTGCCCTCGGCGACGAGATGGCGCGCGATGAGTCCGTGTTCGTGATGGGCGAAGACATCCACCTCGCGCTGACCCAGACGACCACCGGGCTGCTCGACCGGTTCGGCCCGCGGCGGGTGGTGCAGACGCCGCTGTCCGAGCAGGGCTTCACGAACTTCGCCACCGGTGCCGCCATGGCCGGCAGGCGGCCCGTGGTGGAGTACCAGATCCCGTTCCTGCTGTTGCTCGTGGTCGAGCAGATCGCCAACCAGGCCAACAAGTTCGCGTTGATGAGCGGCGGGCAGACCCGGGTGCCGGTGACCTACCTGTTGCCCGGCACCGGATGGCGGCCCGGCTGGGGCGCGCAGCACTCCGACCAGCCGTACAGCGTCTTCGCACACCTGGGCGTCAAGACCGTCATACCGGCCACCCCCACCGACGCGTACGGGCTGCTGACCACCGCGATCCGCGACGACGACCCGGTGATGGTGTTCGCGCCGATGCCCGCGCTCGGCATCCGCGAAGACGTCGACTACGCCGACCTGGCCCCGGTGCCGCTCGGCGTCGGGCTGGTGCGGCGCTCCGGCACCGACGTGACGGTGGTGGCGGTGGGTCACCTGGTGCACGACGCGCTCGCGGTGGCCGAGGAGCTGGCCGGCGAGGTGTCGGTGGAGGTGTTCGATCCGCGGTCGCTGTACCCGTTCGACTGGGCCGGCCTGGCGGCGTCGCTGGAGCGTACCGGCCGGCTGGTGGTCTTCGACGACAGCAACCGTTCGTGCGGGCTGGCCGGGGAGATCCTGGCCACCGCGGCGGAGGAGATGCGCCTCGACGCCCCGCCCAAGCGGGTCACCCGCCCCGACGGCGCGGTCGTCATCGGCTGCGCTCCCGCCCTCGACCTGGCCGTTCAGCCCAGCCGCGCCCAGCTGACGACCGCGATCCGCGCGGTCCTGAAGTCGTAGCCCGCGCGGCGCGGGGCCGCCGCGCGCGGTCCGCGATCAAGGCCATTTC
>NZ_JAIBNX010000405.1 GCF_026130045.1 Micromonospora sp. CPCC 205371
GCGCCTGGGGGTGTCGCGCAACACGGTGGCGTTGGCGTCCGAACGGCTGCCCGCCGAGGGCTTCCTTGTCGGTCGGGCCGGCGCCGGCACGTTCGTCTGCGGCGAGGCGCTCGACCGGCGCCGGACGCGTACGGCGCCGGCTGGGCGGGGCGTGGAGCCGAGGCGGTTCTGGCGCACCGCACCGTCCCCGGTCACGGGGCTCGGCACGGGGTCGTTCGACTTCACGGTCGGGGTACCGGACCTCCAGATCTTTCCGTTGGAGACGTGGCGCCGGCTGGTGACGCAGGAGCTGCGGCTGGCGACCATCCAGTTGGCCGACTACAGCGAGCCCGCCGGGCACCCCGGGCTGCGGGCGGCGATCGCCCGGTACGTCGGTGTGGCCCGCTCGGTGCGGGCGGCACCGGGCGACGTGCTCGTCACGCACGGCGCGCAGCAGGCGCTCGATCTGGTCGGCCGCATCCTCATCGAGCCGGGCACGCGGGTGGCGGTCGAGGAGCCCGGGTACCCGCCGGCGCGGCTGCTCTTCGAGTCGTTGGGCGCGCGGGTGACCGGCGTACCCGTGGACGGCGACGGCATCGACGTGTCCGCGCTGCCGGCCGGCGCCCGCCTCGTCTACGTCACGCCGTCCCACCAGTACCCGCTGGGCGTGCCCATGTCGTTGCGCCGGCGCGCCGCGCTGCTCGCCTGGGCCGAACGGCACCACGCGGTGGTGGTGGAGGACGACTACGACAGCGAGTTCCGCTTCGAGGACCGCCCGCTGGAACCGTTGCAGAGCCTCGACCGCGACGGCCGCGTGGTCTATATCGGCACGTTCTCCAAGACGATGCTTCCGATGCTGCGGCTCGGTTTCCTGGTCGCGCCGGCCTCGCTGCGGCCGGCGCTGGTGAGCGCGAAGCGCCTGACCGACTGGCACGGCGAACTGTCCAATCAGGCAGCGCTGGCCCGGTTTCTCGACGACGGGCACCTGGCGCGCCACGTGCGCCGGGCCACCCGCGTGTACGCCGACCGGCACGCCGCGGTCGTCGGCGCGCTGCGGCGGGACTTCGCCGGCTGGCTGGAGCCGGTGCCGTCGGTCGCCGGCTTGCACGTCTGCGCCCGGCTCAAGCCCGACGCCGACGTCGACCTGGCCGGGGTCGTACGCCGTGCCGCCGAGGCGGGCGTGGCGGTGACCGAGTTGGCCCGCTTCTGCGGCGAGCGGCCCGCACAGCGCGGCCTGGTGATCGGGTACGGGGCGGTGCCGACCGACCGGATCCCAGAGGGAATGCGCCGGCTGGCCGCCGCCGGACAAAGGAGAGCTAGCCGAGCAGGCTGATCTTGTCGATTCTCGGTGCGAAGTAGCCCGGGTTGCTGAAGGTCAGCTTGTTCCGCCCGGCCCGCAGCTCGATCGTGAACGTCTGCGTCGCCACCGTGTCCCATCCGCCGCTCGACGGGAACCGCAGCAGCAACGGCCGGTCGTCGTTGACGGAGAGCAGCACGTTGCGGTCTACGCCGGTGACGTACGCGACGGTCAGCGCATAGCGGGTCGCCCGCGCCACCGTCACCTCGTTGAAGACGAGCGCTCCCGAGTTGCCGGCCTGGTCCGTGCCGATCTGGTGCACGAGCCGCCCGCCCGATGCCGCCGGCTCGGCGAGCACCTCGGCGGCGCCGACGAGCAGCGCGTCCTCGGCCTCGACAGACGTCGTCACGGTTGCGCCGGTGTTCGTCGGGCTGACCGGGGGCGTCGTGGCGGGCGGGGTGGCGGGTGGCCGGGTCGTGGGCGCACCCGCGGGGCTGGAGCCGAGGCCGGAATCGGCGGTCACCTGTACCGGGGGTGCGGTCGGTGTGCCGAGGGCCAGCCCTTCGCCGCCGGGTGGGTCGTCGAGCGTGATGATCGAGACCGTCACCGCCAGGGCGACCGCGACGGCGGCGCCGGCGATCACGGCGATCGGTGTGCGGCGGCGGACCCGGTGTGCGGGGCCGCTGGCCGGCTCGTCCTCTTCGGGTAGGGCGGGTGCCGCGTAGGGGGTGACTGTCGGATTGGTTTCGTCGGTGGAGTCGGGCTCCTCGGCCGCGTGCCGGCCGCCGCTGGTGGGCGCGCCACTCACGCTCGCCGGACCGCTGGCGCTCTCCAGCGAGCCCTCGGGCGAACCGTTCAGCCAACCACCGACCCTCAAGCGGTCCGGCGGACCGTCACCTGGCCTGGTCATGCGCCGCCTCCCGCTGCCGCCACAAAGCGGAGGGAGCTGTGAGGGCGCGCCGCCCGCAGCCGCCACAAAGCGGAGGGAGCGCAGCGACCGCAGCGACTGGCGGCTACAGGGCGGCCTTCGGCGGCCGGGCCGCGAGCGCGCGGCGGGCGGGGCGGGGGGGCGGGGCCCGGGGGGGGGGGGCGGGCCGGGG
>NZ_JAIBNX010000406.1 GCF_026130045.1 Micromonospora sp. CPCC 205371
CGCGACACCACCAACAAACAGCAACGAGCTACCCAGGAAGCCACGGCGAGAGAAGCCGGAGGTTGATCCGCTCATGATGCGACGTCTTTCTTCTCGTAGTTAGATACGCATCGACATGTCAGAACGTTTCGGGCCAGTTAAGTGAGGCGTAGCCTAGGTATCCGCAACCACTTCGTCAAGGCCAAAGAATAAGTGTTGCCAACCCGTTGACGCGGCCTTCTTCGGTGTGGACGATCTCCGCCATGGCCTTCGACATTCCCCTCCTCTCCGGCTTCGCCTTCGGCGGCGACTACAGCGCCGAGCAGTGGCCGGAGGAGGTCTGGACCGAAGACCTCCGGCTGATGAAACAGGCCGGCGTCAACCTCGCCACCGTCGGCGTCTTCTCGTGGGCGATGCTGGAGACCGCACCCGGCCGGTACGAGTTCGGGTGGCTCGACCGCCTCATGGACATGCTCGCCGCGCACGGCGTCGCCGCGGACCTGGCCACCGCGACCGCCACACCGCCGCCGTGGTTCAGCCACAAGCATCCCGAGTCGCTGCCGGTCGGCCCCGACGGGCAGCGACTCTGGTACGGCAGCCGCCAGTCGTACTGTCCCAGCTCCCCTGCGTACCGTGCGGCGAGCGTGGCGCTCGTGGAGCAGCTTGCCACCCGGTACAACGGGCACCCGGCCCTCGCCATGTGGCACATCAACAACGAGTACGGCTGTCACATCGCGCGCTGCTGGTGCGACACGTCGGCATCGGCGTTTCGCCGCTGGCTCCAAGACCGGTACAAGACCATCGAGGCGCTCAACGCCGCCTGGGGTACGGCGTTCTGGTCCCAGCGGTACACCTCATTTGACGAGATCATTCCGCCCCGCCAGACGCCCAGCTTCGCCAACCCGACGCAGCAACTGGACTTCTACCGGTTCTCGTCGGCCGAACTGCTGGAGTGCTACCGCGCCGAACGCGACGCGCTGCGTCGCCTCTCCCCCGGCGTACCGATCACCACGAACTTCCTCAACGACGGGTGGAAGGTCGACTTCTGGGCCTGGGCGTCCGAAGTGGACGTCGTGGCGATGGACCACTACCTGTTCGCCGACCGCGTCGACCCGTACGCGAACCTGGCGTTCATCGCCGACCTGGCCCGCTCGCTCGCCGGCCGCCGGCCCTGGATGCTGATGGAGCACGCCACAAGCGCGGTCAACTGGCAACCACGCAACCTCGCCAAACCGCCCGGCCGGCTGCGCCGCGACTCCCTCGGCCACGTCGCGCGCGGCGCCGACGCCGTCCTGTACTTCCAGTGGCGGGCGTCCCGGGCCGGCGCCGAGAAGTGGCACTCCGGCATGGTGCCGCACGCCGGCACCGACACGAAGGTGTGGCGCGAGGTCGTCGGTCTCGGCGCCGAGCTCGGCGCCCTCGGTGGCGTGACCGGCAGCGAGGTGGTCGCCGACGTGGCGATCCTGCTCGACTGGTCGAGCCTGTGGGCGCAGAGCCACCCCAGCCAGCCCAGCGTCGACATGGACCCGGTGGCGTTCACCGAGCAGTGGCACGCGGCGCTGCGAGCCGCCACGATCACGTGCGACTTCGCACCGCCCGGTGCGGACCTGTCGCGGTACAAGCTGGTGCTGGCGCCGGCGCTGCACCTGGTGAGCGACGCGGACGCCGCTGCGCTCTCCGGCTACGTGGAGGGCGGCGGCACCGTCCTCATTGGACCGTACTCGGGCGTCGTCGACGAGAACGACCACATCCGGCTCGGCGGCTACGGCGCGTGGCGCGACCTGACCGGCGTACACGTGGAGGAGTTCTTCCCCCTCGAAGCGGGCGGGCGGGTCGCGCTGTCGAACGGCGCGGCCGGTCGCGTGTGGACAGAGCTCGCGACAGCGGTCGACGCCGAGGTCCTCGTGTCGTACTCAGACGGGCCGCTGGCCGGGGCGCCGGCCCTGACCCGGCGCTCGCACGGTGCCGGCACCGCGTACTACCTGACCACTCACCTGGACGGCGCGGAGGTGCGTGCGCTGCTGGCCCGGGTGGCGGCGGCGGCGAACGTCGCCCCCGTCCTGACCGACCCACCGACCGGCGTCGAGGCCGTCCAGCGCCGCCACCCCGACGGCCGCACCTACACCTTCCTGACCAATGACTCAGACACCGAGGTGCGAGTAGCCGACACCCCCATCCCACCCCACACGATGACCATCCTCGGCCCCTGACCACCCGCCGCCGCCCAGACGTGGACGGCCCGGACGTGCACGGCCCGGGCATACGCGGCCCGGGCATGCGCCGCGCGCCGCGCGCCCTCTCCTCGCCGATCAAGGGCGAATGCACGTGGTTGGATCTCTTTTCCGCGTGCGTTTGCCCTTGATCGATGGAGATCTCCTTGATCG
>NZ_JAIBNX010000407.1 GCF_026130045.1 Micromonospora sp. CPCC 205371
CGCCGTCCGCGCGGCGCGCCCGCTCTACCCGCCGTCCCCGCCGCGCCACTCCGCCCGCCGTCCGCGCGGCGCGCCCGCTCTACCCGCCGTCCCCGCCGCGCCACTCCGCCCGCCGTCCCCGCCGCGCCGCTCTGCGCGCCGTCCCCGCGGCGCCGCTCTGCGCGTCGTCCCCGCGGCGCCGCTCTGCGCGTCGATCAAGGGCAAATGCACGTGGTTCGATCTCTTTTCCGCGTGTATTTGCCCTTGATCCATGCAGATCTCCTTGATCGACGCCGCTGATTTAAGCGATTCGGCGCCGTGCCAAGCCCGACGACCGCAGCCAATCCGGTCGGCGCCCGGATTGGCACGATCTGCGCGGCGAGCCTCTCGCGCTGTGAACATCTACTGCTGCTCTGGCAACTGCTCTGGCAACAGAAAGTGTTCACAGCGCGTCGTGAAACGGCGACCTCGACAACCGGCTCACGCGCTTAACTCAACGGCGTTGTCTCCTTGATCGACGGTGGGCCGGGGCGGGTCCGCGCGAGTCCGCGCGGACAGAGCCAACGGAGGCCGCAGTCATGCGCGTCGCGCGGACCGTTCGCGCAACAACGGCGAAAATGCGCCCTCACCGCCTTATCGATGCCGCATTTCCGGGGAAATTGTCCCACCTTTCGCCGACAGGACGGGCCGATGGCCCTCCATAGGCCACGCCCGCAGCGTGCGCCATGCACCCACGCAAGCACCGCAAGCACCGCCGACACAAAACCGCGAACGGACCATCGCAATGCCAGTAGCGACGAGCTACACGAGCCCGACCAGGCCGCGCACAGCGCAGGTCCGGCCGCGGGCTGCTAGGCGCGTAGCGGAGGCGGGGCATGGCGGGTGGTGGCCTCCACCGCCTCGATCAAGGGCACAACGCCGTTGAGTTAAGGCGAACTGGACCGTCGTCAAGGGCGGTTCATTCGCCGAGATCTTGAATAGTTATTGCTGCCAGAGCAGCAACAACTATTCAAGAATCACGTGGCCACCGGTAGCTATCGGATAAATCCGACCGGTGGCAGCGCGGACCGCGAGGGTCGAGGTCGTCCGCTGCCGGAGCCTTGGGCGTCGATCAAGGGCATCTGCCTGGATCAAGGGCAAATGCACGCGGATCGGAGATCAAAGCACGTGCATTCGGCCTTGATCGACGGACGAGGCGAGGGCGGGGCGAGGGAAGGGAGAGGCGGGGGCGGGGCGAGGGAGAGGGACGGGGCCGAGGGGAGGCTGCTGGCCGCTGGCCGTGGGGTTGTTGCTTCGCGGCCAACTGGGCATAACCGGCGGATGTCAACCTCGGATCATGGCGCGGCTACGCACAGTCGTCACGAGCCCTTGGCTCGGCTTCGCTCTCCTCGCGGGCACCGCCGGATTCTCGGTGTGGAGCCTTCGCCACGTGCCGGACGCGTCACCGGTACCCGTGCTTCTCGGGCTCGTTCCCTACGCGGTCGCCAAGTACGTGCTGTGCCCGCTGCGGTGGCATGCGCTCTCGGTCAGCGGCCGGCCCCGGCGGTGGCACCTTCGGGCGTACGCCGAAAGTGAGTTGCTCGGGCTGGCATCCCCGGTGCACGCCGCCGCCGACCTGTGGCGGGTACGGCGGCTGGTGGGAGTGGGCGTCGGGCGTACGGCGGCGGTGGCCGAGGTCGGCATCGACCGGCTCGTGGGGGTGGCGGGCATCGCGGTGGGCGTGGCCCTCGCCGGGGTACGCCTGCCAGCCGCCGTCCTGCTCGGCTTCGCTGGCGTCGCCGCGCTCGCCGTAGCCGCGGTACTGGTGATCCGGCGTCGCCGGCCGGAGTGGCTGGCGCGGCGCCCGCTGCCGAGCCCGCCGGTACTGCTCTTCGGCATCGCCATCTCGGTGGCGTACCAGGCGGCCGTGGCTGGGCTGATCCTCGGCGCGGTGGCCGGTGTCGGCGCGGTGGTGGACCCGTTGGGGCTGCTCACGATCTTCGCGGCCAGCCAGCTGGCGAGCATCATCCCGAGGGTTGGCGGCGCCGATCCGCACAACGCGGCGCTGGCGTTGGGGCTCACGACCCTCGGTGTCACGTGGACCGAGGCGCTGGGCGTGATCGCCCTGGTGGCTCTCGTGCCGTGGGTGCCGGCGCTGCTCCTGGGCGGATCGAGCTTCGCCGCTGGCCGGATCGCGGCGCTGCGGATCACGCGGCGTGCGGACACCGCCCTCGCGACGAGCTAGGACACGTCGTCGCCGACACGTCCTCCGGGGTGGCCTCTCGGACGCCGTCGATCAAGGACATCCGCATGGATCAAGGGCAAATGCACGCGGAAAAGAGATCAAAGCACGTGCATTCGCCCTTGATCGACGCGCGGCGGCGCGCGGCGCGCGC
>NZ_JAIBNX010000408.1 GCF_026130045.1 Micromonospora sp. CPCC 205371
CGCCGGAAAAGGCGTCCAACCCACTTCCTTGGCCCTTTGCGGGGGGGAGAGAGGGGCCGGCCGCGGCCGGCCGCGCGGCGCGGCGGGGCGCGGAAAGCCGCGCGGCGGGGCGCGGGCGGGGCGGTTAGGACAGAGCGGGGAAGCGGCGAGGGCCGGGGCCGTCGTCGGCCAGTTCGTCGTCGGGGTTGCTCAGGCGGCAGGCGGTCAGGGACAGGCAGCCACAGCCTATGCAGCCCGTCAGGTCGTCGCGTAGGCGCTCCAGAAACGCGATGCGGTCGTTCAGCTTGGCCTGCCAGTGCGACGACAGCCGTGCCCAGTCGGCCTTGGTCGGGGTACGCGACTCAGGCAGGCCGTCGAGCGCCTCTCGGATCTCTTCGAGTGAGACACCGACCTGCTGCGCGATCCGGATGAACGACACCCGGCGCAGCTCGGCACGGTCGTACCGGCGCTGGTTGCCACCCGTCCGGCCGGCTCGGATGAGGCCCAGCCGCTCGTAGTAGCGCAACGCGGACGGCGCCACGCCGGACCGGTGCGCGAGTTCGCCGATGGTGAGTGTCTGCTGCACAACAGCGACTTTACTTAAAGCCCACTTCAACTTGCACGCTTGTGGGCATGACCGTGACGACCGCGACAGACCGGCTCGATGAGCTGCTACACCGCATCACCGGCGACGAGAAACACGCGCCCAGTGCGCACTCGACGCTTGACGTCATCTGGGTCCTGTACGACCGGGTGCTGCGGGTGGCGCCCGACCGCGTCGACGATCCGGACCGCGACCGCTTCCTCCTCTCCAAGGGCCATGGGCCGGCGGCCTTCTACGCCGTGCTCGCGGCCAAGGGCTTCATCCCCGAGGAGTGGCTGGACGACGTCGCTGGGCCCCTGAGCCGGCTCGGGCACCATCCGGACCGCCTCCTGGTGCCCGGCGTCGAGATCGGCTCCGGGTCGCTCGGCCACGGCCTCGGGCTGGGCGTGGGCACCGCGCTTGGGCTGCGGGCCCAGGGCCTCACGGCCCCGAGGGTGTACGTCCTGGTGGGCGACGCCGAACTCGATGAGGGCTCCAACCACGAGGCGATCGCGTACGCGGGCGCGACCGGCCTCGACACGATCACCGCGATCGTGATCGACAACGAGTCCTCCACCCACGGCTGGCCCGGCGGCATCGCGAGTCGGTTTCACGGCTGGAGTGCGACCACTGTCGACGGTCGCGACCACGACGCCATCGAGCGGGCCCTCAAGAGCCACGAACCCGGACGGCCCCATGTCGTGGTGGCCGTCGTGGAGAGCAAGGAGTGATGATGCGCGAGACCTTCGTCGACACCGCCACGGCCCTGCTGGACGACGACCCGCGCACCGCGGTGGTACTGGCCGACATCTCAGCTGTCGCCTTCGAGCCGGCGCGGCGCCGGCACCCCGACCGGGTGCTCAACGTAGGCATCCGTGAGCAGCTCATGGTCGGGGTGGCGGGCGGGCTCGCGCTGACCGGGTTGCGGCCGATCGTGCACTCGTACGCGACGTTCGTGGTGGACCGGGCGTACGAGCAGATCAAGCTCGACATCGGGCACCAGGGCGTGGGCGCGGTCCTCGTGAGCGTGGGCGCCTCGTACGACGGCTCCACTGCCGGCCGCACACACATGTCACCCAGCGACGTCGCTCTCTTCGACACGCTCGACGGGTGGACGGTCCACGTACCCGGTCATGCGGGCGAGGTGGCGCCGTTGCTGATCGCGGCGGCCGCCCACGACGAGCCGGTGTACATCCGGCTGTCCACCCACCACAACGCGGCCCCGCGCCCCGGCACGGGCCTACAGACCGTCAAGCGGGGCCAGCGCGCGGCCGTGGTCGCCGTCGGTCCGATGCTCGACACGGTGCTGGCCGCGACCGAAGGGCTCGACGTGACGGTGGCGTACACGAACACACCGCGCCCGTTCGACGTGCGGGGTCTGCGGGCTCTGGGCCACCACGATGTCGTGATGGTCGAGCCGTACCTGGCCGGGACGTCGAGCGCCGTGCTGG
Source organism: Micromonospora sp. CPCC 205371 (assembly GCF_026130045.1). Classification (GTDB taxonomy): domain Bacteria; phylum Actinomycetota; class Actinomycetes; order Mycobacteriales; family Micromonosporaceae; genus Phytohabitans. Next base: position 2,014 of record NZ_JAIBNX010000408.1, read on the forward strand.
CCGAGGCGCTGCGCGACGTGCCGAGCCGCCTGCTCAGCCTGGGCGTGTGCCGCACCGACCTGCACCGTTACGGCAGCCCGAAGGACCACGCGCGGTGGCACGGCCTGGACGCGGAGGGGCTGCGCCGGTCGATCAGTGAGTTTGTGAATTAGGAGCGCCGGGCGCGCTCGCGACCCAGAATCCAGAGGGCTTCGACGCCGTCTTTCCAGGTGATCTTCTTGCCCTCTTCCCGGTTGCGCGCCCGGTAGCTGATTGGCACCTCGTAGGGGCGGATGCGGCGGCGCAGCAGCTTGCCGGTGACCTCCGCCTCCATGCCGAAGCCGCGGGAC
>NZ_JAIBNX010000409.1 GCF_026130045.1 Micromonospora sp. CPCC 205371
GCGATCAAGGAGAATCGCATCGATCAAGGGCGAATGCACGCGGAAATGAGATCCAACCACGTGCGTTCGCCCTTGATCGGCGGGCAGGGCGTGTCGACACGCCGCCACGACCGGCTAGCCCACGACCCGCGACCCGCAGCCCGCGGACGGCAGGGCGCGGCGCGACCGCGAGCAGGGCGCGGCGGGGACGCGCAGGGGGCGGGTGGGGTTAGGTGCCGATGTCTTGGGTGCCGGGTTTTACCAGGCTGCTTTCGTATGCGAAGACGACGATCTGGGTGCGGTCGCGTAGGCCGAGCTTGGTCAGGATGCTGGAGACGTGTGACTTGACCGTGGCGGGTCCAATGTAGAGCTGCTGGGCGATCTCCGTGTTCGTGTCGCCGCGCGCCACCGCGACGACGATGTCGCGTTCGCGGTCGGTGAGGCGGTGCAGGCGCTCGGCGACGGCGGCGTTGACGGCCGGCCCCTCGGCGAAGCGGCTGATGAGTCGACGGGTGATAGAGGGAGCGATGAGCGCGCCGCCGTCGGCGATCGTGCGTACCGCCGTGGCGAGCTCGTGGGGCGGGATGTCCTTCAGGACGAAGCCGCTCGCACCGGCACGGAGCGCCTGGTAGACGTACTCGTCGGGGTCGAACGTGGTGAGGATGAGGACCCGGACGGGCCAGTCGGCCTCCCCGAGAATCCGCGATGTCGCTTCGAGTCCGTCGAGTTCGGGCATGCGGATGTCCATGAGGATGACGTCCGGCCGGTGCCGCTGGGCGGCTTCGATCGCTTCGAGCCCGGTGCCCGCCTCCGCCACGACCTCGATGTCGGGATGGGTCCGCAGGATCATGGTGAAGCCGCCACGGACCAGTGCCTGGTCATCGACGACAAGGACCCTGATGCTCATGCTTCTCCGGCCAGCGGCAGGCGGGCGAGGACGCGAAAGCCGCCTTCGAGTCGCGGGCCGGTTTCGAGGCTGCCGCCGAGCAGGGTCGCCCGCTCTCGCATGCCGACGATGCCGTGGCCCACGGTCTGCGGGCGGGTGAGCCCCGGTTGAGCGTGGTCGATGACCTCGATCGTCATGTCCGTCCCGTCCTCGCGCAGGTTTACTTCGGTGCGGGTGCCCGGTCCGCCGTGCTTGAGCACGTTGGTGAGCGCCTCCTGGATGATCCGGTACGCGGACAACTGCACCCGGGTGGGCAGCGGCGTACGCAGGTCGTCGGTGATCCGCACGTCGAGCCCCGCCGCGCGTACTTGCGCGATGAGCCGCGGCAGGTCGGCGAGCCCGGGTTGGGGGCCGAGGCCGCCGCGTTCGGTCTCGGGGCGCAGCACGCCCAGCAGGTGCCGCAGCTCGTCGAGCGCCTGCCGGCCGGCCAGTTCGACCGCGGCCATCGCTTGGCGGGCGCTTTCCGGATCGGCGGACACCACCGCCTGAGCCGCTCCGGCCTGTACCGTCATCATGCTCACCTGGTGGGCGACCACGTCGTGGAGCTCGCGCGCGATGTGGGTGCGTTCTTCGGCGACGATCCGGCGCGCCTCGGTCTCCCGCTGTCGCCGCGACTCGGCGGCGCGCTCCTCGCGCAGCCGTAGCCGCCGTCCGACATACCAGACGACGAACATGAGGACGGCGCCGAAGGAGACCTCCGCCCACAGCGCGGTCCGCACGCCGTCGTCGACGACGAGCACCGTCATCGCCGCGGCCAGGCCGGCCAGCCCGTGGCGGCTGCTGGCCGCGTAGCGGCCGGCGCTGTAGAGCGCGAACATCGTGATCAGGCCCAGGTCGGCGGGCCCGGTCGGCAGCAGGAGCGCCCAGCCGGCGACCGCCACGCCGAGCACCAGGATCGGCCGGCGGCGGCGCAGGTAGAACACGGCCGCGGTGACGGCGAAGATGACGAGGGCGACGACGGGTATGTCGGTGATCGAGCGGAGCTCCAGCGAGCCGTCGGGTGCGTCGGTGACGAACACCGTCGTCAGGAACAGGACGGCCGCGAGGGTCGCGTCGGATGCGCGCGGCCACCGCGCGAACGGGCCGCGAAAGCCCCGGGACGACACCACCCTCACAAGGGCTCACGGTAGGCCAGTACAGGAAATGCTGTCATCCGCCTGGCCGCCGGGGCCGACCTCCTCCGCTGGGCGGAGGCCGCGCCCCGTTCCTGCCCGTCTCCC
>NZ_JAIBNX010000041.1 GCF_026130045.1 Micromonospora sp. CPCC 205371
CACCCACCCCCCCGAGCCGTAGCTTGTGACGCAGCGCAGAGCACTGTCGGCGGCATGAGCGTGCCTGATCAAGTGGTCGTGACGGCCGCCGCAAAGCGCATGACCGGCGACACGAGAGTGCATCCGACTGACCATTCAAGTGAGGCGTGGTCCACCAGTTGCGCAACGTTAGCGAGTCGGCGAACCAGTACCTTGACTGATTTCTATAGAATATTGTCGACTCGCCCGACAAGTTATCGAGGATGTGCGAATGAACGATGCTAGCCTCGTCGTAGCAGTCATCTCGACCCTGATCTCCTCATTGGCGCTCGCCGGCGTGATGGTCAGCTTGCTTTTGCAAGTTCGACAACTACAGGTCAACAGACTTCAGGCTTTCAGAGTGACTCACGCCGAACTAATCAAGATGGCACTAGATGATCCAACGCTCTTCGCCGATCCGGCAGATACGCTGGCGCCAGATTCCGAGTCATCACGGAGGAATGGGTTTCTGAATTGGCACATGCAGCATTTCCAGTTCGGGTATGTCATAGGGGCGTTCAACGAAAGCGGCCTTCGCGCTCAGACCTCACTTCTGTTCGCTGTCCCTTCTCGACGTGATTGGTGGAAACTCGTCCGCGACTATTACAGGATAGAAGCAACGACGCGTCGCGAGCGTCGTTTCTTCGAAATAGTTGATGAAGAGTACAGCCGTCTACTCGTGTCCGCAATGCCGGCGCCGAGCAGGGCGCGGCCGTTGGCTTGATAAGCAAGAGAGCGCCCGACCACCTGTGCTGGCGGCTCCCCGCAGAAAACCTGACTATCGCGAGCGGCTAAGAGTAGCGGCCCACACACGCCAGGTCGTACGCGGGCGCACTATCGGCGGCTAGAAGAGGACGTTCGGCGGAAGGAGAGCAAGCCTAGCGCGGCCAAGACAGGAGCCATGGCCGCGAGGGACGAGATTCTTGCTGCGCTTCCGAGCATCGAAGGCCGAAGTGGAGACGGGGGATTATCGGTCAGGCAGGAGCCAATCCGAGCGCGTAGTGCGAGCCGGGCGCGGCTAGCGCAGCAGCGGCGCGATCTCGGCCTCCGCGGTCAGGTCCGCACATCGGCCAGTTGCTCGGGACCCGTACGAAGATGCGACACCACCATGATCTCTTGCGCAGCGCACACGTGTAGGCGCGCGCGTTGTCCGCGGCAGCTCCGCGCACGTGAGCCCAGGCTGGTAGGGCCGTTCGCCGCAAATCCAGCAGACGCTGGTAGACCACGAACGTCGACAGTGGACGCCATACCACGATCATGCGAGGAGCCGCAAGACTTCCATAAGCCGCCGCCCGCCACCTGCGCGTCCCTTACTACCAGAGATCACTAATGAGCCGCGTTGCATCGTGATCGTGACATATGATGTAGGGCTCGGCTTAGACTGGCCGACGACGGAGGTTAGCTATGGGAGAGCAACTTCGGCCCGATATTGAGGCGGCCCGTAGCAAGATGCGCATCAAGGTAGGGGCTGGTCGAGAGATTAAGCGCTTGCACGAGCATTTGTGGGAACAGGAGCAGGTCCGGGCGATGACGGCAGGGACATACGGCCCAGGCACAGGACTGGTTGTACTGACCGACCGCCGCCTCTTGTTCGTCAAGGATGGCGTTATGTCCAAGGCAACGGAAGACTTCCCATTGGACAAGATTTCATCAGTTCAGTGGTCCTCCGGAATCGCAACTGGAACAATCGCCATCTTTGCTAGCGGCAACAAGGCAGAGATCAAGAACGTCAACAAGGACGACGGCAAGTCATTGACCGATCTGTTGCGAGTGGTCATGACTGGACAAACGGCGACTGGTACCTACGGAGAAGAAGTGCCAACGGGCGGCTCGTCGCCGCAGGATATCTTCGAGCAACTCCGCAAGCTAGGCGAGCTGCGCGATGCGGGAATCGTGACTCCTGAAGAATTCGAAAAGAAGAAGGCCGAGCTGTTATCGCGCATCTGACAATTCCTGATAGGTAGACACCCCAGACGAAGGTCTCGCGAGCCTCGTGGTTCTATCCCCGGTACCGCGTCCGAGATTAGGGCTCCTCGAGGTCGAGACGGCTGTCGATAACACACTCTTTTCGGTTACAAAGTCGTGGGTGGGGTCATTGGTTACGTGCCGGAGGCGACGTACACGGCGAGAATGTAGTTGGGGTGACGGCCTGCACGCCGGGGACGCACTGCTGCGCCGAGATCGGCATGGGCAGAACCCGGCGCCACCCTGATCGACGCCCGCCATACGCCGAAACTGCGCGCCGAATACGCACGTGGTGCTCAGCAGAGTCGATGTGCAGCCTGTGGCCGACCCGGCGTCTGCCCTGCGCCACTGAGCTCCCGCCGATCGTCCCGTCGAGAACGCATAGTCCCCGGCATGTTGGGGCGCCTTTCGCTGTTCCGCATGGTCGTTGGCGCGCAGCTGTGTGAGCCGTGGATATTCACCTGTGGGTGTTCAAGGTTTGGGGCACGATGGCGCGGTGAGTTGGCTCAGGCGAGATCGTACGGATCGGTCGACGGCGTTGGATCCGAACTCTCGGCTGGCTGCGCTGGTGGTGGCCGTGGACGAGGCGGCCGTGGGCGGTTGGGAGACACGGGAACGGCTGGTTAGCATGCTGGCCGATATTGACGCTGTCGCAGATGAGGACCTGGCCCGGGCCGCGTTGACGGTCGTAGCCAAGTGCCCGCGTGTGGTTGTCGGGCTCGACGGGCACGTACGGCAGGTCGCTTGGCGCTCGCCCTACTACTCACCAGTCCTGGCCGGGTTCGCCACCCGGCTCGCGTCAGGGCAGGCCGGACCTGTCGCTGTCGCGGTGGCGAGCATGCACGGTGACGGGCGGGTGCGGGAACGAGCGGTCGCGGCGATGCTTCAGCGGCCGGCGGCGCAGTCGGTGCCGTTTTTGATGCTGCGCACCGTCGACTGGGTGGCCCCGGTCCGCGACCGGGCGCGGGCCGTGCTGGCGCTGCTGCTGGCAGGCGATCCAGACGGCTGCCTTCCGGTAGCGCTGCCCACCATCCTTGCGGTGCAGGCTCGCAGCCGGGCCGGCTTCGCCCGGTCCCAAGCGTTGGCAGCGCTGTTGTCCACGTCTGTCGAGGTTCGCCGGTCCCTGTTCGCGACCGGTGACCGCCGGCCGCGGCGGTTCGTGTTCGACATCGGACTAGGGCACGATTGGTGGACACTGGCAGACCTGGTCCGGGTGGCCGAGTCCGACGCCGATGTACGGATCAGGGTGCGGGCGGCGGAGGCGGCCTGCCGGCAGGCGGTGTGGACACGCCGGGTCGACCTGCTGCGTCGCCTGGCCGGTAGCCGCCGGGCGGAGGTGCGGGCGTACGCCGTGACCGGTCTGGTCCGCGCCGGCCTGGACGACGAAGCGGTCGCCTATCTGGAGGATCAATCGCCCCTGGTGCGGGCGATCGCCCGCGACGCCGCTCGCCGCCGCGGCGTGGACGCCCTCGCCCGCTACCGCACCGTTGTCACCGACCCCGCACAGGTCGGCCCTGGCGCCATCGACGGCCTGGCCGAAACCGGACCGGCAGCTGACGCGGTGTTGCTGCGACCGCTACTCACCCACCCCTCGCCCAAGATCAGATCCCACACCGTACGCGCGCTACGGCAACTGGGAACCGGCGACGTGGACGCGATCGTGCCGCTGCTGCAGGATCCGTCCCCCGCGGTGATACGCGAAGCGACCGCCGCTCTGCTCCCGCTGCAACGCCGGCTGTCCCCACAGTTGGCGTGGCAGCTGCTGGCCGACCCACGAGCCGAAATCCGCCAGGCCGGATACCGACTCCTTCGCACCCAATCCACCACCACCTGGTTACGCGCCGCGCTGACCCTGATAACCGACTCCGAACCGCGTCTGGCCCGCCGTGGCCTGGCCGACGCCACCCGACTCGCCCGCGACACAGACCACCCGATGTGGCGACGGACAACGATCCCCGAAAAGGCCGTCACCACCACCGAGCACACCGAGCTGACCACGCTCATCAACCGAACGTCATCCACGCTCGGCGAAGACACCGCCAGCCTGCTGACAGACTGGCTCGCCCGCACCAGGACCGTCCAGGACGACATCCAGCAACGATGACTCCGAAATGGACGATCGGCGGCTTCCTGCTGGGCCAACGAACGACGAACCATGCCAGCGCATCCAGCAACACCAAAACCAGCCGCACAGCCCGCCGCCGCGAGAACCTTGTCACCGCCGGACCTTGACCAACCCGAAGCACCCGCGGGCCCCGTGTCGAGCTAGCGCAACCGCTCACTCAGCGCGAAATGAGCGCGCACCTGATCGTGGCTGCACCCTCCTGGTCGCCTAAAGATCCGCGCACTTCGTGCGGCAATCCAGGCGCCAAGATCGTGCCCGGCTTCGGCTACCGCACCCCGGCCGGAGCGTTCAAGGCGCCGCGCATGGCCGTACGGTCTGACCGTACGGGCGCCTGCGAGGGGCTTGTACTGTTCCGCTGTGGCGCAGCGACGCATGCTCGCACCGGCGGAGCCGGCCGAGTTGACCCTCGACCTTGCCGGCTGATACCGCCGCGGCGGCCGACGATGCACCGTCCATGTCACCGCCGAGGAGTTCGCAGCGGCCGTGCAGGCCGGGCTGATCGAGGAGTTCGGACCGTGGCGGCTAACCGGCAGCGACGCTACCGTCGGCGCCGATGGAGGCCGAGTCGAGAATCCGTGGCTGGCCGACGAGGTCACCTTTGACCGGCACGGCCACCAGCCGTCGGGCACGCCGCGCATCAACATGTGGGTGTGGTCGCCGGCCCTCACCCGGTCGCATCCGCCGCTGTCGGCCGGCCGGAAATACGAGTCGATCTGCTCCCTGAACGGGTTCCTCCTAATCCAGCACGCCACCGCACCGATGTACTACCCAGTGCCGCGCCGTGCGACCACGCGCGAAGTCTGCGTCGTCGATGCCGTCTACACCAACAGCGGTGAACTGGTGACCTACCCGCACTACCTAAATGTCTGGCAGCGCATCGCACGGCGCCTACGCAAGACCGCCGACCGCCCCGGTCCACCACACGGTCACCCCCTCATCGACGGGTATCCATGGTCAGCCGCCGCCATCACCGAGGCGCTCACAGCCATGGAACACGGAACCTGACCATGACCCCGTACCAGCGACCAGGCGACGGTCGTCCCCAGCGGATAACCGTGCGCAGGTTGCGGCAGATGAGCGCGCCCCGCGAGCCGGTATCGAACGGACGGAGCCGAGGTGGTGAGAGAATGACCGGCGCGGGCCGCGGCACAATGGCGGGGTGCCGCCGGATCTGCATTGTATTCGATGACGCTTCCTGGTTTAACCTTGTTTGTAGAAAAGGCTCTGCCGGCATCGCAAGTATCTGATAATCGAGGGACCTGGTAGGAGGTGCACGATGAATCTTCGTGGCACGGTAGGCGCCTTCCTAGTCCTCGTCGGCGTCCTCTTAATCTTCCTTCGCGCACGTAAGAAGGGTGACATTCAGCTTGCTGGCGGCGTTTGGGGAGTCATCGAAAAAGTTGGCGACGCGGTGTATATAACAGGGATAATCCTGGTTGCTGCCGGCGTCCTTCTTATCGCTCCGGATCTCGGCTCGGTGTTCAAGTCGTAAGACATCGGGCCAATTCTGAATGCTATTCGTGAAGCCGGGAGCGGTCAGGCTGTAGGGCGGCGTCGGCAGACGCATGGTCGAGGGTTTCGCAATGACGAAGACGTTCACCCTGACGGCCTTTGCTGTGTGCGAAGGGCCGTCTCGCAACTTCGCGCGTGCGTTAGCCGGTCGGGCGCGTGACCTCAGCTCATTGAAAGCGCATCTCAGCCCAGCAAGCCGTCAGATTTGAATCATAGGACTCTCGACAAATTCGGCGAGCTGAATTTTTATTCTGATACGACTTTGATCTCCAAGGTCTAAGTCGACCTTCGCGGACCTGCCATAAGCGACCGTCTCGTCAAACAATGCCTTCTCGTCCAAGGAGGTTATCGAGAATCTCACGCTCGCGGTGACATTAGGTGACCGATCGTCGAGCCCAGCAACGCCGACCAGCTTTTGTGCCCCCTTGGGCACCAGGAAGTCCAGGTAACCAGCCACCGGACCTGCCAGCCCAATCCCGCACCCAAAGCCGTCCGTGTAGGAAGTACCAGCAATCTTTGGCGTCATCTCCACGATCGGCGTGCCGGTGTTCCCCGGAGGATGGCACCGTTCACGCACAACCGCCGAGCTCACGGTCAACTGCGGCTCGAATGTTGGAGGGCCCCCTTCCTCCACGCCTCCGGCGCTGTCAAGCGTGGTGGGTGACGAGGTCGTAGAAGGACTGTGCGGCGACGGCGTCGGCGAAGGGCCATTGGCCTGCGGGAACCACCATGCCCCCAGGGCGACAATCACCCCACAAACGGCGACGATTACCCCCAACCACGCCGCCGACAACCATCGCCTTCTACCGGGAGATTCGTTCGTCATGTGCTATCTAGACAGCTCTCTATGTACGGACACGCGAACAATTGGAAGGTTAAGAGCTGTCCCGCAGTGTAGCGCATGTCCTTGACGTCAAGGCACAAATGCAAAGCGCTGACCGGTGAAAGGCGGGACCAGCACGAATCGCGAGCGAATTTCATTGTGGCGGCACTCGTCTTTCGATGCGCGCGAGGCTAAAGTACGTCTGGACGTTGCGATGGCATGGCCCGGGCTGGAGCGAGATGGCTAGACTCTCGCGAGTTTCGATAGCGGCAATCGGCGCGATCATGGAGGGCTAGCCAACGCCGGAATGTGTCGCGCTGCCCGCTCCGTCACCTGGACTTAACCCGACGAACGACCCCCGGCGGCGCCAGTCATCCCCGAGGATGTGCTGGCTTACCGAGCCAGGCGGATTGATGGTGTCGCTCAACCTGTCCTCCCGCGCGATGCCGAACGCTGCGCTCCCGGCTGTCGGCCACTAAACAAGCCCATTGCCAGACGCACTGTTCTCGGCATGAGCGCGCCTGCCATTGCCGTGATTAGGTCTTCGGAATGGTGGCGGCGTGGGCGCTGACTTGTCCGCTCGCGACACTACGTGGCGCTGGCGGGCCTCGATTTCGAGAGTCTCGGGGCCGCTGACGCAGCAGGAGACGTCGCGCGTACGGATCTCCACGGCTGGCGGCGAGACGGGCCGGGCCTCTGTGGCCCGCTTCAGGGCGGGGCCAGCGTGGTCGGTCGGGTCTGGCGCACACCGCGGCTTGCTCATCGAGCCTGGTGAGTCACCGAAGTGCCTCGAGCCCCGACCGGGGCGGCGGCGTCGCCCGAACAGCAAGGAGACACCTCGGGGCCGTCGGACGAGATGACCGTAGTGGACTTGCGCGCCCCGGCCGAGATTGGGTTCAACCGACGTTACATTCTGTTGATCGTGAGTAACCAACGGTTGTCTCGGTATGAGCAGCGCACCAAGGTGCCGCTCATCGCTTTGGCCATAGCCTTCCTGGCGGCCTACGCCTGGCCGATCCTGGACCCCGAACTGCCGCCGGCAACACGAACAGCCTGTGCGTGGGCCGGTGTAGCGATCTGGATCATCTTTGGTCTCGACTACCTGATCCGGCTGGGGCTGACCGATCGGAGGCTGGCCTTCATCCGCCGTAACTGGTTCGACGTCGCGATCTTGGCGCTGCCGATGCTGCGTCCCTTGCGGTTGCTGCGTGGGGTGATCGCGCTTCGCGCCATCAGTCGAGGCGGCGTCGAGTTTGCCCGGGGCAAGGTCGTCGCCTCCATCGCGGCTGCGGTAGCGACAGCGGGTGCGGTAGCGGCCCTGGCCTTGCTCGACGCCGAACGCGCAAATCCGGATGCCAACGTACGGAACTACGGCGACGCGATCTGGTGGGCTATATCGACGATCACCACCGTTGGGTACGGCGATCGGTACCCCACCACCGCCGAAGGCCGGCTCATCGCCGCAGCGCTCATGATCTCGGGCATCGCTCTGCTGGGCGTCATCACCGCATCGCTGGCATCGTGGTTCGTCGAACGCGTCGGCGAGGTGGCCCGTGTCGAACAAACCGTGCAAGCCAAGCTCGATGTCCTCGCTGCCGAGGTACACGAGTTGCGCGATCGGCTCGACCAGCCCGACGTTGACAGTGATCATCTTGATCGCTGAGCCAGTCCATCTGGCGATCCTGCGGGCGCCGGATGCATGACGTACGTCATCGGCTACCTGAGCGAGTCGATCAATGGCTCTCATGGGCGACTAGGTCGTCAACCGGCCTTGCCGCTGCGGTCTAGAGTCCTGTTGATTCTGATCATCGGCAGTACGGGAAGCCGGGGATGGAGTACTGGGGCACGCTGATCGCGGTTCGGGGTGAACAGATGCCGGCGGCTCTTCATAACCGCGGCGCATCGGTACGCTCGCACGGTGGCGCTGTCTGCGGCGACGGATGGCGCGTGTACGACGTGCCTGACATTGTTCTCGGAGAAAGCCTCGACCTCCTGCTGGATTTGGTGGCGGCCTCGTCGAGCCCGGTGATCGCCGCGTACATAGCCGACAGCGACTACGGTCAGCTGGTTGCGGCCAGTCCGTCCGGGGACCGGTGGGGCGCCTGGCTCGACCGGGGCACCGCGTACGCGTTCGAGCGTGACCACCATGTGATGAACGGAGTGTCTCGCCGGGCCGCACGACGGCGGGCCCGCGAAACGATCGCCGCGTTCGGTTGCCCGCCCGCCGAAGCCGTTCGGCACGCGGTCGATTGGGCGGCCGAGGCCGGGTACAAGGTCCCAGCCCGGCCGATCGGACTGATCCTGCGGACGACGCGCCGACCGGGACTCGCCGCGTGGCTTCGACTGCCCTCGGCACGGTACGACTTCGCCGAAGACGTCTACTTCGACCTTCTCGATCATTTGGGCCTGCCGCGAGCGACCACCACTGCCGAGTGACGTTGGACAACGCGTAGTCAGCGGCATGTTAGGTAACTGGAGCGGATTTCTGCCGCTGTCGCCAACAATCCAGCCATTGATGCATCCAGCAAACGTTCAGGTTGGTCAGGGGAACTCACAGCCACCCTTCAGGAAACATGGATACTTTAGCGCTACACCAGTACGGCGGGGTTGGGAGCCCGATCATGAAGGTGCGATGGATTCGGACTCGGAACGGCCTCTTCGTTCCGGCATCCGCTGCACCCCGCACCGATTCGCAAGAGGGCGGCAACACGGTACAACGCCGAGCGCTGCGCGAGATGCAAGGTGAATACTTTCAGGGTTTAGCGGCACTTTTATTGCTCGCCCTGAGCATACCGGGGCTAATGATTTCTTGCACTGGTCTTATGGATCAGCGGCGGATGAACCGCAACGAGCGAGACGCCTACGCGCAGGACCGCGAGCGTGATCAACGTCGGTATGCATCGCAGATCGGATGGTTGGGTCGCAAGAGGGAAGCGCCGGTTGCTATCGGCGTAGAGAACCGATCAAGCGTCGCCATTCGCGACGTGGTGTTGGTCAACGATGTCAGGACGCACGCCGTAGTGTTCGGGACGGTTTCGGCGTGCTCCTCGATTGCAGCAGACCTCAGCCTGCTACAGAACGTTCCTCCTGACGCCATCCAGCTAGTCGATGAGCACTCATGGGTTGCCGGAAATCTCTACTTCCGTGATCCCACAGGCGCGTGGTCTCGAGGCCAAGATGGCCTTGAGACTGGCGCTACCCCTACCGTCGACCTACTGCACTTCGCAAGGGTGTTCTCAGTTATGCACTCAGCGGCGCTAGTCACGCTAGATGTCCATAGTGCCGTCGTGAGACGTTGTATCTCCCTTCCAACCACGTTTCAATCTCCACTCGTCAATTGTGCACGAGAGTAGTATGGATAGCCCGCTACTCGCTCTCGAACTCGTCGCTCTGTCTCGACCAGCACCTGGCCGCTGACAGTTCCGGACGGCCGACGGTTCCGACGACGACCGTGTGGCTGATCCCGTGCCACTACCAGCTCAAGCAGCTGTGGTACCTCGAGGACCTCGGCGGGAACACCTTCTGGGTGCGGAACTCGGGCACCGGTTGGTGTCTGTCCGCTCCGGAGAACAGCGGCAGCCAAGGTGTTCATGGAGGTGTGCGTCAGCGGCGTCCGCAAGCAGATCTGGGCGTCGTCGCCCACCGCGCCCCCTACGGAACCTGGCCGTGCAGCGTCCCGAAGCGAGCTGCATGTACGTCGAGACCGTCCGCCAGTTGAAGGTGGTCCCCAGAGGGGAGACCTGCCGGCGCGCCCTGCCCTCCTACACCTGGTATATGTCCGGGTGATCGACCGGGCGCTGCCAGCCGGGACACCGGTCCCGGCCGGCAGCGCTACGACCGCGATCCGGCTGGACTCGTGCCTCAGGGCGTGGGTGCGGGCGATATCGCGCCGCACACGGTCGCCGCCGGCTGCCACTACAAGGTGCTGTGGCCGACGGCCGGCGTCTACGAGAAGCCGACAAGGGACGATGGGAACCCGCAGACGCCCGACCTGCTCAAGAGGAAGCACGAGGGGACGTCGTCGGCAATTATTGCAACTGGCTTTACTACAACGCCGACGAAGGAGTGACCTACTTCGCCATCCATGCCGAGAACGGCGTAGACGACATCGGCTGGACGCGGGGGGACGCGGCGACCCTGGTCTAGCGACCCAGGCACAACGGGCCGGACGGCCTCGGGCTCGGGGTCGTACGGCGCCAGACGCGAGGTGCCCCTGGCATTTGGAGCTACCAGGGGCACCTGCTTGCCGGCTTGCTGCCTACACGACTAGGAGCAGGTTCTTTTTGTACGTGTCGGCCCGGCCTCCGTAGAAGGCGCGGTACAGCTTGGCCGCCTTCTTGATGTGCGATGGCTTGACCTTGATGCAGCCGTTGGACAGGTAGTCGCTCGGCCCGTCCCAGCACTCCGGCTTAGCCGCAGTTCTGACTGCCGCTCGGGGTCATCTCGCTGTGGATGAACAGCGCGGTACGCGGCGTTCCTCGACCGCACCGCTTGTCGTCGAGATGCCACACAAGGCCGTTGATGTCACCGTCGAAGCCGGACTTGAAAGTCCCGCCGTACCAGCCGCCGGGCAGCCAGCCGTGGTTCGTACGGCAGGTGTCCTTGGACCCATCGCCTGAGCCTGCCCGCCAGCTCTTCTTGAAGATCAGTTTCGGCGGCCGTCCGTCAGGGAAGGTTCGGAACTCCTGCCAGGAGAGTCGCGATATCGACGGGTCCTTCGCATTCTTCTTGAAGACGAAGAAGCCCACCTTTCCAACTCGCGCCGCCTGCGCGTCAGCGGCAGCCACTTCACTGGCGGCTGCGACCTCGGCATCAATTTCGTCCGCGTTGGCCGTCCCGATTGAGCCGACTAGCAAGGCACCAATAAGCAGCGCCAGTGCCGTGACCAGCGAGAGAAGCCTCGCCTTTTTGGAAATCATCTAATTACCTTCTCTGTGAATCCGCCAACTCTCGGCGGGCTGCTTCCAGTACACGCCTGACCTATATGGCGAACAAGGTTTGTCGGACCGAGTCGGTCCGGATCAATAGGCGCTGACCTCGACAAACGTCCAGTCCTGGCGTGTCGCTTTGCGGCAGACACGAAGGGTAGTCACAATCCGAGGGTGACCAAGGTAGCCGACGGTGAGCCTATAGAAGATCGACTGAGCGACGATGACCTTAGGGGGATCATCGAGGAGTTCTGGAATGCCATCCGTGATCTGCTCGCCAAGTACCAGGCTGAGCAGCTTGAACGTGGCGAAGAGCCTGTCACCGTCAAACAGATCGCCGACTTCATTGGCATGTCGGATAGGACCCTCGGCGACTGGCTGCGCGAAGGCAGGGTGGTGAAGGGCTGGGACAAGATCGGTGAGGTTGTGGCGTACCTCGGAGGCGCTGAAGACGAGTGGCGATCGAGATGGCGTCGCGCGAGGGCGGCCTACGAGGACCTCGGCCGCCGGCATCGCTCGCGGCCGCCTGAGCCAGCACCCGTTCCCGTATAGCGGGGTGACACTGAGCAGCCTCCGTTTGGTGCTGGGCCAACGGGCCCGCTTGCGCCGCACAGCGGCACCGGCGTGCCGGCGGCGAAGGCTGACCGGACGGACGAGCACGCCACGCCGCCGAAGCAGCCCGAGCCGGTCAGCCGCATCAGGTGGTACGCCCAGTACGGCAACAGATGGAACGAGTGGTCGCGGCCGAGACGAGCTGCTGCGGTCGCCGCGGTCCTGGCAACCTGCGTCGTCGGCGTACTCGTCATCGTGGCGCTGACGAGCGCATCCGAAGGAGATGCCGAGGGTGGACACGCAGGCTCTGCTCCGTCAGCTTCGGCGTCGCCACGGGTCTGGTGGACCCGGATTACGGGCACGTACTCGGCGCAGACCGGAAAGAAGATGGGCGTACGGACTTTCAAAGGCCCTAATAACTCGGAGCTCTACGGCCCAGGCTACGACGAAGGCACGCCTGTACCAATCGTATGCCAAGAGCGTCACGGAGAAGAAAGAACTGACCCTACCAGTGGGAAATCATCCGCCGTGTGGAATAAAACACAGGACGACCATTGGTTCCCGGACCTCTATTCGGATCTGCCGAAGGTGTCTGGCGATAAGCCACCCCAAGGTATACCAATCTGTCCGAGGTCATAGCCCACCTCGCAACATAAAGCCGACAGGCTACCGTCGTTCTTTGGGCCCGCGTAAAGGCCAGCGCAACCGTTGGTCCGTCCAGCGATCGACAGGCAGCCGCAGCGGGTAACCGGCGGCCCACAAGCATGAGCCCCCCTTCCGTCAGGGCCGCGTGCGCCACAACCCAAACGACGAACCAAAGGAACGCGACACCTTCAGCGACCACAGCCACCTTTCACGTCGTATCAAGGCCACCACGCCAACGCAAAATCCCCAGCATCATCGAGCGCACTCATTTCGGGCATTTGAGTGACTTCAGAGGAGCGACCTGACCGGTCTTTGCGGTTGACGACGCAGCTCCGCCAACGCCCGCGCTGCCCCGCGTGCAGACCGATGCCCCGATCATCGGTCCGCACAGCGTCCACGCCACCCCTCCGGACAGAAGCCAACGAGACTCCCGGCAACGATCTCGCAAGCATGGACTTACGAGACGAATCAGGCGCCCGGCGGTGGCAGCGGCCACGTGCCGTCCAGCACCACAATCGTCGGATCACCGCCGGTCGTCCCGCGTTCCCATGTTGGACGGGATCCGCCTCCACTCCACACCTGCGCGCCTGCCCCGCGTCTGTGCGCTGACCAGGGATTTCTTCACCAGCCCGAAGCACTCCAGCGACCCTGGAGAGCCGGCCGAGGGGCTTCGCACCTGCGCTGGACTGAGCCTTCGGAGCAAACCGCGGTCAACGAGCATCTTCGCCGCCCGCCTATCGGGGCTCGCCGCGCGGCGGCTCAGCTCTGGCAGAGTGGCTCCGAGACCATATGCGGCAGGTAGCGCCGCCATCCTTGCTGGTCCATCGCCATTCCGAGGCCATCGATCTGGCACATCTGACGGCGGACGTGTTCCACGTCGGTGTCCCAGAGCATGGTCGTGTTGTCGCTCGAGACGCTGGCCAGGAGAGAGTTTCCGCCGAACGCCACCGCGTTGATCGTGTCGGTGTGATGTGTCAGCCGTCCGATCGTCTGCGGGGACTCTATGTCGGTGACGTCCCAAAGCCAGACCGTTCGGTCGTAGCCGCCGGCAGCTACCGTACGGCTGTCACGGCTGAACGCCACGGAGTTGACCACCTCGTCCGGCCCGGACAGACCCGCCACCAGTCGTGGTTCGTTCGGCTGGCGAACATCCCAGAGCATGACCGTGGCGCCGGAGTTCTCGGTGCCGCCGCCAGCGGCGATGAGCTCGCCGTCCGGGCTGAACGCGAGTTGGCTATAGCTGAGAGGGGTGCCGTTCGGCCACGCTGAGCTCGGCAGTAGTTCGCTCACGATGGACGGGTGCCGCGGATCGCCGATGTGCCACAGGTGGATGCCGTCGAGCGCTCCGATCGCCAATGTCTGCCCGGAGGGGTCGGTCGCGATCCGCTTCACCTGAAAGTACGACTTGTCGCCGGTGGGTTTGATCGTTGGGAGGGCGATCGGTCTCGCCGGGTCTGCTATTGACCACAGGTGGGCGCCGCCGTCCAGCGAGCCGGCTATAAGGATGTCCCGCCCTTGTGCGAAGGCGACGGACGTGATGATGTGTTGTGGCCCGGCGATCGGTGAGCCGATCCGGCGAGGTGCCTGCGTCCGGCTGAGGTCCCATAGCTGTATTCTCCAGCCGCTGCCGGCGACAGCGAGGGTCGTGCCGTCTTCGTCGAAGGAGAGCGCGGACACTCCGCGGTCGTGGGTGAACGTGCTCAGCGATTGGAAGTGATGGGAGTCCTCGACGCGCCACAACGTCACCTCGCCCTCGGCGGTGGCGGTCGCGAGGATGGAGCCGTCGGGGCTGAATGCTGCCGCGACGAAGTTGCCGATCTTACCTGAGATGAGCGGTCCGGGCAGGTCCCATACCAATGCTTCGCCGCGGCTGTTGAAGGAAACGAGGTAGTCCTGGGCCGGCGCGAACGCCAGGTCGTCTACAACGGACGGCTGCGGTAGCCGGCGGACGAGCCTGCCGGTGCCAGTGTTCCAGATCCAGATCGCGGCCTCGTTTCCCGCGCTTGCCAGGCGCGTGCCGTCCGCCGAGTACGCGAGGTGGTGTACCGCGTTGACCTGCCCGACGAGGGCCTCGCCCTGGGGCTTTGGCCGCCTCGGATCTGTCAGATCCCATTGCCGTACCACGCCGCTTTTCGCGCCGGTTGCCATCGTGCGCTGCGAACGGGAGAACGCGACCGTGGTCGTGGCGCCGTCCGCATCGACGGCGGCAAGCAGTCGCTGCGGGCGGACCGCCCGATCGGCGGGGTCGTGCCAGGTCCAGACCCCGTCCGGACGCACGCCGACGAGTTGGCCTCCGGGACCGTAGGTCAGGAAGTCGACGTCGGGTCCACCCGGAGGGCCGGAAATGGGATGACCGCTGCCCGATCCGGCCAGGTCCCATATCCAGGGCACGCCGTCGTCGATGTGGATGGCGGTGACGTAACGGTCGTCGGGGGAGATCGAGACGTCTTTGAAGCCATCTGCCGGCCCGTCCAGTTGGCGTCCAGTGATCTCGTCCGGCAGGTCCGGGGGCAGACTCCACAGCCAGACCGGCCCATGAAAGATCGACGCAGCGAGCATCCGGCCGCTAGGACTGAAGTCGACGTCGCTGACAACCTTGTCGGGGCCGATCATGCGGGTGGGGAGCATCGTCGGGCGCCGGTGATCGGCCAGGCTCCACAGTTGTACAGCTGGAATCCCGGCGGTCTCCTGCGGCAGACCGATGGTTTGCATCAGCCCGACGGCCATGAGGTCTTGCGCAGGCGATACGGCCACCGCGTCGATCACCTGCCCGGCTACACGGACCACCGCCGGGACCGGTGTCGCGTAGGTACTTAGCAGGCTGCTACGGGTGTCCACGTTGGCATCCACGTCGTACGCGGCAAGGGCCAGCGCCATCGCGGCCGGAGCGTCGGAGCCGCGCAGCACCTGGGCGTTCGCGGCGGCCTCTCGAGAGATCGCGATGTTGCGTTCGCGGTAGATGTAGTACGCGAAGCTCGCGGCGCCGACGGCCAGCACCGTTACGGCCGCAGTGAACGCCCGGCGGAACCGCCGTACCCGACGCCGTGTCCGCTCGTCGACCCGTCGCTGCTCCACACTCGCGGCCAGGAATTCGACCAGCGCGGGCTTGAGCCGTACTGCGTGGTGCGCGTCACGCGCCCAGGCCAAGGCATCATCGAGTCGGGATCCCCGATACAGCAGCGACGCGTTGCGCTCCTCGGCCAGCCACGCACGGGTCGCCTCCCACAGCTGCTGATGGATCAGGAGCCCAGCGCGATCCTCCTCGATCCACCGTCGCAGCCGTGGCCAACATCGCAGGATCGCCTCGTGGGTCAGCGTGGCAGTGCCCGCGTCAAGAGTGATGAGGCGTGCCTTCGCGAGCCGCTCGGCGACTTCGCGGACCAGTTCGGCGGCGTAGTTGCCGCCGTGGAACAGCTCCTGCATATCCACGGTCCGGCGGGCGTCGTCCGCACCGCGTCCAAGGTGGACCATGCTCAGCAGTATTAGTCGGGCCACCGCCTGCCCGCTGGCAAGGCCGGCGAGGCTGTCGTAGACCTCGTCCGCCGTACGTGCGACAGCCCGCCAGATGCCGCCGGTCCGTTCGTAGCTGCGCAGGGTGAGCCGGCGCCCTTCCCGGCGAAGGAACGCCTCCTGCAGCGCGTGGGCAAGCAGCGGCAACGTGCCGGCGTCGTCGTAGCCGGCGTCCTCACCGATGAACTGAACCGCGTTGCCAGCTGTGGGAAGATTGCCGGCACGCAGGTCGGCGAGCAAGCGGTCGACGACCTCCGGGCCGACGTGCAGGCCAGCCGCATCGGCCGGGCCGACAATCGCCCGCCGGAGCTCGCCCTCGGACATCGCCACGACCAGCAAGGGGTCGTCCTGCAGCACACCGACCAGCTCCGGGTAGGCGGTGCATTGGCCGAAGAAGTCCGCCCGGATCGACAGCACCACCAAGCATCGGCCCACCTCGCCGCTGGCCCTCAGCAGTGCCTGGAGGAATGCTAACCGCTCGGTCCGGTCGGCAGCCTGTGTGAAGATCTCCTCGAACTGGTCGACGACCAGGAGAACCGAACCGTCGCCGTCGCCCACATGCGCCCGCGCCAACTCGCCCCATAGACCGCCGGGATCGTCGAGGAGACGGCGGCGTACCTCGTCCGGGTCGCCGTCGAGGGTCCTAGCCAGCGCCGACGCCAACACGGACAGCGGCTGTGTGCCCGGGCTGAACGTCAAGCAACGCCATGTCCGACGTGCACCCAGGGCCTCCCGCGTTACCGCCGGCACGAGGCCGGCCTGCAATAGCGATGACTTGCCGACCCCGGACGGTCCGATGACCGCCAGCGGCCCGCCGTCGGCGATGCGTCGGCGCAGCCGGCGTATCAGGTCAGCGATCACCTGGTCCCGGCCGAAGAAGTACCGCGCGGCCGACGCGTCGAACGGCGACAGCCCTGGATACGGGCACGGGATCGCCGAGTCAGGCGCCTCCAGGCCCTCCGGCGCCACCGGAGCCGGGTTCGGGTTCGCCACCAGCGGGATGCGTGCCGCACCGTCGGACGAGTACTGGTGCGGTGCCTGGCCGCGATGTTTGGGCAGTTCGCGAGCCAAGTGCTCGTAGCAGTCGCCGACCGTCAGCATCGCCGGCCGGGTCGGATCACCGAGCGTCAACAGCTTCAGCAGCTCACTCGTGAAGGCGGTGCCCTCCCCGTCGTCCCGCACATACGAAAATGTCTCGCCAGTTGATGCCAGCAGATACCTGCCCCGGGGCATGTCTGAGGAGAACGCGTCCGGCCGTACGCCACCGAAGGACCTCCGTGCGCGGTCGGCGAAGCAACAGTCAAGGAAGATCGCCGTCGACCTGGGGCCATCGTGCTCCAGGATCCAGCTGATCTCGGCGAACGAGGCGGCGGCCCCATCCGGCGCATCGTGGGCGTACTTGCCTGCCGTGGCCAGGTAGAACGCCGTGTCGGAGGCGAGCAGCCCATGCCCGATGTAGTACACGAACGTGAGGCCGTTGGCCTCCTTGCCGCGCTGCGCCGCGATTCGTACCGCCGACAGCAACTGCCCGCGGTCCGGGTCGACGAGCGACTGCAACCGCTCCTCATCGAGCCCGCAACGCTCCAGCAGCACCAGCTCAAGTGCCCGGACGCTGCGAAGGATGGCACGCTCGGTCTCCGGATGGGGGATGTCACCCGGCGTCGCAGCGCACGCGGCCAGCACGACATGCGTCGAGGACAAGGCGAGGGCTCCATCCACGACTGTCATCCGCCGGCGGATCAGTCCTTGGCCTGGGCGTTGATCGTCGTCGCCAGCGAGTTCACATACGACTCGACAGCCTCAGGGCCCAACGCCCGAACGTTCCGGCTGCGAACCTCGCCCACCACGCCATCACGTCCGGTGATCCGAACCGTCACATCGGAGGTACGCGTACGCAACCACGCCACGAGCACGCGCGCGGCGGCGGTGCACGCCGCGCCGGATGACAGCGCTACCGCGACGGTGTCCACCACCGCGCCGAGACTGCCGGGCTCCAGCGGCCCTGTTTGCAAGCGCAAGGCCCCGGAAAGTTCCGACTCTGCGGACAGCCGGTCAAAGAGACCCAGCATGGAGTCCTCTTCGGAGCCGGCCTGTACCTCAATACTCACGACCACGAGACGTGATTCTGGCGTCTACGCGGGAGTTGCCGGAAGCGCGCGTCGCGTACCCGACTGAAGTGGGAGGCCGGCTGCACCGGGTGCTCGCGGCCCGCCCCCCACGACGTCATCCGCTGCGCCTCCCCGGCCGAGGTCGAACTGCTGCCGACATGGGATATCAGGGCGCCGGCGCGTCAAGCGTGACGGCGAGAGCGGCTGCGATGGGGCCGCCCCGGCGGTTGAAGATGTAGTTCAGCCCGGCGTCTGCTCGGTTCTCGGCGATGTAGCCGGCTTCGCAGTCGAGCAGCAGATCCGTGACGAAGTGCTCAAGACGCCAGCCTGTGGGATGTACGTCGGCCGCGAACGGCTCGCCGAGCGATGCCCGCAGTTCGCCGTAGGCAGGGCTGTGACCGTCCGGTTTCCCAGCCAGCGTGGTGCGGAGCTGACGGGCTGGCACGATCCGGCATCCCACGTCGCAGGCGCCGTTTGGTTCGTTCGCGCCGGTAAGAGGCAAGGAGGCCGACGATGGGATTTGGAGCGGGTTGTACAGCATGTAGTACACGGGGATGTTGCGCTGCTGCTCGTACGAGGCGATCGCGTTGTACTGGGTGACGCCGGTCATCAGCGCTTGGTAGCGCGACCCTTCGGTGAAGGTGAAGATGCGTGGCTGGGTTATGGCGGCCCAGTCGTCATCGGAGTGGAACAGTCTTCCGAAGCCGCGCGTGTAGTCCATCGGCGTGTCCTCGTCCAGTGGCTGCTCATCTGGGTAGAGCCGCTTGCTCTGCAACAGCGCGACCTTGGAGCGGAGGACCTTGCCACCTTGGCGGTACACCACGAGCAGTCCGATGTCGGCGATTTCCCATCGACGCGGCCAGTCGCCCCATTCGCCGTAGTGACGTCCGCCGCCCAGGTAGTGGGTGCTGATCTCGACTGTCCAACCGGACGGGAATCGGTGCGGGGCGGAGACGCTCAGGAAGTGCTGGATGAATGTCATGTCCAGCGGTACCTCGTGGATGGTCGGGACCTCTGTCATCGTGCTCGCCACCCGCTCGTTGCAGCCGGCGAAGACGCCAGTCAGCCAGAGGCGGACATCGGCGGGAATCGGAATCGGCGGTGCCACTGGCTCTCCTGATCGGAACGGAACCCACTACGGAACGACTTCGGGTAGCGAAACGCTACGCATCATGTCGTACTGCCTACGGGTGTTCGCGGCTGTCGGCGTGTCGACCTGTCTCGGTCCTGGCCCCCGACGACATCCCGTGTGGAACCTCCTCGACCGCCTGACGCCGCAGGGGTAGCCGACAATCGCAGAGCCCGCGGCGGACGCAAAGCCGCCGCGCCAGCGGCAGGTTTCGGATACCGCTGCCTTCGCAGCATGCTCAAGCGACCGCGCGTACGGCTTGATCGCATGCCGCCGCAGGCGAATCGTCCAGCTACGTCACTATTGCCTCCGCCGGACTATAGGCAAACCTAGGACCCGCGTTGAGGGTCAGAGCAGGACGCGAAGCTCGTGGTCAGGCGGAGCGGATCGCCGGGTGCTCCGGTCGGAGATCCCAGTCCGGTCTTACACTGCGGTACGCAGCCCGACAAATCCGACCGGAGGATTCATCGTGCCCGACAGCGCACCGCAGGTCGGTACCCACCCGCGGTGGCTGTTGCCGGCGGCCGTCTTCGGGACTCTTGTCGCAGGCGCTGGGCTCGTGTGGCTGCTTGTCAGTGTGGGCCTGGACCGGGCCGACAAGATCAGCAGTGTCACCGCTGTGGCTCTCAGCCTGCTGCTGGCAATCATCTCTGGGCTCGGCTGGCTGCATCTGCACCGGGCCGCCCCCACCACCGGGCCAGCCGCGACAACAGACCCTCGATGGGGATCTGGGGACGTGGTCACCGAAACCGGTCGCCGCGATGAGCTGCCGAACTGGCCAGCCGGTTATCCCGGCTATCGGTACGCCGACGAAGGGACCGCCTCAGTGCGGGTCTTCGGCGGCCAGGGACCGGCCGTCGTCAATGGGTTTCCAGTGACGATGAACGGCTGTGACCACCAACGTTTCTTCGTGCGATGGCGAACCCTCGGCGGACAACGAGTCAGCGCAGAGGTGGTCTCGACGCCCGACTTGATCTCAATCGCCAACGCGGCCGAGGGTAACGCTGGGTGGATCGCGTCACATGGCTGCGGGCAGCCGTGCTGGACGAACGCCGCAGTGTCACAGATCGTTGACGTGTATGTCAGCTGGCAACGCTGGGTTCCGGAGGCGTAGTCCGCAAGGCCCCTGGCTCCCCTTTGTCGTGGCCCCCATCACGCGAGAAGGCGCCTTGCCGCGGACGCCGAACTCGCCGCGGCGATCGAGCGGCACAAGCACGTCCGCCTCAGCGAGATCGAACTCGCCTACCGCTACTCGACCACGACGTACGGGTGTTGCAGCAAGAGTCACAACCGATCGAGGAGCGATGCCGGGAGATTCGTGCATTCCACCGACTCCGAAACTGTCGGCGTGCGCAGTTCCACCCAAGAGGTGCCTGTACATCGGGTCGTGGCTCGGGTGCATAACTAGCGGCAGCCGGAGCTGGCACACCGTCGAAAACAAATGCTCCTCGGCCGGGTCGATCTTGAGCCACGACGACACGTCGCCCCAGCTCTGATGGTCGATCAGCGGTGCCTCATCTGGAACCAGCTGCCATGCGAGTGGCGGAAAGTAGATCGAGCCAAAGCTCGTCAGGAGCAGCGGCGATCCGCTGTCGAACGGCCTGAAGATGCACCCGCCATCACCGCCGCTAATCCGCGCCCGGTTTCCGCGTGCGATCGCCAACCGGAGCCGGAGATTCGCCGGCAAAATGATCTTGTCATCCTCGTTCATCAGCGCATCCGCGACGCCCGGAAAGAGCCCACGAAGTGCCGGGTTCATGGCGTACATGCCCATCATCACCGCACGCGCCACCGCGCCCGGGAAGAAGAGCACGTCCGGCACCGTCACCGGTGAGGGCACCGACAAAGCCAGACTCCGCAACCACATCCCCTTGAACAGGCCGGCGAATTCCGTGTACCGCACCTCATGAGGCGTCTGTCGCTCGCGGTTACATCGGTCGCACAAGCCGTACATCCACAGGCCACCGTCGACCGCGCGCCCCATGCTCACGGACCTCAGGTCGCCCGCTCCGGCGCGAACTACATAGCGGGCCCGCCCAACCTCGTGGTTGTTGCCCGCCATCTGAGCCGGAACGTGCGCCCTCGTCATCGGCGCGAGCACACCACACAACCCGCACTCCGCGACCGTGCTCCGCAGGCGCGCCAGCCCCAGCGCACGCGGCGCTCGCTCATCACCAGCCTTGCGAACCGCCCGACCCACGACACACCAGGCTACCGGGCATGATCGTGACTCACGACCGAATACCCGGGGGCGATCTGCCGGCGAGTCGGCCGGGCATCACACCTTCGGGCCGGCCGACTCTCGGCGTCAATTGCGACTCCCGAGTCACATGCCGCGTGGCGGCAGGGGCCATGTACCGTCCAACACCACGAACGTCGTGTCGCCGCTGGTCGCGGCGCGTTCCCATGTTGTACGGGACCCGCCGGGGGCACCACCCAGAGGCATCTGGCCTGCGGAAACGCGGGCATAAATCGGCGATCCTCGATGAGGAGTTCCGCCACCCCCCGTCTTCGCACCCTCCGCTGCAACCACACGAGCGCTGGCACGCGACTCCTACGCCGCCGCGACGGCTGTGGTGGCCGACCGATGATCACTAGTTCGGTGTCGGGAAGGTGCGGCAGAGCGGCGCCGGTGCCGGTGCCGGTCTCTAGGCCGACGCGTGCGATGGGCTGACCCATACGACTCGCGTGTCAGTTGATGTTACGGCCAGCCGGCAAAGTGTTGCATTTACGTTTCTCAACTCCTATCGTGGGCGTACCGCAGCGGTCATATGCCCCAAGATGTCGAAATCGCATCGAAACGCTTCGACAAGGTTTCGATGCCCAGGAGTCGACCATGCGGTCGCCGGCGCCTTACGCCGGCAATCGCTCAAGCGGCGAGGCGGGGCTCGTCCGACCACTGGACGAGGCTGGGTTTGGACCGCTAAGTCTAGAAGAGAGGAAATACCTATGGCTTCAAGAGTAAAGAAGCTTGGATTTGCCTTCCTTGCGGTCACGTTGGCCTCTGTCGGATTTGGATCCGGCGTGACGATTCGGGCATCGGCCGACGTCGTGGCTCAGGTAAGCGCTTCGCAGCTTGTTGCCGACATGGGCGCGGGCTGGAATCTGGGAAACTCGCTGGAAGCCAACATCAACGGAATCCCGAGCGAAACGTCATGGGGCAACCCGGTCGTTACGCAGGCTCTTATCGACAGGGTGAAGGCGGCGGGGTTCAAAACGATCCGCATCCCGGTCTCCTATTTGGGACATATAGGTTCCGGCCCTAATTACACGGTGAATTCTTCCTGGCTGAACAGAATCCAAGAGGTAGTCAACTACGCCTATAACCGAGGCCTGTACGTGCTGATCAACATGCATGGAGACGGCTACAAGACTATCTCCGGCTCCTGGCTGATCTGCGATTCATCCTCTCAAACAACGATCAGGGACAAGTATCAGAAGGTCTGGCAACAGATCGCGACCAGGTTCCAAAGCTACGATGAGCACCTGATCTTCGAATCCATGAACGAGAACTTCGACGGGCAATATGGTCGTCCGACCCAACCATGCTATTCAAACATCAACGCCTACAACCAGATCTTCGTGGACACCGTACGAAGAACTGGCGGGAACAACAGTTCAAGATGGCTGCTCATCCCCGGTTGGAACACTAACATCGACTACACCACGGGAAACTACGGCTTCGTGCTTCCGACCGACCAATATCGGTCTCCCTCCATCCCCAGCAATGAACAGCGGATCATGATCTCCGTTCACTACTACGACCCGTGGGACTTCACCGGCGAAGAAAACAGCACCATCACGCAATGGGGGCCGGCAGCGACCAATCCGTCAAGGAAGTCGACCTGGGGACAGCAAGACTATATGGACGCGCAGTTGAAGAAGATGTACGACACCTTCGTCGTGCGGGGATACCCGGTATTCGTCGGTGAATACGGTTCGATCGACAAGACCACGTTTGATTCGTCGAACAACAGGTATCGTGCGGACTTCGCGCGCACCCTGGTGGCCTCTGCCAAGAAGTACGGAGCGGCCACCGCTTATTGGGACAACGGCGTAAACGGGCAGTACGGGTTCGGGCTGTTCAACCGAGGCTCCGCTACGGTGACCCAACAAGGCATTATCGACGCCATCATGAGCGCCATCGGTGTCAGCGGATCGACGACCCGCTACGAGGCGGAAACGACGCCGGCCGTCTGCACCGGCACCATCGACTCCAACTGGTCGGGCTACTCAGGTACCGGATTCTGCAACGGCAACAACGCGGTCGGCGCCCACGCTCAGTTCACGGTCAACGCGAGCACGGCGGGCACGGCGACGCTGCGGGTCCGGTTCGCCAACGGTGTCACGACCGCGCGGCCGGCTTCGCTGATCGTCAACGGCTCGACGGTGCAGACCCCGTCGTTCGAAGGCACCGGGGCATGGACCACGTGGGTCACCAAGACCTTGACCGCCACACTGAACGCGGGCAGCAACACCATCCGGTTCAACCCCACGACGGCCAACGGCCTACCCAACATCGACCACCTCGAAGTCACGACCTCATAGAAGCCGACGGGCCCGGCGGAAAGCCGCCGGGCCCCACCCGCACCGCCCCCGGTAGAGGCGGTCAGCCGGGACGGACGCCGACCGCGTCGCGGACCTCCTCGCCGTGCCGGGAGCCGCTGGAACGCGCGCAGTGGGCGCAACAGAAGAACCGGCCGTCGACCTCCACGCCATGCCCGAGGATGCGGCACTCACAGTGCTCACACACCGGCGCTAACCGGTGTGCGGCGCATTCGAACGAGTCGAACACGTGCACCTCGCCGGAGGTGGTGCGGACCTCGAACGACATCCAATAGTCGTTGCCGCAGACCTCACAGGTACTCATGTCTCCTCCCTTCCTGCCCGAAACCGGGTGGCTACATCTGTAGCCTGCGCCCGCGCCCGGCGGGCGGCAACTCAGGACAGCAGGCCGCGCAGGTCTCGGGTGCGGACGGTGTAGATGTCACCGGGTACCCACGGGTCGTAGTTGTGCCGGACGAAGTAGAGGCGGTCGAACGACGGTGAAACCGACGGGTGGTATTCGTCGAGCGCCGTGTTGACGGTGGGCCCGAGGTTGCGCGGGGTGGACCATGCCCCGCCCGCCGCGACCGAGTACCAGAGGTCGCCGGCGCCGTACCCGCCGGCGCGGTTCAGCCCGGTGAACACCAGCAGCGGTCCTACCACCAGCGGGTTGAACTCCCAGCCATCGGTGTTCACCGGGCTGCCGAGGTTTTCGGCGGGGCCGTACCGGCCGTCGTGTCCTGGGCGTGACCGGTAGATGTCCCATCCGCCGAGCCCGCCGGCGCGGTCGCTAGCGAAATAGAGGGTGCCGTCGGCCGTGACCGTCGGGTAGAGCTCGTCGGCCGGGCTGTTGACGGCGGCGCCGAGATGTCGTGGCTCCCCCCAGCGACCGTCCCGCCGCCTGTCGACCATCCACAGGTCGGCGTCGGCGCGTGCTTGGCCGTCGACGGGGCGGATCGACGACCAGAACAGTCGCCGGCCGTCCGCGGTGACGAATGGGTCGATGTCTGGGTGCTGGCCGGAGAACGACGCGGTGCGGGGGGTCGACCAGCCGCTGCCCGTGGCGTGCGAGACGACGATGGTGGCCTGGCGGGAAACGGGGAAGAAGTCTGCGCCGCGTCCGAAGTAGGCGGTCCGGCCGTCCGGTGTGAAGCTGATCCGCCACTCCTCCTGATCGGAGGAGATCACGCCGGGCGCGAGGATGGCGGCCTCCGTGTGTGCGGCGGCGGGCGTACCGGCAGCGAGCGCCAACAGCCCGATAGTGATAGTGATCAACCAACGTCTCATGCGCGGAGGCTATGGCGGCCACACGCCGGAAACCGCTGGCGATGGGACGAACGGGCGGATCGGGTGGACGGGCGGGAGCGTCAGCGAGTCAAACCCAGCGCGGCCCTGACCGGGTCGCGGAACCGCCGCCCGGTGATGAGCGCCGCGCCGGTGGTGAGCCGCAGCATCAGCTCGCCGTGGTCGAGCGTCTCGATTTCCCGCACCCGGTCCAGCCGCACGACCAGCGACCGGTGTATCCGCAGGAAGTCCGCGGGATCGAGACGGGCCGCAAGGCCGGTGAGGGTCTGGCGGAGCAGGTAGGACTGCGCGCCGGCGTACACCCGCACGTAGTTGCCCTCGGCCCGCAGGTAGTCGATCTCATCGGCGTCGACGAGCCGGATTCGCCGGCCCACGTCGACCGGCAGGCGCCGCAGCGGCACCGGCGGGGCGGTGGGCCTGGCCAGCCCCGGCGCCGCCCGGTCCAGCGCGGTCCACTGCCGCTCCCGGGCGAACGGTTTCATCAGGTAGTCCACCGCCCGCACGTCGAAGGCGCGCACCGCGTGCTGGCTGAACGCGGTCACGAAGATCACCGCCGGGGCGTGCTCGCCGCGTAGTTCATCCAGTACGTCGAAGCCGTCGCCCTCCGGCATCCGGACGTCCAGAAGGATCAGGTCGGGGCGGGTCTGCCGGATCGCGGCGACCGCGGCGGGCGCGGTGCCGGCCTCGCCGGAAACCGCCACGTCGGGGCGGTCGCGCAACAGCGCCCGCAGCCGCCGCCGCGCGGGCGGTTCGTCATCCACGATCAGCGTACGCATCATCGCTTCTCCCCGTTCGGTAGGGCACTTTCACGGTGACGGCCACTCCGCCGCTGTCGCGTGGGGCGACGGTGAACTGGTGTCGCGCGCCGTAAAGCTGCTCGAGCCGCACCCGAGTGTTCGCCAAACCGAGCCCGTTCGGCGGCGGACCCTCCGGAGGCAGGCCGACCCCGTCGTCCTCGATCGCTATCCGCAGCCATCCGGCCCGCCGGCCGGCTGTCACGCGCAACTCTCCCGCTCTCGCCCGGGGCCACAGTCCGTGGTGGATCGCGTTTTCCACCAACGGTTGCAGGACCAGTGGCGGCACGAGCGCGTCCCCGGCGCCCGGCTCGATCCGCCACGACACCCGCAACCGGTCTTCGAACCGGGCCTGCTCGATGTCCAAGTAGGACGATGTTGTGGCGATCTCCTCGCGCAGCGGCACTTCGAGCCGACCGTCACTGTCCAGCGAGCGGCGCAGCAACTGGCCCAGTCCACTGATCATCCGGTCCGCCTTCTCCGGATCCTCCGGCACCAGCGCGGCGATCGTGTTGAGCGTGTTGAACAGAAAGTGCGGTTGGAGCTGGGCACGCAGCGCGTTGAGCTCGGCACGGGCGAGTTGGCGCTCGCGCAAGCGGTGCGCACGGGCGTAGTAGACGGCGTGCGCGGCGGCGACGATCAGCCCGTACGTGAACGCGTCGAGCTGGATGTTTCGCGCCAGGAGGTCGTCGAACGTGGGCGTGCCGACATACCAGCCCATCACCGGGTTGAGCCCGATCACGGCGACCACGCGGCCACCCAGCGCCACGATCATCCCGGCCAGTTGCACCAGTATCGCCCGTGTCCCGGCGCCGATCGGAAACCGATGAGCCAGCCACAGCGCCAGCAGTGTGAACGGCACCCACTGCATTGCCATGGCCAGCTCGCCCGGCAGCAGACACACCGGCTCGGCCGCCGCGCCGTTTCCGCGCAGGACCTCAGCGGCCCGTACGGCGTTGACCCATGCGTAGGCCGACCACCACCCGATCGCCAGCCCGGTCCACAGCAGATACGGCATCGATCAGGTTAACAGCCGGGACCGGTGATCCTCCGGCGTTTCCGGCCGGCAGGAGGGCCCCTTACTATTTGCACCTCGACACAGGGCCTCGTCGGGATTGCAGGATCATGCAAGGCTGTGGCCTGGTCTTCACAAGTGCCGTTGAAGGTGATCTCCTGTCCTCGCAGGGGGGCAGGACTGGGTTCGCGACGGGGGGATCCGTTGGGGCTGTCGACGGAAGTTGTTCCCAGGCTGACCAGGTGGGGGATGACGCCCGATGCCGATCTCGGCTACCGGGCGTTGTCGATGCTGGGGCCCCACACGGTCGCACGGCTCGCCCGGGAGCTGGGTATGACCCAGCGCCGGGTGAGCCGCGCGCTCGACGAGCTGGCGGCCGTGGAGGCGGCACGTCCGGTCGCCACCGCCACCAACGCCGGGCACTGGTCGAAGGACGGTCCGGTGTGGGAGGCGGTGACGCTGGAGCGTGTGCTTCACACGTTGCGGCAGCGCCGTACTCCCGACTCGGCCCTCGAACGGTGGCGCCGGCACGTCGCGACGGTCAGCGGAGTGGGTCTGGCGGCCTTGGAAGACGCCTCGGTGCGGCGGTGGCCGACCCGCGCCGCCGCCCGGCAGCGGGCGGCGAACCTCATCGCCGCTGAACGCCACGAGCATCTGGCCATCAACACCGAAGAGGTATTCGACGCCGAAGCGACCACGGCCGCCCTGCCGTTGGACAACAGCATGCTGGCGCGCGGCATCCGGCTGCGCGTGCTCGGCCTGCCGCCAAGCGACGGCGACCGGTTGAGCGCCTACGCCACCGCTCTCGGCCGCTCCGGCGGGATGTACCGGGAGCTACCGGCGCTTCCGCTCAAGCTGATGATTTTTGACCGGCGGGTCGCGTTCCTTCCCAGCGACCCTCTGGACCTCGAAAAGGGCTATGTCGAGGTCGCTGACGCGGAGGTCGTTCGGGCCCTGGCCGGTATGTTCGACCGGCTGTGGGCCGGCGGGAGGGATCCACGGGAGCAGGGGGTACCACCCATCGACCTGAGCAACCGCGAGCAGGCACTCGTGCGCCTGCTCGCCATGGGATACACCGACCAGTCGGCGGCGCAGGAGCTGCGGCTCAGCGTCCGCACCGTCGCGTACACCATGCGAAGCCTGATGGACCGCCTCGGAGTGGAAAACCGGTTCCAGCTCGCGCTGCTGCTTGGCGCCGCCGGCGCCGCACCCGAACCGCCGCGCTACAGCGACAGCGACGCCAAAGGGCCGGCCGACGCCGCCACCAGCTAAGGAGGCGCTCCTGCCTCCGCGAGCGCGAGTGTCCGCGCCGCCTGATACCGGCAGCCGGCGGCCTCGAACACGCGGGCGGTTGCGAGCAGCCGTTCCTGGTCATTGTCGAGCAACGCCTCGGCCCGCTCCACAATGGCACCGGCGACCGGGTTGCCGGCCACGACGGTGCGAGCATCCACCAGGCGTTCGCGGGCGTCGGCTGTTCGGGCGAGCACGCTCGCTTCGGCGCGCAGCGCCACATACCAGTGGAGCCAGATCCACGTGACCCACCTCCACACCTCGCCGGGCTCGGGCGCCAGCCGTTCCAGCGCCTCCTCCGGCTGTCCACGGTGGAGCATGAGGATCGCGTCGAAGACGGCTCCGTAGCCGTACGTATGCCCCGGCGAGGTGCCGAGCCGTCCCAGGATCGCGCGCCATTCGCGCTCGGCTTCGTCGTCGCCGCGCACGCCGTGAAGGGTCGCCACACCGGCCACCGCCGGGCCGAGGAACGACATGGCCGGGCTGCCGGCCCGCTGCCACGCATCGAGAAACCGGGCGCTGACGTTGAGCGCCTCGTCGACCTCGCCCGCCAGCGCGTCGGCCATCAGCAGCCAACTCGTGGCGCGATGGCCGACCTCCGCGAGCAGCGGGTGGTCGGCGAGTTGGCGTGCCCACCGGCGGGCGCCAGGCACGTCTCCGGCGCCAAGGCTCGCCTCCGCGGCTATGCCGAGCGCGTCGATCAGCTCATGGGTCCTGGCTGGAGTGTCCGGTGTGGACGAAAGCAGCGCGACCCGGCGCCGGGCCGTGGCCGCCGCGGCGAACGTGTCACCGGCCCAGCACTGGGCGCCGAGGAGCGCGTCGAGCGCGGCCGACTCCGCGAGCGGGTCGGCGGTGCGCTGTGCGAGCTCGACGGCCCGTTCGGCGCGCGCGGTCGTCACCGGTACGTCGTTGTCGGCCGGACCCTGCGCGGCGCCGAACGCGTCGCTGAGTACCCCGGCTTCGGCCAGCGCCACCGCCGCCTGGGCGGCCGGGTCGTCGCCGGCCAGCTGCCGCGCCTCGCCGATGAGTGCGATCGCCTCCTCCTGTGACGGGACGCGGACGAACTTGCCCGAGAACCGGTACGCGTCGGTGGCCGCGGTCGCCAGGGCGAAGGCGGCGCCGGCGGGGTCTCCGGCCCGGCGGGCGGCGTCCGCGGCCGCGCGGTGGAGGCGGTACATGTCATCGCCGCGCAGCCGGCACCCGGCCACGGCCGCGGCGTGACGGAGCATCGACGCGGTGGCGGCCGGGTCGTCGGTGAGAGCGGCTGCCTGCTCGTACCGCTGCTGGGACTCGCCGATCAGATTCCGGGCGAACGCCAGCTCCGCCAGGTGCCGGGCGAGCTGGTACGCGTCGGCGCGCCACTCCGGCTCGTCGGCTGCCCAGGCGAGGGCGGCGCGGAGGTCGTCGGCCACCAGGTCGAATCCGGCGCGCCGGTCTTCTCGCCGCGCCACCAGGTCGGCGCCTCTGGCCAGGCACCAGCGCAGGTGCCGGTATCGGGCGTCGGCCAGCTCACCGGCCTCGTTGAGCCGCTCCATCCCGTACTGGCGGATGGTCGAAAGCGCTCGGTAGGCGGTGCCGCTCGAAGAGGCCGTCACCGCCAGCAGGCTCTGCTCCGCGAGCCGGGCCAGCCCGTCGGCGACGACGACGCTCTCGGAACCGGCCACCACCGCCGCCGCCTCGACGGTGAACGCCGCCACGAAAACCGACACTCGACGCAGAAGGGCACGATCGTCCGGACTCAGCAGTGCGTGGCTCCAGTCAAGTGCCGCCCGGACCGAGCGGTGCCGCTCATCGGCGCGGGAGCCGCCGGCGAGCATCCGCAGCGGGTCGGACAGCGCGGCGTCCAGGCCATCCATCCCGAGCGAGGGCCACCGGGCCGCGGCCAGCTCGATCGCCAAAGCCATCCCGTCGAGCCGCTCGCAGAACGAGGCGATCTGGTCGCGCAGCGCGGCGTCCGGCGGCCAGCCCACGGCCGCCGCCCGGTCCATGAACAGCGCGACCGCGTCAGACTCGCCGTCGCCGGCCAGGGACAGCGGAGGGACCGGGTACACCCGCTCGAAGGGCACCATCAATCGGGCGCGGCTCGTGGCCAGTATCGTCAGCCGCGGGCACGCCGCGAGCAGCCGCTCTAGAAACAGCGCCACTCCGTCCCGCACCTGCTCGCAGTTGTCGAGTACCAGTAACGCCTGCCGGTCGGCCAGCGCGGCGACGACCGACTCGTCGATGCCCTGGCCGGGTTGTTCGCCGAGGCCGAGCGCTCCGGCGACCGCCGCCGCGACCATGCCCGGGTCGGTGACCGGCACCAGGTCGACGAACCAGACGCCGTCGGCGTACTCGCTGGCCGCCGCCGCGGCCAGCGTCAACGCGAGCCGGGTCTTGCCTACCCCGCCGGGCCCGTCCGCGGTCACATGCCGGTACGCCTTGATCATCTCGGTCAAGTCGGCGCGCTCCCCGCCCCGGCCGATGAAGGAGGTCAGCGGGGCCGGCAGGACCGTCGCGGGCCGAGACCGGTCGGCACGGGCAAGTTCGGCCGCGTGCCGGGCGAGCGCCCGCCGGTCCGGTACCTCCAGCTTGCGCAGCAGCGACGAGACGTGGCTCTCCACGGTGCGCACCGAAATGTACAGTCGTGCCCCGATCTCGGCGTTGCTGAGATGCTGGCCGACCAGCTCCAGCACCTCGGCCTCCCGACCCGAGATCTCCACCGTCGCCGCCACGGCCCCATTCTCCCGCACCTGCTCAGCGCGTGATCCGTGCCCCGATCCGTGGCCGGGTTCCGTGGTCGCCACGGATTCGGAGCGGTGGGGCCGAAGGAAATGCTGTGACCATGTTCACCAGGTACAGGAAGTCGTTCGGACCGGTGCTGAACCAGCCGTTGTTGCGCCGCCTCCTGCCCGGCATAGCGGTATCGGCGCTCGGTGACGGGATGAGCATGGTCGCGGTGGCCTGGCTCGCCGTGCAGATCGCTCCCGCGGACCAAGCGGCCGTGTGGACCGGCTTGGCGGTCGCCGCGTACACGCTGCCCGCGATGCTCGGCGCCGCCCTGTTCAGCCGGCTCGTTCGGCGCTTCAGCGGTGTCGCGCTGATCGCGGTCGACGCCTCGTTGCGGACACTCGCGCTGGGAACGATCGCGGTGCTCGCCGTGTCCGACCGGCTAGACCCCACCGCGTACGTGCTGTTATTGGCGGGATCGTCGCTGCTGCACGCGTGGGGCAGCGCCGGCACGTACACGTTGATCGCCGAGTTGCTGCCCGACCGGGACCGCATCGCGGGAAACTCGCTCGTCTCGACGTTCAACCAGGCCGCGATCGTGGTCGGTCCGGCTCTCGCCGGCGTCGTCACCACGTTCGCCGGCCCGGGCTGGGTGATCGGCATCGACGCGGCGAGCTTCGCGATCCTGGCGGTCAGCTGCGCGACCGCGAAGCGTGGCGCGACGACGGCAGCCGCCGAGCCGTCGGCACCCGCGCAGGCGCCGGCCGGAGGCTGGCAGACCATCCTCCGGCAGCCCAGGCTGCTCGGCCTGCTCGCCATCACATGCGCCTTCTTCTTCCTGTACGGGCCGGTCGAGGTCGCCCTGCCCATCTACGTCGCCCACGACCTGAGCGGCTCGTCGATGCTGCTCGGCGCCTTCTGGACCGCGTTCGGTGTCGGGGCGATCTTCGGTGGGCTGGGTGCCGGGCTGCTACGGAACCGCCGCCTGTCCACCGTCGTCATCGGGATCATCATCGGGTGGGGCGCGGCCCTGCTGCCGATGGCGCTCACCCACGCCGTCTGGGCTGGGCTGGTCGGACTTGCGATCGGCGGCCTGATCTACGGCCCGTTCACGGCGATCTGCGTGGCGCTGTTTCAGCGCACCAGCCCACCGCACGCGCTCAGCCGCGTACTCGCGACCCGCACCGCCACCACCCTCCCGTCGACCGCACTCGGTACCCTCGCCGGCGGCCCCGTCGTGACGGCGATCGGCGCCCAATCCACGCTGCTGGCCTCTGCTCTCCTGACGATCGCCCTAGGCGCGACGATCGCGGCAACCCGCCCCTCTCTCCGCCGCCCCCGCCCTTCCGCCCGCCGCCCCCTCCGCCCTTCCGCACTTCCGCCCGCCGCCCTTCTGTCCGCCGATCAAGGGCATATGCACGCGCTTTGATCTCAAATCCGTGTGCGTTTGCCCTTGATCAACGCGATCTCCCTTGATCGGCGCGCCGCCGCGCGCGGTGGGCGCGGTTCCCGCGGCGCCCGCTCACGGTTGCGGCACGCGGTGGCGAAGGTGCTGCCGCGCACCCACGGCTGCCTCACCTCACGCATGTGGCGGATCTGACGATCCGCCACATGCGGTGAAAGGACTCAGAGGCCGATGCTCGCCTGCGGGCCGGTGTAGGTCCGCAGCAGGCTTGGCACGTCCGCGGCGGGTGTGAGCGTGTACGAGTAGAAGCTGCTCGGGTTGAACGCGGAACCCTTCGAGGTGACCTTGCCGGAGTCCCACGGGCTGTTGACGGTGATGTTGCCGCGCTGCACGAGTTCGCCCGCCTCGACGTAGTACGGGTTGCGGACGTTCTCGAAGTAGCTGTTCTCGATTACCGCCTTGGTCAGGCCGCGCACGTAGTTGCCGTACGCTTCGCAGTTCTGCAGGTAGTTGTTGTAGAAGTGCGCGTACGCGATGTTGTCCGCGCTGGGGTTGCGGGTCCGGGTGTTCTGGAACCAGTTGTGGTGGATGGTCATCCGGGCGGTGACGTTCTCGGTCCAGCCGATGCCGAAGGTCTTGTTGTTTTCGACCAGGTGGTTCCAGGACACGGTCAGGTTGGTGGTGTCCTTTCGGCTGTCGATGAGGCCGTCGTTCATTCTGGACAGTCGATTGTGGTCGATCCAGATGCGGTTGGCGGTGTCCATCTGGATGGCGTCGTAGTCGTACGCGTCGTCACCCGGGTCGTCGTCGGGCATCAGCGTGTCGCGGATGGTCAGGTTGCGGATGATGACGTTGCTGACCCCGGCCGCGAGGAAGAAGCCGCCGCCGACGATGTGCCCGCTGGTGCCGACGCCGATGATCGTCTTGTTGGACGCCACGCGCAGTTCGGTGCCCTTGGGGCTGATGTTGATGGTGCCGGCGACCCGGATGACGTACGGGGCGCTCGCGGTCACGTACTGGTTGAGCGCCGCCTGCGTCGTGACGGTGACAGTCTGACCGCCGGCTCCGCCGGTGGTGCCCTGCGCGAACCCGTCGGGCACATTCGAGTACGGCGCGGCAGAACCGCCTATCTTGTGTAGCATCCACTGCTGGTTGGTGCCGTCGGTGTCGGTGTACTGCGAGATCCGCCCACCGTCGGCCGTGGACCACTCCCACACATCCAGCGCCTTGCCACTGTGCCGATTAATCAACTGGATGTGACCGTCCGGCGAGTCCGTGACCCCAAAGTGCTGCTTCGTATCACCGCTAGCCGCCTGCTGGGTCAGCTGCGCACCATCCTGAGCCGACGCGATCTGCAACACCTTGCCACTGAGCCGCGACTTGATCTGGTAGTAGCCGCCGCCGACGGACACGAACTGCCACTGCTGCTGATTGCCGTTGTTACGTGCCCACTGCACGATCGGCGCACCATCGTTCGTCGCCAGGTTGTACACGTCGATCGCCTTACCACTGTGCCGCGACGTCAGCACGTAATAGACCGACGTGTCGATCGTCGCCGCCAGCGACGGCGACGCCGACACCACCACGACCGCGGACGGCACCGTCATCGCCACCACTGCGAGTGGCAGCCAGCGCCTGAGTTTCTTCATCATGGGAGGACCTTTCGTGGGGTAGGAACGGTCAGCCGACCGGGTTCCAGCCATCCGAGCCGGCGAGGTACTTCTGGGGCGTGTAGTTGGGCGCGTCGGCGTCGGTGAGCTGAGGCCGGTTGCTGTTCGTGCCGGCGCCGGCGCCGTTGTTGCGGTACTCGCGGAAGCGCGCGTTCTGCCACGTGTTCGACGACATGTTGGTCCACGGCTGTGCGGTGTTGATGTGCGCGCCGAGGGTGGATTCGCGGTACAGCACCTGTGCGTCCGGACCCCACGGGCGGCCGAGGCTGCTGGAGTTCGCGGCCGCCGAGCTGGTCAGGTTGCACCGGTAGAACAGGAAGCCGTACGCCCGCGTGGCCGGTGTGCGCGCCGCGGTGAGAGGGCCACCGGTCGAGCGCTTCTCGTGGATCTGCGAGCTGTGCATGACGGCGATGCCGTCGCCGAAGATGAAGTCGACGGTGCCCTCGATGTAGGAGTTGCGCACGTACGACCGGGCGGTCGCCCCAACGAGGAAGGTGTCCTGGTCGCCGAGCAGCCGGACGTTGGTCAGGATCGACCGGTCCGAGTTGAGATACAGCGCCACCGCCTGGTGGCCCGGCTGGCTGGCGTTGGCCACCTCGTCGAAGTCGTTGGAGATGGTCAGGTTGCTGGCTTGGAAGCCACGGCCGGTCACCGTGGCGGTGGCGCTGCCGTTGGTGCCATACGTCGTGCCGTCAGGCTTGAGGGTGCCGGCCGAGTGGTTCTCGACGAGCACGACGCTGGACGGGTCGGCGCCGAGGCCGAGCAGGTGCAGGTTCGTCTTGCTCGACGGGACGGAGAACACGCCCCGGTAGGTGCCCGGCCTGATCGCGATGGTGACGGTGGTGGCGCTGTTGGTGGGTGCGGCGTTGATGGCGGCTTGCACGGTGGTGTGCTGCCCGCTGCCGTCGGCGGCGACGACGATCGAACCGGCGGGCGGGGTGCCGGACCCGCTTATCTTGTGTAGCATCCACTGCTGGTTGGTGCCGTCGGTGTCCGTGTACTGCGAGATCCGCCCACCGTCGGCCGTGGACCACTCCCACACATCCAGCGCCTTGCCACTGTGCCGATTAATCAACTGGATGTGACCGTCCGGCGAGTCCGTGACCCCAAAGTGCTGCTTCGTATCACCGCTAGCCGCCTGCTGGGTCAGCTGCGCACCATCCTGAGCCGACGCGATCTGCAACACCTTGCCACTGAGCCGCGACTTGATCTGGTAGTAGCCGCCGCCGACGGACACGAACTGCCACTGCTGCTGATTGCCGTTGTTACGTGCCCACTGCACGATCGGCGCACCATCGTTCGTCGCCAGGTTGTACACGTCGATCGCCTTACCACTGTGCCGCGACGTCAGCACGTAATAGACCGACGTGTCGATCGTCGCCGCCAGCGACGGCGACGCCGACACCACCACGACCGCGGACGGCACCGCGAAGGCCGCGATTGTGAGCGGCAACCAGCGCCTGAGGTGTTTGACCATCAGAGGACCTTTCGAGGCGGTTACTGTGAGCGAGCACTGTCGATGGAGCTGTCGGCAGCACTCTGGTAGATGCACGGCGCCCACCAGGGATAACCGAAAATGCTGAAAGAAATTTGGCGCGCTGCGCCTACCAGCGACGACTCATCACAGAGATGACCTTCTTTACAGACAGGCATCGCTGTGCGACTATCGGCAACGGTGGACGCGATGATGACGCACAGTGAGGCACTCGACGTCACCGTGCTCGTACGCGCCGCACAGGCGGGGAGCCGCGACGCGCTCAACGAGCTCGTCGCCGCGCATCTTCCGGTCATCTACAACGTCATCAGCCGCGCGCTCAACGGGCACACCGACGTCGACGACGTCGTGCAGGAGACGATGGTCCGGATCATCGGTGGCCTGCCGGGGCTGCGCGATCCCGACCGGTTCCGCTCCTGGGCGGTGACCATCGCATACCGGCAGCTCCACCTGTACCTGCGCAACCGCCGCAAGACCATGGTCCGGGTCGAGCAGGCGCCACCGGACGTGCCCGACCCGGGTGGCGACTTCGCCGAGCAGACAGTCACCGCCCTGGTGCTCAGCGGGCAACGGCACGAGCTGGCCGAGGCCGTCCGGTGGCTGGAAGACGCCGACCGCCAGCTATTGGCGCTCTGGTGGCAGGAGGCGGCCGGCGAGCTGACCCGCGCGGAGCTCGCTACCGCACTCGACGTCAAGCCGAAGCACGCGGCCGTGCGCGTGCGGCGCCTGCGCGAACGGCTCGACGCGGCGCGCGGCGTCGTGCGCGCGCTGCGAGCCCGGCCGCGCTGCGCCAAACTCGCCGGCCTCCTCCAGGGCTGGAACGGCGTCGCCGACCCGCTGTGGCGCAAGCGGCTAATCCGGCACACCCGCGACTGTCCACAATGCACCCCCTACCGGCACGGCCTCGCCTCGCTCGAAGACCTCGCCCTCGGCGCGACCGCGCTGCCGGTACCGGTGGCGGTCGTCGAAGGCTTACGGATCGCCGTCGAGGCCGGCGGCCCGGTGACCCAGGCAGTGCCGTCGCTGCTGGCGCAGCTCCAAAGCATCGTCCAGAACAAGCTCGCCGTGACGGCGGCGGCCACCGCCGTCGCCAGCGGGGGTTTCGTGTACGCGGTCTACCACGAGCCCGCGCCTCCCCCGGCGGGTGCGACAGCCACCGTGAGCCCGACAGCGGCTACCCGGACGCTGGTGCCCCAACCACCCGCCCTCGCGGCGAGCCCCACGACGGCCGCGACTCCGACGTCCGTGCCGGCGGCCTTCAGCGGTGTTGCCGTCGCCGACGTGTACGTGGCCGCGAACGGGTCGGACGCCGGCGACGGAAGCCTGGGACGGCCGTACGCGACCCTCGCGAAAGCGGCCGCGGTGGTGCGGCCAGGGCAGACCATCGCGCTCCGGGGCGGCACGTACCGCCCGACCGAGCCGGTCACCATCGACACGAGCGGCACCCCGGAGCGCCGGATCACGCTCAGCAACTACCGCGACGAGCGCCCGGTCATCGACGCCAGCCAAGTGCCGGCGGAGCACTGGACCGTGACCCACCGCGGCGGATACTGGACGGTGCAGGGCCTGGAGATCAAGAACTCCCGCAGCCACGCGTACGTGTGCCTCTCCTGCCGCGGCAACGCCTTCCGCCGGCTGTCCATTCACGACAATGTCCGGTCGGGGCTGACCCTTCGCGATCCGGGCACCGTGGACAACCAGGTACTCGACAGCGACTTCTACCGCAACTACGACCCCGCCGACCAGGGGCGTTCCGGCGTGGGCCTGGCCATCAAGTTCGGCGCGGGCACCAGAAACGTGGTGCGCGGCTGCCGCGCCTTCGACAACGCCGACTCAGGGTTCGACCTCGGTGAGTTCGCCGGCGCAGTCCGCCTCGAATACAACTGGGCGTACGGCAACGGCGTCAACCGCTGGAACGCGCCGGACTGGCAGAGCAACGCAGACGGTTTCCACCTGGGCGGCACCCCTCCGGCAGCCCACGTGTTGCGGCACAACGCCTCCTGGGCCAACGCGGGCAACGGCTTCAGCGACGGTGGAAACTCGGGGCGGCTGGAGCTGAGCAACAACACGGCATTCCGCAACGGTGCCGCCGGGTTCCATCTGCCCACCGCGGCGGCGACCGTACGCGCCAACGCCTCCATCGACAACGCCAGCGCGGCAGAGCTGGGCAGCGGCGCCCAGTCCAGCCGCAACACGTGGGACGGCGGCGCATTTCCGGCCAGCGCGTTCGAGTCGACCGATCCCACCGGCGCGCAGGGGCCGCGGCGCCCCGACGGCCGGCTCCCCGCGACCGACTTCCTCACCACCGGCCGGGGTGTCGGCGCCTCTATGCACGAGCCAGGTACTTCTTGATGCAGTGCAC
The DNA here is from genome assembly GCF_026130045.1 of Micromonospora sp. CPCC 205371. Taxonomy (GTDB): domain Bacteria; phylum Actinomycetota; class Actinomycetes; order Mycobacteriales; family Micromonosporaceae; genus Phytohabitans. The sequence goes on from NZ_JAIBNX010000041.1 coordinate 37,906, forward strand.
CGAGCCAAGGTTTTCCGCGAACGGGTGGAAGTCGGTGAGGTACACGACCTCGTAGCCGAGCCCGGCCCAGATCCGGCCATTGGCTTCGTCGGTGGCGGCGAGCTCCGGCCACACCCCGTGCCCGTAGGTCGGCAGGTAGACGACACCGTCGCTGACGAGGGCGTTGTTGGCGGTAGCGAAATACCACCACCGCTCACGCCGGTCAGGGTCGTCGACGTACACGAGTGGCAGCGGGTTGCGCACCACGTCGAAGCCCTGCCGGACCAGGCCCGCCGCGATGTCGTCGAACACCTCGGGCATGGCGTGCGCGGGCGTCGGCACGCCGAGCACCTCGGCCGCCGCCCGTGGGTCGCCGACGAGCACCCGGTATCGCCCGTCGTCACCACGGCCGGCGAGCGTCACCAGCATGTCTATGTGGAAGACCGGCTGGGTCGTGCCGGGCTGGTTGCCCGCGTACAGGACCTCCGTCCACTCCGCACCGTCCAGAGTGAACCGTCTGGCGCGCTGCTCCGGCACCGGCAGCGTGCTGCCGACATAGATGAGCCGCCGGTCAGGATCGAGGTATTCGCCGTAGAGCCGCCGCACCAGGTCTGCCGGCCGCTCCCCCGGCTCGGGCACGAGGATGCCGCCGACATACCGCAGCGTGTTGGCCGGATAGTCGGCGCCGATGAGGAAGAAGTCGTCGCCGATCAGGAGGTTGCCGCCCTGGAAGTACAGCGGAGCCTGGGTGCGCTCCAGGGCCGGATCGGCGTTGGCCACGAGATCTGCGACCAGGCTGTCCCCGTACCGGGGAAAAGAGAACGGCTCGACGAAGTAGGTCGTGCCCGCGTCGACGACCACGACGTAGCCGTCTTCCGCCCACACGCTGAAGTTGATGTGATCCGGCCCGGCCACGACGTCGATCCGATCGCTCCACCCGGCCACCGTTTCGGCGGCTGACTCGTGCGTCAACACGAGGAAGCGCGTCTGCGCCGGCAGCTTGGCCAGCAGGTCTTGGTAGGCGGCCTCGATCGGCGGCGAGTGGACCGCGTACGCCGGGATCGTGAACAGCATCCGGGTGACGGGGCCGCCCGCCGAGGCCACCAGACTTGGCCGCTCCGGCCGGGGCGGCAGCAGGTCGGCGATGATCGGGCCGGCCTGGGCCCGGACGCGCCGCGACTCCACGGACAGATCGCCGGTGTACCGGCGCACGAGTGCCGGCGGCGTAGCGTAGTGCCGCGGCCGCACCGAAGCCTCCACCATGGACTCAGGGTAGCCGCTACCGCCACTCAAGGTTGCCGTCGCGCGGGCCCGCTCTCTTGATCGAGGCGGAGGCCGACCCGGTGGCGTCCGGGCGAGCGCTCTGGCGCGGCCGACACCGCTATGCCGTGGTTTTCGGGTCGGTCTCCGACACGCTGGAGGCCGCCGCGATGATCATCAGCTCCGCGACTAGGCGCGGGCGGGCCCGCTGTAGTCCGGGGCGACGTAGACCGGCCGCCGCTCGCCGCCGCCCTGTGCGAAGCGTCTCGTGTAGACGACGCGGTCGCCGGTGGGGCCGGGACCGGTATCGATGGTCGGTCGGGCCACGCTGTAGAGAGCGGGCAGCGAAGCCGCCCCGTGTGCCTTCCGACACGGTGGGACGTCGTGCCGTTCGCCGTGCCACGGACCGCCCAGGAAGAGCACCTGCATGTCGTCGCTTCTCCCGTCTCGGCTCCTGGCCCTTCGGTGCGGTCGCACGTCTGATTCCGTCGCCTCGATGATCGTAGCCATGGTGTTGCCCGGACGGCACGCCGCGAGCGTGCTAAGCTGGAGTCGTTGCAGTTTTGGTTTCCACGTACTTTGCAGGCGCCTGGTGACTCAATGATCCAGGCGCTCTTTGTTCTGCCGGTGCTCTCCGGACGAGGATTGATCAACGCGGCGACGCGGGGCCCGCGAGGTGCGGGTTCCATCAGCCTTGTGTGAAGGAGATTGACATGGCTGTCGGCACTGTGAAGTGGTTTAACGCGGACAAGGGCTTCGGGTTCATCACCCAGGACAACGGTGGTCCGGACGTGTTCGCCCACTACTCGGCGATCGCGGCAGACGGATACCGCAGCCTGGAGGAGAACCAGCGCGTCGAGTTTGACGTTCAGCAGGGTCAGAAGGGCCCGCAGGCCGCCAACATCCGCCTGATCTGAGGCCGCTTCCGCGTATCCCCGTGGCGTCAACGCAAGAGCGTGAAGCCTCGGAGACGCGATCCGCGACTCACCTTCGCGCGCCTTCCGTGCGGAACGGACTCCGTCCCGCACGGGAGGCGCGTCGCCTTGTAAAGGGGATGACGCTGAACGCTCTGGATCACTCCCACGCGCCGGGCATGGATCAGCTCGCGCTGTCTCCGGTGCCGCTGGTGCCGGAGATGCGCCTGTTTCTCGCCGAGGATGCGATCGTCCTGTGGGCCCGGCTGGAGGCGGCGGCGGGTGTCCCGCTTCCGGCACCGTACTGGGCCTCGGCCTGGGTCGGCGGGCAAGCGCTCGCGCGGTACGTTCTGGATCATCCCGAGTCCGTTGCCGGGCGCAGCGTGCTCGATCTCGCCTCCGGGTCGGGCATCGTCGCCATAGCCGCGGCGATGGCTGGTGCGACGGACGTCACCGCCACCGAAATCGATCCGAACGCGATCGTCGCGATCCGCGCGAACGCGGAGGCCAACAGCGTCACCGTCACGCCGCTGGAGGAAGACGTCCTGGACGGTGATGGCCGGGGCGCCGACGTGGTGCTCGCTGGCGATGTGCTCTACGACGAGTCCGTCGCCGATCGGGTCAGGCCTTTCCTACTTCGTGCCGCCCAGCGCGGCGCGTTGGTGCTGCTGGGAGACCCCGACCGGGGGCACCTTCCCGCGGTGGCACTGGACCTGATGGCCAGCTACACGGCTCAAGGCGTGGGCACACCGGAGGACTCCCTGCTACGCCAGACCAACGTCTTCACGCTCCGGCCCAGATCTGCCGCCCGCGAGTAAGGCCGACATATCGGGCCCTTTTCGCACTCAGGACGGCGTACGGTCATGGGGCCGTAACAGACTGCCCCGGACTCGTCCCAGCCCGTTCGGGTCGGGCGGTGGGGGTCCCGGGCGTCGGTTCGAGGCCCGGGCCCCCAGCACGTTTCAGCCCTGACCAGCACTCGGGCTTTCGTCGCCATCCTTGCGGCGCAGCTCCTCTTCGCGTTTGCGCAGGTCGGCCTCCCACTTGCGGAACAGCTCCTCGTCCTCCTTACGCCCGCGGGCCTGGCTGCGCAGGAACTCCGGGTCATCGTCGGGGGCGAGTGGGCGCGGCCGCTCGTACTCAGGGAAGCCGCTGCCCGGACGCCAGTCGCCGGCACGGCCGACCCGGTGCTTCTGGGGGCGGCCCGCGATGAACCACGCGATCGGGCCGATCGGCGGAAACAGCAGGATGATGAACACCCAGGCCAGCTTTGGCAGGTTTCGTACCGCGAACTCCTCGGTGGAGATACAGTCGATCAGGGCGACCACGATCAGGATCAGGTCGACGAGGAACAGCAAGCCGTAGAGACGAACCACGGCGACATCCTGCCGCAAGATCACACTCTCGTCACCCCCGTCACCCCCGCCCCTCACGGCCCCCGCCCCTGGCTGCCGATCGAGGGACCCGCCCTGGCCGCCGATCAAGGACGACCCGCCCCCTCACCGCCGATCAAGGACGACCCGCCCCCTCGCCGCCGATCAAGAGCGACCCGCCCCCTCGCCGCCGATCAAGGACGAATGCACGTGGTTGGATCTACTTTCTGCCTGCGTTTGCCCTTGATCGACGGCAATGTCCTTGATCGACCCGCCGCGATCGTGCCGTCTTCCAGATGAACCGGGCCGGGAGCGATGAGTTTGTCGGGCCACGGCGGTCTAATCGTCATCGGACGCGTCTGTCCCGGACCCCAGCGTGGCGGGGCACGGCGTTGAACAATGTGGGAGAGGAGCACACGCATGAGCGGAGTACGGCTACTGGTCGGCACGCGCAAAGGCGCGTTCATCCTGACCGCGGACGGTGCCCGACGCGAGTGGGAGGTCAACGGCCCGCTCTTCGGCGGCTGGGAGATGTACCACCTCAACGCCTCGCCGGCGGCGCCCGACCGGATCTGGGCGTCGCAGACCTCCGGCTGGTTCGGGCAGGTGGTGCAGCGCTCCGACGACGACGGGAGCACGTGGGAACCGGTCGGCAACGACTTCGCGTACGAGGGCGAGGCCGGCGAGCATCTGTGGTACGACGGCACCCCGCGCCCGTGGGAGTTCAAGCGGATCTGGCACTTCGAGCCGTCGCCCGACGACCCAGACACGGTATATGCGGGCGCGGAAGACGCCGCACTGTTCCAGACGACCGACGGCGGCAAGACCTGGACGGAGCTGCCAGCGCTGCGCACGCACGAGTCCGGGCCGGGCTGGCAGCCGGGCGCTGGCGGCCTTTGCCTGCACACGATCATTCTCGACCCGGCGAACAAGGGCCGGATCTACGCGGCCATCTCGGCGGCCGGCGCGTTCCGCACCGACGACGGCGGCAAGTCCTGGCTGCCGATCAACCGCGGGCTCCGGTCGCAGGGCCTGCCCGACGAAGACGCCGAGGTCGGCCACTGCGTGCACCGGATCGCCCAGCACCCGTCCCGCCCCGACGTCCTCTTCATGCAGAAACACTGGGACGTCATGCGCAGCGACGACGCTGGCGGCACGTGGCGCGAGATCAGCGGCAACTTGCCGACCGACTTCGGCTTCCCGATCGCGGTGCACGCGCACGAGCCCGAGACGATCTACGTCGTGCCGATCACCAGCGACTCGGAGCACTACCCGCCGGAGGGCAAGCTGCGGGTCTACCGCAGCACGGTCGGCGGCGACGAGTGGGAGCCGCTCACCAACGGCCTGCCACAGGCCAATTGCTACGTCAACATCCTGCGAGACTCGATGGCGGTCGACACGCTCGACCCGTGCGGCATCTACTTCGGCACCACTGGCGGCCAGGTCTACGGCTCGGCCGACGGCGGCGACACCTGGACGGCGATCGTTCGCGACCTGCCACCCGTCCTGTCCGTCGAAGTCCAGGTGCTGCCATGATCCGGGTTGTGCTGCCCGCCCACCTGAAAAATCTCGCCCGGGTGGGCAGCGAGGTCCAGCTCGACGTGGCCGAGCCCATCACACAGCGCGGCGTCCTCGACGCACTCGAAGCGCGATACCCGATGCTGCGTGGCACGATCCGCGACCAGCGCACGGGAAAGCGGCGGGCGTTCATCCGCTTCTACGCGTGCGAAGAGGATCTGTCCAACGAAGAGCCCGACTCGCCCCTGCCCGACGAGGTGGCGGTGGGAAAGGAGCCCTTCCTCGTGGTGGGCGCCATGGCCGGCGGCTAACGCCTCCCGGCCGCACCTCGCGCCCGGCGGGCTCCCGACCGGCCCACCCAGAGCCCGCCCGCGGGGAAGCCCCGGCCGGCGCGCCTGTGTGCCCCCAGACCACCGGCACCACCGGCGCCACGTGCCACGCGCGCAACGCGCCACCCGCGCCACACGCCCACCCGCGCCACAGCGCCATAGCGCCATGCGCCACCCGCGCCACAGCGCCATGCGCCACGCGCGCCACAGGCCACGGGCGCCACGGGCGCCGCCCGCGCGCGGGCGTTCGTCGATCAAGGGCAAATGCACGTGGTTCGATCTCTTTCCGCGTGCATTTGCCCTTGATCGACGCGATCTCCCTTGATCAACGCCGCAGCATTCGGCATTCCTGCCCGGTGTGTAGGAGACCTCCAAGCCGCAGACGCGCAACACTCGACCGTCCGGGCCGTACGCCCCATCGCGGTGCGGCGGACTGGTAGATCTTGCAAGCTAGGGCGTCCGCACGGTGCCGCGGCCCGCCACGCGTCGTCCGTGACGCATCGTTCGCCGCCCCGAGGGGTCCCGATATGTCCGTGGCCGCGCGGAAGCCGCGGAGATCTTGCCGAGTTATGGTCGCTATCTCGCCCTCGCTCGGCACGTTTGAGCGTGCGACGCCTCGCCGAGGTACGAGACCCCGTGCGCGCATCAACACTCGGCATACGGCATTCGGCATAAGCGCGAAAGCCGAGGGCGCCATATCCGCCCCAACTTCCATCTCGCGCGAAACGCCGATCAAGGCCGATCGCATCGATCAAGGGCAAACGCACGCGGAAAAGAGATCGAACCACGTGCGCTTGCCCTTGATCGGCGAAGGGAGGCCGCGCTTGCCCTTGATCGACGACGGGAGGCCGCGGCCGCCGCCGGAAGAGAGCGCGGGCGGCCCCCGGAGGACGGCGCGCGGGCAACGCCCGAAGACGCGCGCGGGCAGCCCCAGAAGACGGCGCGGCGGGCAACGCCCGAAGACGCGCGCGGGCAGCCCCAGAAGACGGCGCGCGGGCAACGCCCGAAGACGCGCGCGGGCAGCCCCAGAAGACGGCGCGCGGGCAACGCCCGAAGACGCGCGCGGGCAGCCCCAGAAGACGGCGCGCGGGCAACGCCCGAAGACGCGCGCGGGCAGCCCCAGAAGACGGCGCGCGGGCAACGCCCGAAGACGCGCGCGGGCAGCCCCAGAAGACGGCGCGCGGGCAACGCCCGAAGACGCGCGCGGGCAGCCCCAGAAGACGGCGCGCGGGCAACGCCGGAAGAGGGGTGCGGCGGTGCGCGCGCCGGGAACGAGGGGGCCCGCGGGCGGTGCGGGCGCCTGGCGCCGCCCGGCGGCGGCGCCAGAAGAGGGGCGGGTGGCGGTGTCGGCTACTGCCAGGGGCCGCTGCGACAGTTGCGCCAGCTGTCTGTCGCGCTGCCAGTCGAGTTGGTCACCGTCACCGCGACAACGGTGCCCGAGCTGCAGCCGGACGACACATACGTCTGGTTGTCCCAGGAAGCGAGATGCATGCCGTTGACCGTCCAGCGGATCTGGACGGGGCCTGACAGTCCATGCTCGAGCTGGCAGAAGAACGAGTTCGCCCCGGACTCACAGATGATGTTCGCGCCTGGCGGTGGAGGCGGCGCGACGACCTCTGTGAAAGCCATCACCGGGTAGCCGCCCCACACGCAGGCGACGCCCGTGATGCGCTGGGTGCTGGGTGCCCACGCCGAAGCGGAGAAGTACTCGTACAGCGGGTCGGTGGGCTTGCCGATGTACTGCCGGCACCACACCAGGACCCGGAACGGGATAGCGGCGTCGCCGCCACTGCACGCTCCTTCACCGAACAGGCCGTTGGCGCTGATCCAGCCCTGGCACTGCGGTGCCGCCTGAGCCGCGGCAGGGCCGGCGGGCACCGAAATCCCGACCACTGCGACCACCATGCCCAACAGCAGGCCCATGATTCGGGGCCAGTGTCTGGTGCGTCCCATGTCACCATCCTTCCGCGCGACGTGTCGGTGGACAGCGTCGCGGGACGGACTGGTGAAACGTTCGACTGGCGCTGGAGGCGGGCCAGTCTCCCCTATGGAGGGACGCACTGCGGCCGAAGGGCAGGTGCGTCACAAGCAGGTTGTCAGAAGCGCTCGACCAGGTGCTCGCGCCCCGGCGGCGGCTCGTAGGGCTCGGGCCAGAAGTCGGTGATGCGGGCGATCAGCCCCTGCTCGTCAAGCTCGAAGAACGTCAGCGCCGACTGCTCCTCGCCGTCGGTCGTAACCGAGACCCAGGTGGCCGCGTGCGAGTCCTGCCCGATCGCACGTACGAGCGAGGCGTGCCAATCCCCGGGATACTCCTCGTTGAACCGCAGATAGTCGGCCTTGCCGCGGATGCGCTCGCGGCTCTGCGGCATCTCGTAGACCACGTCGTCGGCGAGCAGCTCACCGAACCCCGCCCAGTCACGCGCCTCCGCTCGCGTCCAGTACTCCCGCACAACCTCGTCAGATGTCGTCATGGCGCGCAGTGTGCCACTGCCCACCGACAAAACTCTCAGAAAAATCCGAGGTGGATTCCGGCCACGGACCCCGTACTATCCATTGATAGATCTCAATTATCGGAGCGACGCCGAAGACGCCAGCCGGTTCCCGATCGGTGCGGGGGCCGGCTGGTCCTACGCGTTGTTCGTCGCCAGCACAGGCTCGGGTGCCGGCTCGGCCTTCGCCGGTCGCAGCTCGTCCAGGCGCACCAGCGTGACGCCCGCGACGATCAGCGCACCACCCAGCAACTGCACCGCCGTCGGCAGCTCGTCGAGTACCAGCCAGGCGATCAGCACCGCGAACATGACCTCGGTCAGCCCGACGAATGACGAGAGCCGCGCCCCGAGGATGCGGGCCGCGCCGATCCCAGCGACGTACGAGATGACGGCCGCCACGAGCGACAGGCCAAGCACGGGCATCAGCCAGCTCGTCTGGTACCCGGCGAATGTGACCTGACCGAACGTGGCGTCGAGCGGAAGCGCGCCGACCAGGCCGAGCGCGACGAGCACCACCGCGCCGACGCCCATGCCGCCGCTGGCGAGCGCGACGGGCGGCAGCTCGTTGTCGCCGCGGGCGGAGAGCACGAAGTAGGCGGCCAGCCCGACAGCGGCGCCGAGCCCCCACAGCACCCCGACCGCGTCGAGGCGCGCGCCGCCGGTGATGTCGAGGACGAACACGAGACCGAGCACCGCCGCCACCGACCCGGCGATGGTCAACCGCCGCGGCCGCTGGCCGTGCGCCGCCCACATCCACCCCACCACGAGGATGATGCCGAGGTACTCCAGCAGCAGCGCGACCCCGATCGGCAGATACTGGACGGCATTGAAGAAGCATGCCTGGGCGGTGGCGACCGCGAGCACCCCAAACACGCCGACCATGCCGAGGTTGCGCCGCAGCACGTGCCACTTGCCGCGCAGCGCGATCACAGCGGGGATGGCGAGGACCAGCGCGGCCACGCCCACCCGGGTCGCCACCGCGGCCTCGGCGGACCAGCCGGCCTCGATCAGCGACCGGGCAAACGTGCCGGAAGTCGCGAACGTGACGGCCGACACCAGCGCCAGCGCGAGGCCGGTGCTGGCGGAGCGTTGTGGTCGCATCTTCCCCTCCCCTGTAATAAGCAAAGAGTCGCTATGCTGATGACGTTAGACGGGCGAGGTGACAGGAGTCAAGATGGTTTTTGCTCATGACACAGAGATCGCCCTGGCTGCTGCCGCCGCGCTCGTGAACACCGCCGGCCCCGACCGCGAGGGGCTCCCCCACGTCGAGGCGCTCGACGCGTTCTTCCGCGCCTACGGCTGGACCGGCCGGCACGAACACACCGAAACCGAGCTGCGCGAAGTGCGCGCGCTGCGACCCCGGTTGCGCGAGGTCTGGTACGCCGACGAGGATCGCGCCGCCGAGATCGTCAACGGGCTGCTCCGGGAGTGCAACGCGCTCCCCCAGCTCGTCAAGCACGACGACGAGCCGTACCACCTGCACTCTGTGCCCCGCGACGCGCCGCTCGCCATGCGGATGGCGGTCGAGGCGGCGATGGGGTTTGTCGACGTCGTTCGCAGCGGCGAGCTGCGCCGTTTGCGGATCTGCGAGTACCCCGACTGCGGCAACGTCGTGGTCGACCTCTCGAAGAACCGCTCCAAACGGTTCTGCGACGCGGGGTGCGGCAACAAGGCCGCCGTCGAGGCGTACCGCGCCCGCAAGGCCGCAGCCCTCGCCCGCCCGACGCTCTAACCCGCCACTCGCACGCGTCGCGCGGCCCTCGCGCCGCCGGCGGCGCTTGCCGGCGGCCGGCGGAGGG
>NZ_JAIBNX010000410.1 GCF_026130045.1 Micromonospora sp. CPCC 205371
CGTCCCACGGTCGCGCGGCGGCCAGATCCAGCAGCCCGGTACGGCTGGCCAGCGACAGCTCGGCGACCGGCTCCCCGCCCAGCCGCCGCACCACCCACTCCGCCACCGAAAAGAACCGCACCGGCTTGCCCAGGTCGGCGTGGCGCCGGCGCAACCAGAGCAGCTTGCCGAGCGAGGGGAGCGGGGTCAGCGGCAGGCCGGTCGTCCGCTGGAACTCCTCGGTGCCGAGTTCCCGCGCGATCGTGTCCAGGTCGCCGCGCGGGTCGTGCCAGGCGATGGCGGGGACGAGCGGCCGGTCGCTCCCGTCGACCAGCACGCCCGTCTCCGCCATCCCCGCCACCCCGACCCCGAGCACCCGCCCGTGCCCGGGGCCGCCCCCCTCGATCCCGCCGGTCCTCACCGCCGCCCCCGCGTTGCCCTGCCCGGTGCCGGCAGGGCCCGCGTTGACCGGTCCCGTGTCAGCGGCGCTGACGGGGCCCGTATTGGCGGGTCCGACGGTGGCCGAGCCCATGCCCGCCCGGCCCGCGTTGGCAGTGCCCGCCGCCTCACGGGCGTTGCCCAAACGCTGTGCGGTGCCGCGCGGCCCGCCCCCGCCGGTCATGGCGTTTCGTGCCGCCTCGGCGGCCACGTCGCGGGCCAGATCGGCGAGCGTCTCCGGATCGACCTCCGCGTGGCCACCCGCGTGCCGCCACGGCGTTGGCCGCTCGGCCTGCCCGCGCACGACACCGGTGGTGTCGATCGCGACCGCCTTCACCCGCGTGGTCCCCATGTCCACGCCGATCAGCAGGCCGCCCACTACGCCTCCTCGCGGAGGTGCGCGCCGTTTTCCTCCGGGATGGGCGGGCGGCAGACGATGGCCTCGACGGGGCCGTCGAGCCGCCAGCCGCCCGCGGCGAACGGCACCACCGCGGCGTCGCCGCGCCCCAACTGGAGAGGGTCGCCGTGCGCGGGTACCAGCCGGCCGGAGCCCGCGGTGCAGACCACCACCGCGAAGCCGGCCGCCACCGACGGTCCGCTGTCATCCGTCGACAAGTGCGCGCGGAAGTACGGGCCGGCGGCAGCCGGCATCAGGTCGCTCAGCCGGCCCGGCTCGACCGTGTCCGGCCGCGTGACCAGCGCGTCCAGGTCTGCGATCGGATCCAGCCGCAGCGCCTGCAGTGCTACGTCGAAGCCCAGGCCGAGGTGGCCGTCGCGCGGGACGTCGACCGCCATCCCCTCGGCCTCCAGCAGGATGGACAGGTCGGTCGGCTCCTGAAGCTCCAGCAGGAAGATGCCCGGGTCCATGCTGTGCGGGACGCCCGCCGGCACCAGCACGGCGTCGCCCGGCCGCACAGCGCGGGTGCGCAGCGACCTCACCAACCCATCCGAGTCACCGGCGTCGACCATCGCCCGCACGTCGGCCATCCGCATCGGCGCGGCGAATCCCAGCCGTACCCGCGCCCCCTCGTCGACTTCCAGCACGATCCACGCCTCGGTCTTGCCGTGCGGCAACCCGAGGTGCCGCCGCGCGAACGCCCGATCGGGGTGCAGGTGCACCGGCAGCCGCTGCGCCGGATCGAGCAACTTGACCAGCAGCTCCGTCGACGCGCCGTACCGCGCTACGTGCGCCGCGCCGAGCCACCCCTCGGGATCGGCGGCGACGGCGTCGCGGAGTAGGGCACCGTCGGCCAGCCGCGAAAAGCCCTGGTCAGGGTGCGATGTCATCGGTGTCATCGATGCGATCCACTCTTCGGGCCGGCGCGCACCCTCCTCGACGGACCCGCCGCGTAGCGCGGCAATCCGCTCTCCGCCCCGATAAAAGTGCTCGGGATGGTTGAGCGGAAGCAGCTGCGCCACGGGTTTCATGCAAGCCTCCTATGACCGTCGACCTATGACATCGATGTCATGGCGGCAAATTAGCCCTGTGACGCCCGACACGTCAAGCCCCCGTGACCTCCCCGTTACCCACCCGAAACACACGTCCCCGCCCTCCCCGGCCCCGCCGCCCTCCCCGCCCCCGCCGCCCTCCCCCCGCCCTCTCAGCGCCGATCAAGGGCAAACGCACGTGGTTCGATCTCTTTTCCGCGTGCGTTTGCCCTTGATCGA
>NZ_JAIBNX010000411.1 GCF_026130045.1 Micromonospora sp. CPCC 205371
GTACACGATCGTGCGGCCGTTCAACTGTGTGGGTGTGGGTGAGGGTCGGGCGTTGGGTGAGGCCGAGGTGCTGTCCGGGAATGTGAAGCTGGCGATGTCGCACGTGGTGCCGGATCTGGTGCAGAAGATCGTCAAGGGTCAGGACCCGTTGCACATTTTGGGTGACGGTAACCAGGTGCGGCATTACACCTACGGTGGTGATCTGGCGGCGGGGATCGTGACGGCGATGGAGCATCCGGCGGCGTTGAACGAGGATTTCAATTTGTCGACGGCGGAGTCGACGACGGTGTTGGAGTTGGCGGAGTTGATCTGGGCGAAGATCAAGGGTCCGGAGGTGCCGTTCCGGTACGTGTCGGATGATCCGTTCGAGTACGACGTGCAGAAGCGTGTGCCGGATGTGACCAAGGCTCGTGAGGTGCTCGGCTATGAGGCCACCACCAGCCTGGACACCATGCTCGACGAGGTGATCCCGTGGGTGACCCAGGCGGTCAAGGACGGACGGCTCTGACCGTCAGCACTCCGCCCGCCATCCGGGTGATCGGATGGCGGGGCGTCGCGTTCGGCGTGCTGGCCGTGGTCATCGGCACCACCGCCGGGCTGCTCCGCCAGCCGGGTGCCGGCGCGCTCGACACGATCTGGGCCGAAGACGGCGGCATCTTCCTGGGCGAGGCTGTCCGGGAAGGGCCGCTCTCCGCGCTCACCGCGTCGTACGCCGGCTACTACCACCTCGTGCCCAGACTGCTGGCCATGATCGCGACGGCTTTCCCCGCGGGCGCGGCATCCGAGGTACTGGCCATCGAGGCCGCGGTCGTCGTGTCGCTGCTCGCGCTGCTGGTGTACGTCGCGAGCGGTGAACACCTGCCCTCCCGGTGGTCGAGGCTGCTGGTGTCCGCGCCCATCGTGGCCGTACCGGTGGCACAGGGCGACGTGCTGAACTCGATCGCCAACCTCCACTGGTACGGCCTGTACGCGCTCTTCTGGATGTTCATCTGGACGCCCACCGGGCGGGCCGGGCGCGCCATCGCCACCGCGGTGGTGTTTCTGGTCGCGGCCAGCGACATCCTGGTCGTGGTCTTCATCCCGCTGGCCCTGTGGCGCGCCCTGCGCCGCCCGGCCGCCTCCACGTCACCGGCCCCGCGCCACGGCGTGCTGCTCGGCGCGGCCCTCGCTGCCGGTCTGGTCCTGCAATTCGCCGGTCTACTCACCGGATCGAGCGAACGCGAACTGACCCCAGACCCGGTACGCGCCGTGACCGGCTACATACTCCGCGCGATACCCGCACCACTGGTCGGCGAACGCTGGCTCGGCGACGAAATCACCGCTCGCTGGGTGATGCTCGCCGGGGTCGCCTGGCTCGTCGTGGGCGCCGCCGTGCTGCTCGCCTGGCTGTGCACCCGCCGCCCCGGGGTCGTGCCCGCTGCGGCGGCGGTACAGCCAGCCTGGCCGCTCGCGATCGGGGCCGCACTGCACAGCGCCGGCCTCTACATGCTCCCCGTGCTCCTGTCCGGCACCGCCACCCCGCGCTACGCGGTCGCGCCCGGCCTGCTGGTGGTGACCGCGCTGGTGGCGCTCCTGCAGCCGGACCACGCTTCCGGACGTGGGAAGGCTCCGCTGTACGCGCTGACGGGGCTGCTGGCGCTCGTCACGGTCGTCAACTTCCGAGTGGACAACTCGCGCGCGGACGGCCCGACGTGGAGCGACGAACTGGACCGCGCCCGGACGGCGTGCGCGTCGTCGGGTACGGCGCCCGCGATCCCGATCACCCCGCGGGACGAGACTCCACCCTGGCAGGTCCGCGCCCCCTGCTCGTACCTCCGCTAGCCCGCTCCCCGTGCCCGCCATCCGGGCGCCCGCGCCATCCGGGCGCCCGCGCCACCCGGCCCGCGTCGATCAAGGCCGTTTCCATCGATCAAGGGCAAACGCACGCGAAAAAGCGATCCAACCACGTGCATTCGCCCTTGATCGGCGGGAGAGGTGCGCGCCGCAGCGCGGGAGAGGCGCGCGCCGCAGCGCGGGAGAGGCGCGCGCCGCAGC
>NZ_JAIBNX010000412.1 GCF_026130045.1 Micromonospora sp. CPCC 205371
CTCGTACGAGGCGGTGGCCACCACCTGCCGGGCCTGAGTCGGGTCGCCGCTGCCGCCGACCACGACAGGGCGGCCGCGCAGTTCCGGGCGGCGCAACACCTCGACCGCGGCCACGAACTGGTCGAGATCGACATGCAACAGCCACCAGCGTGCCGCCACACCGTCACGATACGGCGGCCGAAGCTGTCCTATCTGATCCGCGCACGCGAAGCGGTCAGGCGGGCCGCCAAGGGCGCGTAACCTGGGCAGTGTGAAGATCGGATTCGGGGCGCCGGTCTCCGGTTCGTGGGCTACGCCCGAGAACATGGTCCGGGTCGCCCGCCGGGCCGAGGAGCTCGGATACCACTCGCTATGGACCTTTCAGCGACTGCTGTCTCCCGTGGACGGCAGCTGGGGCGAGCGGTACCGCAGCGTGCATGATCCGGTCGCCACGATGGCGTACCTGGCCGGCCACACGTCTCGGATCCGGCTCGGCGTGGCGGTGCTCAACGCCCCGTACGTCGCGCCCGTCATCATCGCCAAGCAGCTGGCCACGGTCGACGTCCTGTCCGGCGGCCGGCTCGACGCGGGGCTCGGCGCCGGCTGGTCGGCCGAGGAATTCGCCGCGGTGGGCACGGACATGACCGAGCGGGGCGAACGCGTGGCCCGGTCGATCGCCGAGATCCGAGCACTGTGGACCGCCGACGCGGTTGCCTACGGCGGCACGCAGGTACGCATGGAGCCCAAGCCGGTGCAGCGGCCACACCCGCCGATCCTGCTGGGCGGGGGTGCGCCGCCGGCGCTGCGCCGGGTCGGGCGGCTGGCGGACGGCTGGATCAGCAGCAGCCGCGCCGATCCGGCCACCCTCGGCGAGTCGGTGGCGATAGCCCGTGCCGCCGCGCAGAAGGCCGGCCGCGACCCGGACGCGCTGCGCTTCGCCTGCCGCGGCGCGGTGCAGGTACGCCCCTCGTCGCACCCGGAGCAGCGGCTGCTCACGGGCACGCTGGAGAAGGTACGCGACGACTTCGACGCGATCGCGAGGCAGGGCATCACCGAGCTGTTCGTCGATCTGAACTTCGACGACGAGATCGCCTCCCCCTCCGCCGATCCGGTGGCATCGATGCGCCGCGCCGAGGAAGCCCTGGAAGCCTTTTCGAGCTGATCAGCCCTGCCAGAGGGCCGGCCCCGCTCCTGCTCGCAGGTTAGGTCCGGACGTTTCCACGGTCGGTCGTCTGGAGGTACTTTGCGGCGTCCGGTTGGAGGGCGCCTCAGCGGTCGATCTCGGTGGAGGTGTCTTCCTGGTAGGTGGCGCCACCGCGTGACTCGCTCGTCAGTGGCTTTGCGCCGCCCTCCGGCGGGCCGGCGAGCGTCTGGCCGGCCGCGAGGTGCGGGTACTTCACGTCGAAGGCCGGGCGCTCCGAGCGGATGCGCGGCATCTTGTCGAAGTTGCGCAACGGCGGCGGGCAGCTCGTGGCCCACTCGAGCGAGTTGCCGTGACCCCACGGGTCGTCGACGAGGACGACCTCGCCGTACCGGTACGACTTCCACACGTTATATAGGAACGGCAGGGTGGAGGCGCCGAGCACGAACGAGCCGACCGTGGAGATGGCGTTGAGCGTCGTGAACCCGTCGCTTCCCAGGTAGTCGGCGTACCGGCGGGGCATACCTTCATTGCCGAGCCAGTGTTGCACCAGGAATGTCGTGTGGAAACCGATGAAGGTGAGCCAAAAGTGCAGCCTGCCCAAGCGCTCGTCGAGCATCCGGCCGAACATCTTCGGGAACCAGAAGTAGACGCCGGCGTACACGGCGAACACGATCGTTCCGAACAGCACATAGTGGAAGTGCGCGACCACGAAGTACGAGTCGGTGACGTGGAAGTCCACGGGCGGGGAGGCCAGCAGAACGCCGGACAGGCCGCCGAGCAGGAAGGTGAGCAGGAAGCCGATGGAGAAGAGCATCGGCGTCTCGAACGTGATCTGGCCGCGCCACATCGTGCCG
>NZ_JAIBNX010000413.1 GCF_026130045.1 Micromonospora sp. CPCC 205371
ATCGTGCGCGCCGCCCTGATGAGGTCGAGAACCAGGCCCCGTGTCCTTGGCCGGCTTGCCCCGATCGGGCTGATCGCCACGGTTGCCTCCTCCGTTCGGGCTTTGCCAGGCTACTTCACTTACTGTTGTCCGCCTACCCGTCTGGGTTTCACCGGCCGGGGAGAGGTCGAGCTACGCAGGTATTGACTTTCGTAACTAGACTGATAAAGGATGCGGGAGCGCTCCCATCGATCTCTCACGATGACGAGGAGATCACATGAAGCATCGTCATGCACTGCTGGCTGCCGGCGCAGCCGGCGTGCTGGTACTGGGCGGCATGGCCACGGCTACCCTTCCCGCCTCAGCGGCCGCATCCGGCTGCTCCGTCACCTACACCGTGCAGAGCCAGTGGGCGAGCGGGTTCACCGCCAACGTCGCTATCACCAACCTCGGCGACGCGGTGTCGAGCTGGACCCTCGCGTTCGACTTCCCGAACGCCAGCCAGCGTGTCACCCAGGGCTGGAGTGCGACCTGGACGCAGTCCGGTGCCCGGGTCTCCGCGGCCAGCATGCGCTGGAACGGGTCGCTGGGCACCGGAGCGTCCACTTCGATCGGGTTCGTCGGCGCGTGGAGCGGCGCGAACCCGGTGCCGGCGTCGTTCTCGCTCAACGGCACCGTGTGTACCGGTTCGGTGAGCACACCGACCGCCAGCCCGACCACTGCCAGCCCGTCACCCACAGCCACCACCACACCTGCGCCCACCGGCCCCGCCCCCGAGTTGCGCGTCTCCGGCAACAAGATCGTGACCGCGGCCGGGACACCGTACCGGCTGCTGGGCGTCAACCGCTCCAGCGGTGAGTACGCCTGCGTGCAGGGCAAGGGCCAGTGGGACGGCGGCCCAGTCGACCAGGCGTCGGTCGACGCGATGAAGACCTGGAACATCCACGCCGTCCGGATCCCGCTCAACGAGGAGTGCTGGCTCGGCCTCAACGGCTCACCCAGCGGCGCCACCTACCAGCAGGGCGTCAAGAACTACGTCAACCTGCTGGTCGCCAACGGCATCAACCCCATCCTGGACCTGCACTGGACCTGGGGTGCCCACACCACCAGCCCGGACTGGCACTGCAAGGACGCGGCCGCCGTGTGCCAGAAGCCGATGCCGGACGCGCAATACGCCCCGCAGTTCTGGACCGGCGTCGCCAACGCGTTCAAGGGCAACGACGCGGTCGTGTTCGACCTGTTCAACGAGCCGTACCCGGACCACTCCGCTGCATGGAACAAGACGTTGGGCTGGCAGTGCCTGCGCGACGGCGGCACCTGCACCGGCATCCCCTACGAGGTAGCCGGCATGCAAGACATGGTCGACGCGGTCCGGGCCACCGGCGCCACCAACCTGCTCATGGTCGGCGGCCTGGAGTGGGCCAACGACATGCGGCAGTGGTTGGCGTACAAGCCGAACGACCCGCTGAACAACATCGCCGCCTCGTGGCACGCGTACAGCAACAACGCCTGCGCCACCGTGTCCTGCTGGGACACCCAGATCGCCCCGTTGGCGCAGCAGGTGCCGATCGTGCTCGGCGAGTTCGGTGCGGACTGCGGCTTCGACTACATGCGGACCCTGGTGAACTGGGCCGACGACCACGGCGTCAGCTACCTGGCCTGGACCTGGAACCCCTGGGGTTGCAGCAGCGGACACGTGCTCATCCTCGACTGGAGCGGGACTCCGGAGCCAGGCATCGGCGAGGGATACAAGGCACACCTGCTCACCCAGAATCCGTACTCCTGACCCCCGGCAGCCCTTACATGGAGAAGAAGATGACACACCAGGCGTCCCCACGCCGGGCCCGGATCCGGCGGATCCTCTTCGCGGCGGCGGCCGGGCTGCTGGCCAGCACCGTGCTAGCCGCACCGGCCT
>NZ_JAIBNX010000414.1 GCF_026130045.1 Micromonospora sp. CPCC 205371
AGCACCACCACCCCCACCCAACCGATTCAAAAACCACAAACGCCGCTGACCAAACGACAACGGAATCGTGGCGGGGCGTTCCATCCGGACGAGGGCCGGCCCGGCGGCGGCACCGACGCTCAGCTCCCGCGCGAGGGCCGCCGGGGTTGGTGCCTCGAACACCGCCCGGATCGGCAGGTCCACGCCGAAGACCTGCTTGATCCGGCTCATCAGGCGCACGGCGAGCAGGGAGTGGCCGCCCAGGTCGAAGAAGCCGTCGTCGGGACCGACCCGCGGGACACCGGCGACCTCGGCGAAGAGGGCGCACAGCACCTCCTCCTCGGCCGTGGCCGGCCGGGTGTCGGCACCGCTGTCCTGGTGTCCCGGCGCGGGCAGGGCCCGCCGGTCGAGCTTCCCGCTAGGGGTGAGAGGCAAGGCCGGCATGACCACGACCGCGGCCGGCACCATGTAGCCGGGCAGCACCCGCGACAGCTCCTTGCGCAGGTGCGTCGGGTCCAGCTCCGCGCCCGTCTCGGGCACCGCGTAGGCCACGATCCGCGGGTCGCCGGCCTCCGCGCGGTGCACCGCGGCCACGCTTCGCGCGACCCCGGGCAGCCGGGCCAGCGCCGACTCGACCTCGCCGAGCTCGACCCGGAACCCGCGCACCTTCACCTGATCGTCGACCCGACCCAGATACTCCACCTGCCCATCCGAACGCCACCGCACCAAATCACCAGTGCGATACATCCGCGCACCCACACCACCAAACGGATCAGCCACAAACCGCTCCGCCGACAGACCCGGCCGGCGCAGATACCCCCGCGCGACGCCCTCGCCCCCGATGTACAGCTCACCCGCCACGCCGACCGGCACCGGGCAGAGCCGGCTGTCGAGCACGTAGAGGCGCGTGTTGGCGAGCGGCCGGCCGATCGGCGGAGCGGCCGTCTCCGGGCCGGTGGAGTACCAGGCCGAGGAGTACACGCTGGCCTCGGTAGGCCCGTAGATGTTGGCCACCCGGCATCCGGGCATGGCCGCCCGCACCGCCTCCATCACGTCTTCGGACAGCGCCTCGCCGGCCAGTACCACCATGTCGGCGGTCAGGTCGAGGCGACCGCTGTCGACCAGCGCGCGGACCACCGAGGGCACGCCGCTGACCAGGTCGCCGGACCACGGCCGGTCGGCTATCTCCAGCAGATCGCGCACCACCTCGATGGCGCCACCGACGGTCAGGGGCGCGAACACCTCGAACACCGAGACGTCGAAGCTCAACGAGGTGGAGGCCAGCACCCGCCCCAGGCCCTCAGGGCCGAACTCCGCTCGGGCCCACTCGACCAGGTCGGCCATGTTGCGCCGGGACACGACCACGCCCTTGGGGGTGCCGGTCGAGCCCGACGTGTAGATGACGTACGCCGCCTGCCGCTCCGCGACCGGCGCCAGACGCTCCTCATTGGACAGATCGCGCTCCTCATTGGACAGATCGTGGTGCGGGCGCCGGGCGATCGCGGCCTCGGTCTCCGGAGCGTCAAGCTGGAGCAGCCGGGTCCCCGGCGGAGCCGGGAGGTCGGGGGCCGCCGCCCCGCCGCCGGGCTCGAGCACAGGCCCCGCGGCGGCCCGCCAGCGCCCGATCCGCTCGGCGGGATACGCCACGTCGACCGGCAGGTACGCCGCACCCGCCTTGAGGATCGCCAGCAGCGCCACGATGGTCTGCTCCGACCGCTCCATCGCCACCGCGACGAACCGCTCCGGCCCGGCACCGTACGCCACCAGGTGCCGCGCGAGCCGGTTCGCCCGCGCGTTCAGCTCGGCGTAGCTGAGCTGGCGGGCGTGGGACAGCACGGCCGGGGCGTCGGGGGGGGGGGGGGGCGGGGCGCCGCTCCCCCCCCGCCCGCCGCCGGCCGGCCGC
>NZ_JAIBNX010000415.1 GCF_026130045.1 Micromonospora sp. CPCC 205371
AGGGCAAATGCCCGTGGAAAAGAGATCGAACCATGTGCATTCGCCCTTGATCGACGAGGCGGGGGGTGTGGGGAGCGTCGGGTGCGGAGTGGCCGCCACCCCAGCGGTGCTGAGGCGGGCAGGCTGCGGGCGGGTACCCTGGCTCTGGCTGGGCGTCCTAGTGCCCAGCCTCGCCGTACCCGCCAACAAACGACAAACGGGATGTTGCGCCGTGTTTGACACCTTGAGCGACCGGCTCTCCGGGATCTTTACCAAGCTCCGTGGCAAGGGCCGGCTCACCGACGCCGACATCGATGCGACCGCGCGCGAGATCCGTCTCGCGCTGCTGGAGGCCGATGTCGCGCTGCCGGTGGTCAAGGCGTTCATCGCGGCGATCAAAGAGCGTGCGCGCGGGGCGGAGGTGTCGCAGGCGCTCAACCCGGCCCAGCAGGTCATCAAGATCGTGCACGAGGAACTGGTGGGGGTCCTTGGTGGTGAGGCTCGGCGGCTCCAGTTCGCCAAGCAGCCGCCCACCGTGATCATGCTGGCGGGCCTTCAGGGTTCGGGTAAGACGACGCTCGCGGGCAAGCTGGCCCGCTGGCTCAAGGCGCAGGGCCACCAGCCGCTGCTGGTCGCCGCCGACCTTCAGCGCCCCAACGCGGTCGGTCAGCTTCAGGTGCTCGGCGGCCGGGCGGGCGTCGAGGTGTACGCGCCGGAGCCGGGCAACGGGGTCGGTGACCCGGTACAGGTGGCGAAGGCCTCGATCGAGCACGCCCGCCGCCAGGCCCGCGACATCGTCATCGTCGACACCGCCGGTCGGCTGGGCATCGACGCCGAGATGATGGCGCAGGCGGCCGCGATCCGTGACGCGGTCGACCCGGACGAGGTCGTGTTCGTCATCGACGCGATGGTCGGCCAGGACGCGGTGACGACGGCCGAGGCGTTCCGCGACGGGGTCGGCATCACCGGCGTCGTACTGTCCAAGCTCGACGGTGACGCCCGGGGTGGCGCCGCGCTGTCGGTGCGGCACGTGACGGGCCAGCCGATCCTCTTCGCGTCGACCGGTGAGAAGTTGGAAGACTTCGACGTCTTCCACCCGGACCGCATGGCGAGCCGCATCCTCGGCATGGGCGACATGCTCACCCTGATCGAGCAGGCGGAGCAGGCGTTCGACGCCGACCAGAAGGAGAAGATGGCCGCCAAGCTCATGGGCGGCGAGACCTTCACCTTGGAAGACTTCCTTGACCAGCTGATCGCGGTGCGCCGCATGGGCCCGATCGCAAACGTGCTGGCCATGATGCCGGGCATGGGCCAGATGAAGGACCAGCTGGCGGAGCTCGACGACAAGCACTTCGATCGGGTTACCGCGATCATCCGTTCGATGACGCCGGGCGAGCGCACCAACCCGAAGATCCTCAACGGCTCTCGCCGTGCCCGCATCGCCAACGGCTCCGGCGTGACCGTGATGGACGTCAACCAGCTGCTCAACCGCTTCGCCGAGGCGCAGAAGATGATGAAGCAGATGGGCGGGATGATGGGCCTCCCTGGTGGCCGGCGCAAGGCCACCAAGTCGCCGAAGAACAAGCGCAAGGGCACAAAGGGCGGCAACCGCCCGCGCAGCAGCGGCGCCATGCCCGGCGGGATGCCGGGTGGGATGCCTCAGCTGCCGGCCGGGTTCGACCCGAGCGCGCTGGGCGGGGCCGGTGGCATGCCGCCCGGCTTCAAGCTCCCCAAGATCGACTTCGGCAAGCTCGGCAAGAAGAAGCCCGACTCCGACCAGCCGTGACAGAGCTAGCTGGCGCTCTACGACAAGTCCGGCTCGGCGCGTCTGGCGCCGCGCAGCGACCCGGACCTGTC
>NZ_JAIBNX010000416.1 GCF_026130045.1 Micromonospora sp. CPCC 205371
GCTACGACCCGACTTAGCGCGGGGACCGCGCGCGGCGGCCTGCGGGCCGCGGCCGGTTGCGGCGGGGGCCCCCCGGGCGCGGCAGCGGCCGTCGCCGGACTGGACGGCGGGGCACCGCCCGCCGGGGGCGTCGAGGCAACCAGCGAGGTCGGCGGCTGCCCCACCGGAAGCGGGCCACCACCGGCGAGCGTCTCGGCGCCCGCTCCACTGTGCACGGTCTGCGCTTCCGCCGCCGGCGCCTCGCGCGCAGGGGACTCGGGACTGTGGCGACTGGGTACCCAGGCAGGGGCGTCCACTCGCCACGACCGGCCACCTGCCGGCGCCTCGTCGATCGTCTCCGCCGGTGTCAGTTCGGGCGGCAGGGGTTCTGGGTCGGCGGCGTCGAGCAGCTGCTGGTCGTGCTCCCGCTCCGCCTCGACCAGTTCCTCGTTGTCGGGCACCCGGAGGGCGCCCGGACCGCCGGCCCGGTTCCGCGCGGCGAGTTCCTCCTCCTGCCGGGCGAACTCGGCGAGCAGCCGACCAGCACCGGTCGTCGAGCCGGGCGACAGCGCCGACGTGATCGTGCCGACCCCACCGGATGAGGGCCCGACCTGCTGCGTCGCCTGCCCCGGCTCCGCGGGCCGCACCTCCACACGGCCAGGCGACGCCCCACCGCCCTCCGGCGCGACACGGCCACCGGGGCTCGCATCGCCGCGCGAGGTGCCCGTCCCGTTGGGCGTGGTCCCGCCACCCGGGCGGGAACCGCGGTCGCGAGCGGTGCCGGCCGCACGGCGGGCCTGGCCTCCCGGCTTGCCATCGTCGGGCGGGCGCGGCGAGGGGTCATCGCCGTCCGGTGCGCCCGTTCCGCCCTCGTCCTTGTGCGGCAGCACCTCGTCGGGGAGGTCGATGACGATGAGGCCGTTCGGCGAGCCGCTGCCCCGTTCGGGCATCCGCCGCCGGTGCGGGTCGCGGTCCGGCGGGGGGCCGGCGGGCTGCACGACGGGGGACGCCGGAGCGCCGTGGCGCGGCACGGCGGGGACGCCGGGCGGCCCGGCCGGTGCGGGCGGCTGCTGTGGCTCCACCCCAGCGGGCTCCACGATGTCGCGCGGAACCGCTGGCGTCACCTGGAGCGGCAGGGCCGGACCGCTCGACGGCCGTGGCACGGGGGGCTGCGCGGGGTCGGTCGCCAGCGGCACGGCCTGGAGCGGCACCACCACATCGGGCAGCCGCATCGGCAGCGACGACGCGTCCGGGAGGGTACGCGGCGGCACCTCCGCCGGCGCTCCCGGCGCCGGACCACGGGGCGCCCCCGGCGGCGCTGCCTCCGGTCCACCCGGGACGGCCGGCTGGGGTGCCGTCCCCGCTCCAGGTCCACCGGGAAGGACTCCGTCCGGCAGCCCGCCGGACCCGGCTTCCTCGCGCGGCACCGGCAGCTCCGGCGGGAGCTGGTCCGGTGTGACCGGTTGCGGCGGGATCGGCTCCGGCGCCTGCGGCGCGATCGGCTCGGGACCCTGCGGCGCGATGGGCTCCGGTGCCCGAGGCGGGATCGGCTCCGGCGCCCGAGGCGGAATGGGCCGCGGCCCCATCGGCGGTATCGGCGCGGGCGGAGCTGGCGCAGGCAACGCGACCGCCGGCACGGCCAGCGCTGGGACCGCGCGCGGCGGCCTGCCGGCCGCGCTCGGTTGCGGCGGTGGCCCACCGGGCGCGGCAGCGGCCGTCGCCGGACTGGGCGGCGGGGCACCGCCCGCCGGGGGCGTCGGGGCGACCAGCGGGGGCGGCGGCTGCCCCACCGGGTGCGGGCCTCCACCCC
>NZ_JAIBNX010000417.1 GCF_026130045.1 Micromonospora sp. CPCC 205371
CGGGTTCGTCCCGTCCCCGCCGACGTCCAGCGCGGGCGGGGCGAGCAGCAGCACGGTCAACGGCAACAGCCCCCACCACGCCCGCCGCCCGCCAGTGCCGGCCTGGAGCAGGCCGCCGGCCAGCGCGACGAACCCGACACCCGTGGCGAGCAGATCGATCCGGACGGCCTCGGCGGCGTGCGCGGCGACGGCCACCGCGAAGCCCGCCACGGCTACGCCTCCGGCAATCCGGACCGGCACGTGCGGCGTCCGCGCCACGAGCGCCGGCTGATCGTGTACTGGCTCAGCCGGTGCCGCCTCAGCCGGTGGCGTCTCGACGTGTACCGGCTCAGCGGCGGCGGTCACGGCGTGCAGGCTGCCCTCGGCGACCACCAGTTCGGGCACCTCGGTGGCGATCGGCGCGATCCGCAGGGCACGGTGCAGCAGCGTCGCCACCAGGGGGACGCGGCTCGCCCCTCCCACCAGGAACAGCCCGTCGACCTGCTCCGGCGGTACGCCAGAACCGCGCAGCACCTGGAGGGTCAGCTCGACGGTCCGCCCCAGCGGCTCGCGGGCGGCCTTGTCGAACTCCTCCCGGGTCAGGTGCAGGTCGGCATCGACCAGCGGCACGTGCAACGGTGCGCTGGCGTGCCGAGATAGTTGCTCCTTCGCGGCCCTGGCACCGCGCCACAGCTGGTGCCGCGCCTGCTGATCGGTGGAGTTCTGCGGCCAGTCGAGCCGGCTCCACGCGTCGACGGCGCTCGCGGTCAGCGTGCGGACGTGACCCACCACCGCCGCGTCCAGGTCGAGCCCACCGACGTCGTCGAGGCCGCCGCTGGCCACCACGTCGAACCCACCCGTCGTACGCCGTACGACACTGACGTCGAACGTGCCCGCCCCAAGGTCGTACACGATCAGGCAGTGACCGGTGCGGACCCGGCGGCCGAGCACGGCCGTGAGGTACGCGGCGGCGGCGACCGGCTCGGCGACCAGCCGGACGCCCGTGAGCCCCACCCGCGTGGCCGCCTCGCCGAGCACGTCGAGCCGGCTGCGGCCCCACGCGACCGGGTGGGTGAGCACCACGCCGTCCGGCGCGCTGCCAGCGACCCGCCGCGCCTCGGCGGCCACCCGGGCGAAGACCGCCGCAACCAGTTCAGGCACCGCCACCTCGCGGTCGCCGAGCCACACCACACCGTCGTCGACGCGGCGCTTGGGGTTACCCTCAAAGGCACCCGGGTCGGCGAGCGCGGCCCGTTCCGCGTCTCCGCCGGTCAACAGTGGACGGTCGACATCGGATAGCGCCGCCTCCGCCGGCACCGCCACGGCAGACGACAGCAGCGGCGACGACTCGAACAGCAACGGTACGACCGGCCGACCGGCAATCGCGAGGACCGCGACGGTGCTCGAGGTGCCGAAGTCGATCCCGAGCCGATACCCTCCCGCCGCCACCACGCCACTCTAAGCGAGCCCTCCCACCCCTCCCACCCCTCTCCCCGCGCCGCCCCCGCGCCGCCCCCGCGCCGCCCCCGCGCCGCCCCCGCGCCGCCCCCGCGCCGCCCCCTCTTCGCCGATCAAGGGCAAATGCACGCGATTCGATCTCTTTTTCGCGTGCATTTGCCCTTGATCCTTGCGGATCTCCTTGATCGGCGGGGCTGCGCGCCGCCCCACCGGGCGGGCGCCGCCGTCGGGGGCGGCCGCGGCGGACACGGGGCC
>NZ_JAIBNX010000418.1 GCF_026130045.1 Micromonospora sp. CPCC 205371
CTGGGGATTTAAGGACCCGGTTGTGATCTGCGTTCTGTTCGGGTGGGGTCTACATAGGAGCGGTCGTCTTTGGCATGATCCGGTTCGACCAAGAACTGATCAGCAAAGACGACCGCGGGGTTTATTGTGCCTGATACGGGTGGTGGGGTGGTTAGCGCCCTGGCTGGGCTGGTGGGGTTCCGGGCCGGGTTGTACGGCTGTTTCGGCCGGCGGGCGGACGTGTTGTTTGAGTTGGTTGATGCGCTGGCGGGGGCGAGCAGGCCGATCCGGTCGGTGGCGGAGTTGATGTTCGAGCCGGTGTCGCGGCGTGGTTGGGGCAGCCTGTACCAGGCGTTGCAGCATGGTCAGATCGACGTGGCGGCGGCGCGGGATCTGTTGGCCTGCTCTGTGCGGCTGCCGGTGGTCGGGCCGTTGATGTTCGCGGTGGATACCTCGAAGCTGCCGCGTCCGGATACCCGGGTGGTGCCGGATGTGGGGATGCAGTACGCGGCCGAGCGGGACCGGGCCGGTGGGGTGCCGGCGGTGCCGGGGTGGGCGATGCAGAAGGTGGTCCAGGTCGCGGTGACCGGTGGTTCGCCGTTGGGGGTGAAGGATTCGTGGGTGGCGCCGGTGGATGTGCGCCGGGTCGGCACTGCTCAGAACGCTAACGAGATCGCCGCCGCGCAGATCATCGACCTGACCGAGCGGCTGGCCGCGCAGCCGGCGACGGCGAGGGTGCCGGTGTTGTTCCTGCTGGACGTCGGCTATTGCCCGATCTATCTGACCCAGCACCGGCCCGACGCCGCGCAGGTCCTGGTCCGGCTGCGCGGGGATCGGGTGTTCTTCGGCCGGCCCGGGCCGCGGCCGGCGGGTAAGGTCGGCCGGCCGCGTAAGCATGGGGACCGGTTCGCGTTGGACGAGCCGGCCACCTGGGGTGAGCCGGACGCCGAACAGAAGATCACCCGCCCGGACGGGGTCACGGTGTGGACCCGGGCCTGGCACCACAAGCATCCTGAACCTCGACCCCGCCGTAAATGGGAAGGCACCACCGTTGTCGAGGGCACCCTGATCCGCCGGGAGAAGACCACCCCCGGCGGGCACCGGCAGGTGTGGTGGCTGTGGTGGGCCGGACCGCCAGACACGTTCGACCTCGCGGTGCTCGCCGACGCCTACCGGCACCGGTTCACCTGCGAACACGGGTTCCGGTTCGACAAGCAGGACCTGTTCTGGACCGGCCACACCCCCATCAACCCCGACCAGGCCGAACGCTGGTCCTGGATCGTCGCGTTCGCCTACACCCAACTTCGGCTGGCTCGCCCACTGGCCGTCGACCTACGCCTGCCCTGGGAAAAACCCACCGACCCGGGACGGCTCAGCCCACGCCGGGTCCAGCGGGTATTTCGGCTAGTTACCGCCGACCTGCCCACCCCAGCCAGGCCACCCAAACCCTCCCGGCCCGGCCCCGGCCGGCCCAAAGGATCGAAGAACAAACACCCCCGAGCCCGCCAGCCCGTGATCAGGAAGGGCCGACCAGCCAATACCGGACATCCCAAACGCCCCAACCCGAAAGCCAAACCCAGCCAAAATCCTTAAATCCCCAG
>NZ_JAIBNX010000419.1 GCF_026130045.1 Micromonospora sp. CPCC 205371
CCCGCCCCGGTGGTCCCCGCGGTCGCCCCGGGCCCCGACCCCGCCGCCGCCGCCCCGCCGCCCGAGGCGCTGCGGCGGGGGGCCGGCGCCGCGGTGCGCGCGCTCGCCGGCGCGAGCACGGTCGCGCTCAGCCTGCCGCTGCCCGACGACGAAGACGCACCGGCCGCGCTGCGGGCGGTCTCCGAGGGCGCGCTACTCGGCGCCTACAGGTTCACCGGGTACAAGACGAAGCCTCAGCCTGGGCGGCGGGCACCCGTCGGTGCGGTGTCCGTACACGTACCCGACGCCTCCGACACGACCGCCGCGGCGGAGATCGCCCGCGCTGGCGTGGTGGCCCGCGCCGTGACGCTGGCCCGCGACTGGGTCAACACCGCGCCGAACGAGCTGCGGCCCCCGCAGTTCGCCGACGCGGTCGCCGGCGCCGCACGCGAGGTCGGCCTGCAGGTGGAGGTGCTCGACGAAGATGCCCTGCGCGACGGCGGGTACGGCGGCATCCTCGCCGTCGGGCTCGGCTCGACCGCTCCCCCGCGGCTCGTGCGGCTGTCGTACACGCCTTCGTCGCCGCGCACCCGGGTCGCCCTCGTGGGTAAGGGCATCACGTTCGACACCGGTGGCGTCTCGATCAAGCCGGCGCAGGGCATGTGGGAGATGAAGTCCGACATGGCGGGCGCCGCGGCGGTCGTCGCCACGATGATCGCCGTCGCCGAGCTCAAACCCAACGTGGCCGTCACCGCATACGTGCCGATGGCGGAAAACATGGCGTCCGGCAGCGCGTACCGGCCCGGCGACGTGGTGACGATGCGCGACGGCAAGCGCGTCGAGGTGCTCAACACCGACGCCGAAGGCCGCATGATCCTCGGCGACGCGATCGCCCGCGCTTGCGAAGACGGATGCGACTACCTGCTGGAGACGTCCACGCTCACCGGCGGCCAGGTGGTGGCGCTCGGCAAGCGCGTGGCCGGCGTGATGGGCAGTCGCGACATGTGCGACCGTGTGAAGCTCGCGGGCGAGCGGGTCGGCGAGTCGATGTGGCCGATGCCGCTGCCGGACGACGTACGCAAGGGCATGGACTCGGACGTCGCCGACATCTCCCAGATCAACGCGGGCATGGACCGGGCCGGTCACATGCTTCAGGGCGGCGTGTTCCTGCGCGAGTTCGTCGCGGACGACGTGGCGTGGGCGCACATCGACATCGCCGGCCCCAGCTACCACTCCGGCGAGCCGACGGGGTACTGGAGCAAGGGCGGCACCGGCGTCCCGATCCGTACTCTGCTGGCCCTCCTCGACGACATCGAGTCCAACGGCTAACACCTCCCGCCCGCCGCGCACGGGGCCGGGCCGCGCGTGGGGGCGGGCCGTACGTGGGGGCGGGCCGCATGTGGGGCCGGGCCGCGCATGGGGCTCTGTCCGCCGATCAAGGGCGAATGCACGTGGTTGGATCTCTATTCCGCGTGCATTCGGCCTTGATCGATGGAGATCTCCTTGATCGCCGCGCGCAGCGCGCGGGGCGTGGGGCCCCTCTCGCCCGCCCGGGCCGTCTCGCCCGCGCGGCCCCGCTCGCCCGCCCGGGCCCGCT
>NZ_JAIBNX010000042.1:0-2871 GCF_026130045.1 Micromonospora sp. CPCC 205371
GCCTCCCTGGCAGCGGCCGCGTGCGGCCCCAATGCCGGGACCAGGGGCGATGCCGTCGAACAAGGGCGAATGCACGCGGAAAAGAGATCCAATCACGTGCATTCGCCCTTGATCGGCGGGTAGGAGGGGGTGAGAGGGGGTCGCTCTTTGGGGGGAAAACGGGAGGACTGCGGCGTGTTGGCTTGACTGATCATGATCACTTGGCCGAAGGGATCGCGTCGGTCACAGGCGTCCCGGTACCGTACTAGTTACACGCGCGTTGCCCGCTGCGACGGGGACCGACCCGCCGGGCGGCACGCGCCGGGGATGGGATGGGTTGGTGAGCCATGGCAGGATCACCACAGTCCGAGGGCAGGCTGTCGGAGGTCAAATTCCTGACCGTCGCAGAGGTGGCGACGCTCATGCGAGTTTCGAAGATGACCGTTTACCGACTGGTGCACTCCGGTGAGCTGACCGCGGTCCGCGTTGGCCGGTCGTTCCGCGTGCCCGAGCATGCGGTCCACGAATATCTCCGGGGGGCGTTCCAGGAGTCCGCCTAGCACGGGCTACCCTGGTTGGCTGTCGTCACCAGGCGAGAATCGCAAGGGAAATGGAAGGGCGATCGTATGGGCTCGGTGGTCAAGAAGCGCCGCAAGCGCATGGCCAAGAAGAAGCACCGCAAGCTGCTGCGCAAGACCCGCGTCCAGCGTCGCCGTCTCGGCAAGTAGCGGCGTCCGGTCCTCTCGGCCGGACGTGGACCGAAACGTGAGGTGGCGGTGACCGCCGCCGTGAGTGTCGTCGTGGTGACCGGCGTAAGCCGGTACCTCGGCGCGCATGTCGCTGCCCGCCTCGCGGCCGACAAACGCGTCGGTCGCGTGGTGGGGCTCGACCCTAACCAGCCGCCGGCTGAGCTGGCCGAGCTATTGGGCGACGTCGAGCACATCCCGGTCGAGGCCACGTCGGCCGGTTCCGTGCTGGCCGAGCTCGATGCCGAGTGCGTCGTGCACCTGGCGCTCGTCACCGCCCCTGAGCAGCAGGGCGGACGGGCGGCGATGAAGGAGCAGAACGTCATCGGCACGATGCAGCTGCTCGCTGCCTGCCAGCAGGCGCCGCGGCTGCGCAAGTTGGTGATGCGCTCCTCGACGGCTGCGTACGGCGCGTCGTTCCGCGACCCAGCAGTCTTCACCGAAGACACCGAGCCGCGGCAGGTGCCGCGTGGCGGGTTCGCCCGCGACATTCTCGACGTCGAGGGATACCTGCGCGGATTCCGGCGGCGCCGGCCCGACGTCAGCGCGACAGTGCTGCGGTTCGCGCCGTTCATCGGATCGAGCGCCAACACCACGATCACGCGGTACTTCGCGCAGCCGGTCGTGCCGACGGTGTTCGGCCGCGACCCGCGGTTGCAGTTCCTGCACGTCGACGACGCGCTCGAGGTGCTGCACCGGTCGGTCGTAGAAGACCACCCTGGCACGTTCAACGTGGCCGGTGCGGGCGTGCTCACGCTGTCGCAGGCGATCCGCCGCGCCGGCCGGGTCGCGGTGCCGGTGCTGGAGCCGGGACTGTCGGCGGCGGCCATGCTGGCGGGCGGGTTGCGGTTTGGACGGTACGGGCTGGACCAGCTCGACCTCTTCGTCCACGGCCGGGTGGTCGACACCACTCGGTTGATCCAGGAGTACGGCTTCGAGCCACGCACGACGGAAGCCGCGTTCGACGACTTCATCCGGGGCCACGCTGGGCGTAGGGTGGTCAACCCCGATCACCTTGCCGCAGCCGAGCAGGCGATCCTCGACGGCATCCGGCGGGTGCGCGCCGCGGCTCAGGAGCGTTCGTGAAAGACCAGAAGCGGTTCGCTGTACCCGATCCCGCACCAGCCGACGACCTGGACCGGCCGGCGCGCCGCAACGGGCACGCACCCAAGCCTGCCGTCGAGGACAAGCCCGGCGACGCCTGGGATCGGCGCGTCGCCAGCATGCTGGCGTTCGCGCGGCGGAGGCTTTCCGGCCAGTACGAGGTGGACGAGTTCGGCTTCGACCGCGAGCTGACCGAGGGGCTCTTCCATCCGGTGCTGCGACTGCTGTACCGCGAGTGGTTCCGCACGGAGGTCTTCGGCGTCGAGCAGTTGCCCGAGGAGGGCGCCGGGCTCGTCGTCGGCAACCACTCCGGCACCGTGGCGGTCGACGCGCTCATGCTCTCGGTGGCGCTGCACGACCAGCACCCTCGCCACCGGCACCTGCGGCTGCTGGGCGCCGATCTGGTGTTCCGCGTGCCGGTGCTCTCCGAGCTGGCACGCAAGTCGGGCGGCACGGTGGCCTGCAATCCCGATGCCGAGCGGCTGCTGCGCAGCGGTGAGCTCGTTGGCGTCTTCCCCGAGGGTTTCAAGGGGGTCGGCAAGCACTACCGCGATCGGTACAAGCTGCAGCGCTTCGGTCGCGGTGGCTTCGTGTCGGCGGCGCTGCGCACCGGCACGCCGATCGTCCCGGTCGCGATCGTCGGCGCAGAGGAGATCTATCCGATCCTGGCCGACATCAAGCCGCTCGCGCGGCTGCTCAAGTTGCCGTATTTCCCCGTCACGCCGACGTTTCCGTGGCTGGGGCCGCTGGGGTTGGTGCCACTGCCGAGCAAGTGGCTGATCGAGTTCTGCCCGCCGATACCGACGGCGCATTTGACCGAGCACGCCGACGACCCGATGGTCATCTTCAACCTGGCCGACCAGGTGCGCGAGACCATCCAGCAGACCTTGCACCAGCTCCTGGAGCGCCGGCCGGACCCCTTCGGCCCGTAGGCGGTGAAACTCGGCGCACAGGCGGTTCCCGCACGGGGTTAACCCCGCGATCGGTCCCCGCGGCGGCGCGCGGGGGGGGGGGGCGCGCGCCCCCGCGGCCCCGGCCCGGG
>NZ_JAIBNX010000042.1:2881-41157 GCF_026130045.1 Micromonospora sp. CPCC 205371
CGGGGGCGGTGACACTGGGCGCACGGGGGTTCCCCGCCGGGGGTCAACCCGGCGATCGCGCCGGGCTGGCCCGGCGCGGGCTGCGGTCCGCCTCCTCGGCGGACGCCGATCAAGGGCAATCGCATGGATCAAGGGCGAATGCACGTGGAAACGAGATCCAACCACGAGCATTTGCCCTTGATCGTCGGCAGAAGGGGCGGGCGCGGCGGCCGGGCGGCGGGAAGGCCGGGCGCGGCGGCCGAAAGGCCGGGCGGCGGGGGGTTACGGGAGGGAGCGGAGGTCTAGGGTTTGCCACTCGGGGGTTTGTGGGTTGCCCCTTGACCACCACAGCAGGCCGCCGCGGCTCAGGACCATTCCGGCGTCGTCCGCTACCACCGCGCTGGCGCCTGAGCGTAGGTCGTAGAGGAGTAGGCGCTGTGTGGTCAGGTCGGTGCCCTGTGACAGGACCTCGAAGCGGTCGAGCAGCGCCACGTCGATCACCGACGCCGTTGCCGCGCCGTCCGCTACCGGCCGCCGGTCGGTGCCGTCGGGGCGTATCAGGTCGATGCGGGCCGGGCCGTTGCCCGCGAGTACGAGCACCCGGCACCAGGCGGGACTGCATGTGACCAGCTCGGTGGCGGCGGCCGCGACCGTGGTGACCTTGCCCGTGCCGAGGTCGCGCAGCTCGACCGGGCCGCTCTGCCCGCTGCCCGCGCTGACCAGCCACGGCCATGCCGACAGTGCCCACGCGCCCGGCTGGGTGCGCACCGTGACCTCGCCGCCGGCCAGTCTCGCCGAACGCACCTCGGTGACCTGGTCCTGGCCGGGCGCGACGGATACCCAGTACAGGCGGCCGGCGTCGATCACCATGTCGTACTGGGAGTTGAAGAAGACCACGTCACCCGTGTCGCCTGTGATCTTGCGGGGCGCGCCACCCGTCACGTTGGCGGTCCACATCTCGGTGCGAGCCGCGCCGGCGTCCGTGGTGACCGACTCGGCCCAGGCCAGCTCGTCGCCCGCCCGGGTGAAGCCGCTGAACTGGGGGCTCCCACCGACCGGCAGCCGGCGCAGCTCGCGTACCGCCCCGGCGGCGTCGCGCAGTACCAGCCGGAGCACTGTGCCGCCCGGGTCGGTGGCGGTGCCGATGGAGGTGCCCGCGTCCAGCAGGTACGCCGGGCTGTAGGGCGCGCCGTCGGGCAGTACGCCGGGGATGCTGGCGCGCGTCGCGTCCGGCCAGACCTGGTCGACCGTGCGGATCTGCGCTGACCCGGCCGGCTCGGAGCCGTTCGGCGAGAGCGCGAGCAGGGTACCGGCAGCGGCGAGCGCGGCCGCCAAGGCGATCACCCCGCCGAGCGGCGCGCGGGATCGCCTTGGTGCCGGTGGGGTGGCCACCTGTGGTCCGGAGACCAGGGTCACGGGCGGGACCTTCGTCGGCGCATCGCCAGGCCAGCGGTGATCGCGCCAGCGAGCACGCCGGTCGCCAGCGTCGCGGGTACCGCGATCTTGGCGGCCTTGCGCCCGGTGCGGAAGTCGCGCACGTCCCAGCCACGCGTGCGGGCCTCGGCGCGCAGCGCTGTGTCCGGATTGACGGCGACAGCGTGCCCGACCGCCGAGAGCATCGGGATGTCGTTGGAGGAGTCGCTGTATGCCGTGCAGCGGCTCAGGTCGAGGCCTTCCACCGCGGCGAGCTGGGCGATCGCGTCGGCCTTGGCCGGGCCGTGCATGAGGTCGCCGACGAGGCGGCCGGTGTACGCGCCGTCGCGCACCTCGGCGACGGTGCCGATCGCGCCGGTGAGGCCGAGCCGCTGGGCGATAACCCGGCCGAGCTCGACCGGGGCGGCGGTGACGAGCCAGACCCGCTGACCGGCGTCAAGGTGTAGCTGTGCGAGGGCACGCGTGCCGGTCCAGATGCGTTCGGCCATCAGCTCGTCGAAGATCTCCTCGCTGAGCCGTTCCATGTCCTCGACGAGCCAGCCCTCGACGAACGCGAGCGCCGCGTTCTTGGCCTGCGACATCTGGCCGTGGTTTTCCCGGGCCATCAGGCGGAACTTGGCCTGCTGCCACCCATACCGGACGAGGTCGCCTGTGGTCAGGTACTTGCGTGCGGCCAGCCCGCGGGCGAACCAGTAGATCGAGGCGCCCTGCATCATCGTGTTGTCGACGTCGAAGAACGCGGCGGCGGACTGGTCGGGCGGCACGGTGAGGGCCGCTTCCAGGTCGGTCGCGGCCCAGCCTGCGGTGTGTCCGTGCGCGTCGGTGCTGACGGTCACCTTGTGGTTACCGGCAGCCCTGCGAATGCGGGGCACGCGCGAACCTCCCTCTGCGTCGCTCTCATGCGAGGGTAGCGGGCAAGGCTGTGTCAGTTCGATATTGATCAGGGGCCGTCCAGATGGACGGCCCCTGAATCGCGCCGAACGGTCAGCCGAGAAGGTCGTCGAGAATCCGGCCGAGCCCGTCGATGATGCCGCCCTCATCGGACGCGGACGGGCTGGGGTTGGGCTGCGCCGGCGCGGAGCCGGACGGCGTCGCCCCAGGCTCCGACGGCCCGGCTCCCGGTGCCGTGGACGGGTCGTTCTCGGTGCGGCCGGGTGCCGTCTGTCCGCTGTCTCGCTCGCCGGTCTGGGAGCCTTGGCCGGTCTCGCCGTTGCCGGAGCCGGACGCGGACACGCAGGACGCCGGCTTCGGGCCGAGCCCATCAGCCTCTCCGCTGGCCGCCGCGCCGCAGGAGAGCGTGGTGCGCAGGCCCTTGGAGCGCTGGCTCACGTCGCCGAGCAGGTCGAGCGACGACACGGCCCGCTCACGCTCGGCGCCGGAGGCGGTCGAGAGCATCCCGGTGAGGTCGGCGCGCTGCTGGCTGACGAACGTGTCGATCGCGTCGAGCGCCACCACGTCGCCGCGTTGCACAGCCGACGTGGTCAGCAACTTCACGCCGTCGCGGGTGTCGGCGTCCATGTCGCCGAGCGCGCCAGCGAAGCTGGAAGAATCGCCACTTACGGCCGCGGCCTCCGCGACGCGCGTGCGGGCGAAGCTGAGCAGTAGCTGGCCACGCGTCACGTCGGAGCGGGCGAGCGCGAGCTGCGTGCGCTCCGTCGACCGCTTGACGCCGTACAGCGCATCGCCGGGCATCGCCTGCTCGCTGGCCGCCGAGGCGCCGGAGACGGTCACGATGCCGACGGCCACCCCAACGATCACCAGCCTTGGCGCGCGCCGGCGCCAGACGGCACGACGCTGCTGCCGGGACTCCTGCTCTTCGGGCTCGACCGCGGTGCTGCCGATGCCGTCGCGTTCGGCCGTGGCAACCAGCATGGCGCGCAGGCCGGTGCGGAACTCCGGATCGATCTCGACGGACGGCTGGAGTGCGGTCAGCCGATCGCGCACCGCGACGAACCCGGCGAGCTCGCCGTCGGCGTTCTCGACGCCGTTGGTTTCGTCCAGGAGCTGCGCGAAGCGCTCGGCGCGCCGGCGGTTGAAGACATTCATGGTCACCGCGGGCACCTCCCTTCGCTGGTCACGACTGCGCGGCCGGCGTCCTCGCCGGCCGGGGCGACGGCAGCGGAATCCTGGGATCGAGCCAGGGGGGAGGCCAGGGCCGTCGCCGGTCGCATCCTGACAAACGCGCTTCCGGGATGATGGGTTACGGGCTTGACCGTCAGACAATTACCAACCGTGATCGGCGTCACGGCTGAAACCCGTCGGGCAGCAGCCGGGCGAGGGCGCGCACCGCACGGTATTGGAGAGCCTTGATCGCGCCCTCGTTTTTCCCCATTGCTTTGGCGGTCTCGGCGACCGAGAAGCCCTGCAGGAAGCGCAGCACGATGCACTCCTGCTGCTCGGGGTTGAGCTGCTTGACGGCGGTGAGCAGGGCGACGTTGGTGATGTGGTCGACGACGGCGGCCTCGGGGCTGCCCTCCGGCCCGCGATCTTCGCGATCCGCGTCCAGTACGTCACCCGTCGTGACCTCCAGGCGGTACCGGCCGGACTTGAAGTGGTCGGCGACCAGGTTGCGTGCGATGGTCACCAGCCAGGCGCCGAGGTCACGGCCCTGCCAGGTGAAGGAGCCGATGCGCTTGAGGGCGCGCAGGAACGTGTCGGAGGTCAGGTCTTCGGCGAGTTGCCGGTTGCCGACCCGGAAGTAGACGAACCGGAACACGGTGTCGACGTACCGGTCGTAGATCAGCCCGAACGCCTCGGCCTCGCCTGCTTGGGCACGCTCGACCAGCGCCCACACCTCGGCCGCCGCGTCAGAGGGGTCCGGGCGATCCGGGTACCTGGTGGGGGCGCCGTTGCCCGTGCCGGCGGAGTCGGCGGGGCGCACGACCGGCAGTACGGCCGTGTCGGAGTCGGTGGTGCGCGTGCCGGGGTCGGCCGGGTTGTGCCCGGGAGCCGGCTGCGCGGGCATGGTGGGCCGCCCGGGCGTGGAGACGCCGCCGCGCATCGGCTTGGCATTGGTGCCCGAGGGCGTGTGCCGGCCGGGGACCTCATTGAGGGGCGGGCGGTTGCGCGTGCGCCGGGTGTCCATGTCGTTCTTCATGACGTGGCGCAGCGCGCGGAGGCCGTCGGCGAGCGCAATTCGCGCGGCGCGTTCCTCGCGGCTCACTAGCCGGCCGGCGTACACGTATGCCGTCACTGCCCCTCCTCCGTATCCGCGCACAGCGTCATCAACGGGTGTGTGCCTGCCTTCACGGGGCATGCCATTTGGCGACACACACCCGTGAGGTGCTGTTGCGGTGCGTTATCGGGCACAGCGGCCTCCTCGGGGTGAGGGGTGTCGACTCACGGCAAAAGGGGTGAGCCGACCCAGAGATAATAGGGCCAACATCACCCACGTGTGCGGAGTCCGTTACACAGAGCGGAATTATTTGCGGATCGTGGCGGGATAAGTCGCACACACTGTGCGTCGTCGCCTTCCCGACAGGCGGTTTCGCCTAGATGAGACCTCGTTCGGGGGAACAACACGGGTGGCACCGCGACACGCCCGAATGGGCTGGGTCACATTACCCTGTGACGGTGCAAGCACCCCCGAACTTGTCTGGCTACGTCCGCCGGGCTGCCGAGGCGGGCCCCGAGCGCCCAGCGTTGATCTGGCACGACCAGGTCGTGACCTGGGGCGATCTCGACGCGCGGATCGACGTGGCGGCTCGTGGGCTGGCCGCGCTCGCGCCGGCGCCGACCGCAGGGCATCCCGCCCGCGTGGCGATCGCGTTGCCGAATACCCCAGATTTCGCGGTCGCGTTCTTCGGTGCCTTGCGCGCCGGACTGGTGGCCGTGCCGGTCAATCCGGAATTCACCGCGCGGGAACTGCGACATGTGCTCGCCGACTCGGCGGCCGCCATCCTGCTCTGCGGTGAGCAGGTTCAGGAGACCGTGGGCGGTATCCACGGGGAACTGCCGGCGTTGTCGACGGTACGAACGAGCGTGTCGGACTGGCGTGATGCCGCACCAGCGCGCGAGGCTGGCGGTGACGACCTGGCCGTGCTGCTCTATACGTCCGGCACCGAGGGGCGCCCAAAGGGCGCCATGCTGTCGCACCGCGCCCTGATCGCAAACCATGAGCAGGTCGCGCGCGTGGCGCCGACCGTGGTCGGCCCCGACGACGTGTTGCTGCTCGCGGTGCCGCTTTTCCACGCGTACGGGTTGAACTCCGGCCTGGGTGCGGTGGCGTTCCACGGGGCGTGCGGCGTGCTGATGGAGCGTTTCGACCCGGCGGCATCCCTGGAGATCATCGCCCGCACGCACGTCACGGCCGTGATCGGTGTGCCGTCGATGTACGTCGGGTGGTCGCTGCTGCCCGACCTGGGTGAGTCGATGGAGTCGGTGCGCTTCGCGGCGTGCGGGGCGGCGCCGCTGGAGGCGTCCACGGCATCCCGGTTCACCGAGGCGACCCGGCACCCGGTGTTCGTGGGCTACGGGCTGACCGAGACCGCGCCCGTTTTGACGTCGACGCTGGTGAGCCCGGTGCCGAAGGTGGGTTCGATCGGGCGGCCGATCCCCGGTGTCGAGCTGCGGCTGGTCGGCGCGGGCGGGGAAAACCTCTGGCACGACGGCACGGTGGACCCCGAGGCCGAAGACGAGCTGGAGCTCGAATTGGAGTCGCCGGGCACCGACCCCGGCGAGATCGTCGTGCGCGGCGCCAACCTCTTCTCCGGGTACTGGCCGGACGGGCGGGACGGGCCGGACGGGGACGGCTGGTGGGCCACGGGTGACGTCGCGTACGCCGACGCGGACGGCGACCTCTTCCTGGTCGACCGGCTCGGCGAGCTGATCCTGGTCAGCGGCTTCAACGTGTATCCGCACGAGGTCGAGCAGGTGCTCGCCGCGCACCCGGCCGTCGCCGAGGCGGCGGTGATCGGCGCGCCGCACCCGTACACCGGCCAGACCGTCCGGGCGTACGTCGTGCGGGCGCCCGGCGCCGATCCGACGGTCGACGATCTGCTGCGGCACTGCGAGCGCAACCTGGCTCGGTTCAAGTGCCCGACCGCGGTGGAGTTCGTCGAAGAACTGCCGCATTCGCCCACAGGTAAGGTTCGGAAGACACTGCTGAGATCGGAGCATGGTCGTGTCTGAACCACGCCTCACCTTGATCACCCGACCCGGGTGCCACTTGTGCGACGTCGCCAAAGAGGCGATCGAGCGGGTGGCCACACAGACCGGGACGCAATGGGTCGAGGTCGACCTCACGGGTGACCGGGAGCTGGAGGCGGAGTACGGCGACCGGGTGCCCGTGACGCTGCTCGACGGCAAGGAGCACGGCTTCTGGCGGGTCGAGGAGCAGCGACTGATCCGGGACCTGAGCAAGTGACTCGTGAGCACCTTGTCTGGGACTGGAACGGCACACTGCTCGACGATCTGTCCCTTGTCGTCTCCGCGACGAATGCGGCGTTCGCGAGCGTCGAAGGGCCGGTGGTCACGCCCGACGAGCATCGCCGCGACTTCCGGCGCCCGGTGGTCGACTACTACATCGGGGCGCTGGGGCGGCCGGTCGACGAGGTCGAGTTCGCGCGGCTCGACAAGATCTTTCACGAGAGTTACCGCATGGGCCTCGCCACCTGCGGCCTGACCGCCGACGCGTTGACCGCGATGCGGGCCTGGGCGGGCACGCAGTCGCTGCTGTCCATGTGGTTCCACGAAGAGCTCGTGCCGACGATCGAGACGTACGGCCTGACCCCGATGTTCAACCGGGTCGACGGGTTGCGGAGCACCGTCGGCGGTGACCTCAAGGCCGGCCATCTCCAGCGACACCTGGTAGAGCTGGGCATCGCGGGCGAGTCGGTGGTGCTGATCGGCGACTCGGTCGACGACGCGCACGCCGCCGCTTCTGTCGGTGCCGCGTGCGTGCTCTACACCGGCGGGTTCACCGATCCGGAGCGATTGCGCGCGGTTGGCGTGCCGGTCGCCGACACCTTGACCGAAGCGGTGGCCCTGGCGTCAGCCGCGTAGGTACGCCAGCACGGCCAGCACGCGGCGGTGCTGCTCCTCGTCCGGGGGGAGCTGGAGCTTGGTGAAGATGTTGCGCACGTGCTTCTCGACCGCGCCGTCGCTCACCACCAGCGTCCGGGCGATCGCGGTGTTCGACCGGCCCTCCGCCATCAGCGACAGCACCTCGCGCTCGCGCGGGGTCAGCTCACGTAGCGGGTCGTCGCGGCGGCGGCGCACCAGAAGCTGGCTCACCACCTCCGGGTCGAGCACGGTCCCGCCGCTCGCCACCCGGTCGATCGCGTCGAGAAACTCGGTGATCGCGGCCACCCGGTCCTTGAGCAGGTATCCAACCGCGCCGGCGCGGTCGGCCAGCAGGTCGTCCGCGTACGACACCTCGACGTATTGGGAGAGCACGAGGATCGGTGTGCGGGGCACCCGTTCGCGGGCGGTCACGGCGGCGCGCAGCCCTTCGTCGGTGTGCGACGGGGGCATCCGCACGTCGACGATCGAGATGTCGGGCCTGTGCTCCTCGATCGCGGTGACCAGGCTGTCGCCGTCGCCCACCGCCGCGACCACATCGTGTCCCTGCTCGGTCAGCAGCCTGACGAGGCCCTCCCTGAGGAGCACCGCGTCATCGGCGATCACCACGCGCATGCTGTTGTCTAGCACGGAAGCTCGGCCTTGATCTCCGTCGGGCCACCCACCGGGCTGACCACTTCGAGCGCACCGCCGGCGGCGCGGATACGGTCGGCGATACCGGCCAGCCCGTGACCCTTGGAGACGTGGGCGCCGCCCTCGCCGTCGTCGATCACCGCGATCGCCAGGCGGTCGCCGGTGCGCTTGACGCTGACCCAGCACTCGGTCGCCCGGCTGTGCTTGGCAACGTTGGTCAGCGCCTCGGCAACCACGAAGTACGCCGCGTTCTCCAGGGCCGG
Source organism: Micromonospora sp. CPCC 205371 (assembly GCF_026130045.1). Lineage (GTDB taxonomy): Bacteria > Actinomycetota > Actinomycetes > Mycobacteriales > Micromonosporaceae > Phytohabitans. Next base: position 11,212 of record NZ_JAIBNX010000042.1, read on the forward strand.
ATCGAGGCGGCCGCCCGGGGTGCCGAGGGTGTTGTCGACGGTCAGGTCGATCGGTACGACGCCACGGCCGGCGAGCGCTGCCAGCGCGCTGGGCAGGCCACGGTCGACCAGGATCGGCGGTGCGATGCCGCGCGAGAGGGCCCGCAGCTCATTGAGCGTGTCGCGGGTCTGTGTGAGGGCCTCGTCGAGCGTGCGCCGGACCGCCTCCGGGTCGGTGTCGAGCTGCTGCTGTGCCCGGCCCAGGTCCATCGCCAGCCGGACGAGGCGCTGCTGGGGGCCGTCGTGGATGTCGCGTTCCAGCCGGCGCAGGGCGGTCGCCTCGGCGGACACCGCCGCGCGCTTCTGCTCCTCCAGCACGGTGATCCGGTTGCGCATCTCGGCCATGCCGGTGAGCAGCGCGCGGCCGAGCGAGGCCTCCAGAGCCGCGCAGCCTCGTACCACGACGGGCAGGGTGATCAGGAAGAACAGCCCCATGGCCGTGTGCAGGCCGATCCGGGCGCCCGTCGAGTCGCCGAGGCCGAGAAGCTGGGGAAGATCTTCATCCTCGCTGCCACGGGGGAGCGCCCAGTCGTACGCCCAGTACAGGGAGCCGCCCACCGCGCCCGCCCACCAGGTCATGGTGACCACGAACGCGAAGACGCTGATGGGAAGGCGCACGACCGCGTGGGCGAGGTCTAGCCATGACTGCGTATCGGTGATGGGTGTCACGACGCGGCGCCAGATGTTCGCGTCCGGATTGGCGATCTTGTACTGCGGGCGAATCCGGGGCTGGCGAAGGACGGCTGGCATCCGGAGCCGTTCGATGTCGGCGAAGGCGCGGGCGATCAGCAGGGCGCCGACCAGGATCGGGAGGCCAATGAGCGTGACGCCGAGGCCGACGCCCAGGGCGAAGCCGACCACCACCACTATGAAACCGGCCACCGCGAGAGGAAAATTGGTGATGACGTAGCCGGAGTCGGTCATGAGCTGTCGAAACATGCCAGGGTGCGGGTACGGCTCGACGCCGGCGTTCGCTGAGGCGGTGGTCGTGGTCATGTCATCGACGCTAGGCATCGGCCGGGTTCGCTCCCATCCCGTCGGCTGGCATCTTCACGGTAGGGCTGGCCCTACTGGGAGTCGATCTCCGATGGGTGATCGATCAAGATCGCGATTTGTGCACGACTTCACAAGCGCCTACTCTGTTTACCCGTAGCGACCCGCTAGCACAACCGGCCCTGGTTGTCGACAGTGGGGCCCCCACGAGCACGGAGACACATGAGTCAGCAGGTCCCTGCCCTCCCGGATCTTCCGGAAGCGACGGTCGCCCGGCTCCCCGAGTACCTGCGTGCACTGCATCATCTCGCGGAGTCCGGTAACGACACGGTGTCCAGCGAGGCCCTGGCGGCCGCCGCCGGGGTCAACTCGGCCAAGCTCCGCAAGGACCTGTCGCACCTCGGTTCCTACGGCACGCGCGGGGTGGGCTACGACGTCGCACTCTTGATCGACCAGATCGAGTACGTGCTGGGGCTCACCCACCGCAGGGCGGTCGCCCTGGTCGGCGTGGGTAATCTTGGTCACGCCCTGGCGGGATACGCCGGCTTCGGCAGCCGCGGGTTCCGCATCGCCGCACTCTTCGACGCGGACCCCGGGCGCGTCGGCGAGCACATCAATGGCCTGGTCGTGCGGCACATCGACGAGCTTCCGGAGATCGCCGAGGCCGAGTCGATCGCGATCGGCGTGATCGCCACACCCGCCACGGCCGCGCAGAGCGTCGCCGATCGCCTGGTCGCTGCCGGCGTGACGAGCATCCTCAACTTCGCTCCCTGCGTACTCTCGGTACCGGACGGTGTCGACGTGCGCAAGGTCGACCTGGCCATCGAGCTGCAAATACTCTCGTTCCACGAGCACCGCAAGGCGTCGCTGATCGCGTTGCCGGCGGCTGGCGGCCTCACCGCGCTGCCGGGCGGGCTCGCGGCGACAGGCACCGAGGAGGCGGTCGGTTCATGACGTTGCTTGTCGTTGGCGCGTCCCACCGCACGGCCCCGGTCGCTGTGCTGGAGCGGCTGACGGTGGCGCCCGCCGACCTCGGCGGCACCCTCGACCGGCTGGTCTCCCAGCAGTACGTCAGCGAGGCCGTCGTCCTGTCCACCTGCAACCGCGTCGAGGTGTACGCGGCGGTCGGTGCCTTCCACGGCGGGCTCGCCGAGATCTGCGGCATCCTCGCCGCCCGCGCCGGCTGCACACCGAACGAGCTGGCCAGCCACCTGTACGTGCACTACGACGCCGCGGCGGTCGAGCACACCTTCCGGGTCGCCGCCGGGCTGGAGTCGATGGTCGTCGGCGAGGCGCAGATCCTGGGCCAGCTCCGTGACGCGTACCACGCCGCGACCGAGCGCGACACGGCAGGGCGGCTGCTGCACGAGCTGATGCAGCAGGCGCTGCGGGTCGGCAAGCGCGCACACACCGAGACCGGCATCGACAGGGCTGGCCAGAGCGTCGTAACGGCCGCGCTCGCCGTCGCCGGGTCGGTCCTCGACGGTAGCCACGACTGCCTGCTCGACGCCGGCTGCGAGCACGACCACCCGGCCAGCCTGGCGGGGCGGCCAGCCCTTGTGGTGGGCGCCGGTGCGATGGGCGCGCTGTCGCTGGCCACCCTCTCCCGGGCGGGCGCCGGGCCGCTTTCCGTGACCAACCGGGGCGCCGACCGGGCCGAGCGGCTCGCCGCGGCGTACGGTGCGCACGCGGTGCCGTTCGACGACCTGCCCGCCGCGCTGGCCGGCGCCGATCTCGTGGCCACCGCCACCGCCTCCACCGAGCATCTGCTGAGCCGCGACGTGATCGCCCGTGCCGTCGAAGGGCGCGACCGGCCGCTGATCATCCTCGACCTGGCGGTGCCGCGTGACGTCGAGCCTGCCGCTGCCGACCTGCCCGGTGTCGTGGTCGTCGACATCGACCGCCTCGCGCACACGCTGCGCTCCGGTCCGGCCGCCGTCGACCAGGCCGCCGTCGAGGAGATCGTCACCACCGAGGTCGAGGCGTTCCTCACCTGGCTGCGCGGCTCCGAGGTCGCGCCGACCGTCGCCGCTCTGCGCAGCCGAGCCGACGACGTGGTGAGCGTCGAGCTGCGCCGGCTCGCCCAGCGCCGGCCGGACCTCACCGACGAGCAGCGCGCCGACGTCGCGCACACCGTCCACCGAGTGGTGCAGCGGCTCCTGCACTCGCCGACCGTACGGGTGCGCCAGCTCGCCGCCGAGCCGGGTGGTGACCAATACGCGGCTCTACTGCGGGAGCTCTTCGACCTCGACGTGCCGCACACCGCGCAGGCCGACGCCGTGCCCGAGATCGGGGGCGACAGGTGACACTCCGGCTCGGCACGCGCGGCAGCGCGCTGGCCCTGGCCCAGTCTCAGCACGTCGCCGACGCGGTGCGCGCCGCGACCGGGCGAGACGTGCAGCTCGTCCAGATCGTGACGGCGGGTGACCGCTCCTCGGCGCCGGTGCAGCGGCTCGGCGTGGGCGTGTTCGTCTCCGCCCTGCGCGACGCGCTGGTCGCCAAGGAGATCGACTTCGCCGTTCACTCGTACAAGGACCTGCCTACCGCGCCACAGGACGGGCTGCACGTGGCCGCGGTACCGCCTCGGGAAGACCCGCGCGACGCGCTCGTGGCCGGCGGTGGCCGCACGCTCGCGGAGCTGCCGCCCGGCGCTCGGGTGGGCACCGGCGCGCTGCGCCGGATCGCCCAGCTCCACGCGCTCGGGCTGCAGCTCGAGGTGGTGCCGATCCGGGGCAACGTCGACACCCGGCTGCGCAAGGTGTACGACGGCGAGCTCGATGCCGTGGTGCTGGCCCGCGCCGGCATCGCCCGCCTCGGTCGCACCGACGAGATCACCGAGACCCTCGACCCGATGCTGATGCTGCCAGCCCCCGCGCAGGGTGCGCTGGCCGTGGAGTGCCGGGCTGACGACCATGACCTGGTCGAGCTGTTGGGGAGGCTCGACCACGCATCGACGCGCGCCGCGGTCATCGCGGAACGGGCGATGCTGGCCACCCTCGAGGCCGGGTGCAGTGCCCCGGTGGCCGCCTTCGCCGAAGTCGCCGAGGGCGACGACGGCGATGAGATCTACTTGCGCGGTGCGGTGATCAGCACGGATGGCTCTCGTGACATCCGGCTGTCGCGCACCGGTACGCCCGCCGACGCGGCGGAGATCGGCAAGAGGCTGGCCGCCGATCTCCTCGACGCCGGCGCCGACACCCTATTGGGAGCACAGAATGACCCGCACCCGTAAGCCCGCAGGCCGCATCGCGTTCGTCGGGGCCGGTCCCGGCGACCCAGGCCTGCTGACCCGCCGGGCGCACGACGCACTGGTCGACGCCGACCAGGTCATCTACGACCGTAGCGTCGCCGAGGCGCTGCTCGACGCGATCCGTGCCGAGGCTAAGCACGACACCCAGTTCACCCCGGCCGAGGGGGCACCCGGCGACGTCGCCAAGGTGCTGATCTCCGCGGCCCGCTCCGGCCAGCACGCGGTACACCTCGTCGCCGGTGACCCGTTCGGGCACGATGCGGTGATCAAGGAGGTGCAGGCGGTCGCGCGCACCGCCGTGCACTTCGAGGTCGTGCCCGGCGTGAGCCAGGCCGAGGGCGTGTCCACGTATGCCGGGGTGCCACTGCCCGGGCTGCGCACCGCCGCCGACGTCGATGACGTGTCTACCGTCGACTTCGAGGCGCTCGGCGCCGCCATCTCCCGCGGTTCGCTGGCGCTCGCGATCGACGCGGGCGACCTGGCCGCCGTCCGCGACGGGCTGCTCGCGGCCGGCGTCGACGGCACCACGGCGGTCGCCGTGACCGGCGACGGCACCGGCGAGACGCAGTACACCACCACGTCGACCGTCGACAGCTTCGTCGCGGCGGCGCTCGGCTTCACCGGCCGGGTCGTGCTCACCCTCGGCGTGGGCGTCACCCACCGCGACAAGCTGAGCTGGTGGGAAAACCGTCCGCTGTACGGGTGGAAGGTGCTCGTGCCGCGCACGAAGGAGCAGGCCGGGGTGATGAGCGAGCAGCTCCGTGCCTACGGCGCGATCCCCTGCGAGGTGCCGACCATCGCCGTCGAGCCGCCGCGCACGCCGGCCCAGATGGAGCGTGCGGTCAAGGGCCTGGTCGACGGCCGGTACGCCTGGGTGGTCTTCACCTCGGTCAACGCGGTCCGCGCGGTGTGGGAGAAGTTCGGCGAGCACGGGCTCGACGCACGCCACTTCGGCGGCGTCAAGATCGCCTGTATCGGCGAGGCGACCGCGAACGCGGTGCGCGCGTTCGGTATCCAGCCGGAGCTGGTCCCCGCCGGTGAGCAGTCCAGCGAGGGCCTGCTGGCCGAGTTCTCGCCACACGACGAGGTGCTCGACCCGGTGGGCCGGGTGCTGCTGCCGCGCGCCGACATCGCCACCGAGACGCTCGCCGCCGGGCTCATCGAGCGCGGTTGGGAGGTCGACGACGTGACGGCGTACCGGACCGTCCGCGCGGCCCCGCCGCCGGCCGAGATCCGGGACGCGATCAAATCGGGCGGCTTCGATGCGGTGCTCTTCACGTCCTCCTCGACTGTGCGTAACCTGGTCGGTATCGCAGGCAAGCCGCACGCCCGCACCGTGGTCGCCGTGATCGGCCCGAAGACGGCCGAGACGGCCAACGAATTCGGGCTGCGGGTCGACGTTCAGCCCGGCCACTCCTCGGTGCCCGACCTGGTCGAGGCGCTGGCCACGTACGCCGTCGAGCTGCGCGAGAAGCTGGCCGCCATGCCGGCCAAGCAGCGCCGCGGCTCGAAGGTCCAAGGACCCACCGCCCTGAGGTTCCGCTGATGACCTATCCGGATGTGCGACCCCGCCGCCTGCGCCGCACGCCGGCGATGCGGCGGCTGGTCGAAGAGACCAAGGTGGCGCCCTCCGAGCTGATCCTGCCGATGTTCGTCAAGGAAGGGTTGGCGGAGCCGCGACCGATCGGCACGATGCCGGGCGTCGTGCAGCACTCCCGCGACTCGCTGCGCAAGGCGGTCGTCGAGGCCGCACAGGCGGGCATCGGCGGCATCATGCTGTTCGGCGTACCGGCCTCCAAGGACCCCGCCGGCTCCGGCGGGATTGACCCGAACGGCATCCTGAACGTCGCGATTCGAGATGTGGTGTCAGAGGTCGGCGACGCGACGGTCGTGATGAGCGACCTGTGCCTCGACGAGTTCACCTCGCACGGGCACTGTGGACTGCTCGCGCCCGACGGCACTGTGGACAACGACGCCACGCTGGCCGCGTACGCGGAGATGGCCGTGGCGCAGGCGGCCGCTGGCGCTGGCGTCGTGGGACCGTCCGGGATGATGGATGGCCAGGTCGGCGTGGTCCGCCGAGCGCTCGACGCGGCCGGATACGCCGATGTGGCGATCCTGGCGTACGCGGTCAAGTACGCGTCCGTTTTCTACGGGCCCTTCCGCGAGGCCGTGGAGTCGTCGCTGGTCGGCGACCGCCGCACCTACCAGCAGGACCCGCCCAACCTGCGCGAGGCGCTGCGCGAGGTGGCGCTCGACGTGGCCGAGGGCGCCGACATCGTCATGGTCAAGCCCGCCCTGCCGTACCTCGACGTGGTCTCCGCGGTCCGCCAGGCCGTCGACATTCCGGTGGCGGCGTACCAGATCTCCGGCGAGTACGCGATGGTCGAGGCGGCGGCCGCCAACGGCTGGCTCAACCGTGACGCAGCGATCCTGGAGACGCTGACGTCGATCCGCCGTGCCGGCGCCCAGGTCATCCTGACCTACTGGGCCGTCGAGGCCGCCCGCCTGTTGCGCGCCCGCTACTGACTTGCGCTTTTGACCTTCGCTCTTGGCCCCCGCCGGCGGGGTTATCCACAACCTTTTCCACAGCCATTGAGGGCTGTGGGGGACCGCTGGCAACCTGAGCGCATGCCCTCCGCGTTGGATCCGCCGCCGCCCGAGCTTCGCGTGGGGCAGTACCCGGTGGCGGGCCTGGTGCGGCGAGCCCGCCGGCTCGCTGACCTGAGCCAGCGGCAGATGGCCCGGTCCGCGAAGGTCGCACCCTCGACGGTGGGCAAGGTGGAGGCGGGCGTCATGGTGCCCAGCGTCGACGTGCTGGAGCGGCTTCTGGCCGCCGCCGGGCTCTTCCTGGCCGTCGTCGATCAGGATGGCCGAGTCGTGACGCCGATGGAGGACTGGGACGACACGGAGACGTTTCACCGCAGCCGTGCGCGGCCGATTACTACTGATGCCCCCGCCGGGAGACCGGCAGGGGCATCAGGCGTTAGAAGGCGGTCAGTAGCGGGACTTGAAGCGGGCCACCTGGGGATCGTGGTCGCTGGAGCCGCGCGAGCCGTCGCCCGCGTGGTCGGCGGCCCAGTCCGCGTTGATGTGCGCGGCCCGCATCTGGACGAGCTGGTCGTACAGCGCATCGGTCACGAAGAGGTGGTCGAGCGTCTGCGCCTGGCCCTGGAAGACGTACGAGTACGCCGAGTTGGGCACCTCCCGCGCCAGATCCTCCCACAGGTTGTGCAGCCCGGCGTCGTACAGCGGCGCGAGCTGGTCTGAGACCGGCAGCACCGGGTCGTCGGGGCGTGGGAAGACATTCAGGTCGCCGCCGTACACGACGCGCGCCCCGGCGCCGATCGCCGAGAGGATGGCGGCGCCGTAGGCGGCCTGCTCTCGGCGCTGGCCGACGCGGGCCTGCGGCGTGGACGAGTAGTGGTTGCTCACGGCCCACAGGGTCGTCTGTCCGTCCAGGATGAACTTGCCGACCTGCGGAGCCCGGGTGTAGACGTCAGAGCCGTCGACGCCGGTCGAGGTGTCCACATCCGACGGCAGGTCGGCGTTGAGCGCCTTGGGGTTCTGCACGTCGGCGTTGTAGCCGACACCGGCCGCCCGGTACGACACCGTCGGAGCCGAGCCGAGCACCGGGTCGTCGGCGGTAGGCGCCGCGAGCGCGACCCGGTCCGTGCGGAAGAGGAACGCGGCCGTGATGCCCCGGTCGTCGGCGCCGTCACGGTCGTAGGCCGCCGTGTACGCCGGGCCACCGTCAGCGGCGATCCGCAGCGCCAGCTCCTGGAGCGTGTCGGGTGCCCCGTCGGCGTTGTCGACAGCGCCGCAGACCAGCGAACCGCCGGACACCGAGCAGATGTCCTGGTCTTCCGCCTCCTGCACGAGGATCAGGTCGGGCGCGTGCAGGTCGTTCGTGATCTGGTCGGCCAAGTCGCCGAGCTGCGTCTGGTACTCCGCTTCGCTCGCCGGCACGTAGTCGAACGGCGGGCTGACCCCTGTGCAGCCGGCGTTGCCGGTGAAGTCGCAGCCGTCGAACGGGTCGTCGCGGTAGTCGTACAGGTTCTCGACGTTGTACGTCGCCACCGCGAACTGCCGGTCGCGCCGGGCGGGCTGCGGCGGGTGGTTGGCGGACGGGTCGGCGCCACTGGCAAACGCGGCCGTCGCGGCCTGTACGCCGTACTTCTCGAACGAGAAGTAGAGGCCCCCCACGGCGTCGGCGGTCAGCGTGTCGAAGGTGTGCGCGGGCGGCAGCAGCGTGGTGTTGTCCTGGGCGGTCCACTTGACACCCATGCTGCCCAGCATGATCCGCATGCCGTTGCCGTCGTCGAAGAGCTGGTTGACGTTGTTGTCGCGCGGGTGCGCGTCGCGGAACACCCGGCGGCCGTACTCGTTCGGCCGATCCAGCAGGCCACTGTCGCGGTCGACGAGCCAGATCTCAGAGTCGGCGGTGGACGCGAAGACGTCCCGCCCGCTCACCGCGCCGCTGCCCGAGCGAACCCGGATCTGCATGCCCTCGTGCCGTTCCCAGAACCGGTCGGCGGCCGCCAGGTCGACCGGCGGGTTCGCGTCGGGGGCCGCGAGGTCGGGGGGGCCCCTGGCGCGCGCGCGCACCCGGCGCGCGCTGGGGAGCTGGGGCAGGGTGGAGAACACGGAGCCCCGGCCCCGCAGCACGACCTCGTCGCCGACGACCGGCACGTACCCGCCGATCAGCGACGTGAACGAACCCATGAACACGAAGATGCCGTCCGATGTGGTCGGATCGCCGTCGTCCGTGCCGGCGCGGCTCTGCAGGAAGAAGCCGTACTGGTTGGCGCCGGACGAGCTGCGGGCCAGCGTGCGCTGCGTGATGACGCCCCGGACGTCGAACAGCGAGCTGCTGGTGCCGGTGCCGGACGCGGGAGCGAACGGCGATCGGTCGGCCTTGCCCTGCTCGGTGTCGAGCGTCTGGCCCTGGATCTCGCCGATCGTGCGCACCGTGGTCACGTCGACGGTGAACGTGCAGGTCGCGGTCGTGCCGTCGGTGTCGGTCGAGGTCACCGTGACGGGGTAGGACCCCACCGGCAGGTCGGCCGCCGCGGTGACGACCGCGGTCGCGGTGCCGCCGGTCGCGGTCGCGGGCGTGAAGGACGTACGGGAGATCGAGGCCGTCGTCGCGCTGACCGCGAGGTCGACGATGGTGTCGTCCGCGTCGGTGGCGGTGACGGTACGCGTGGCCGCGGTGCCCGCCTCGGTGGTGAGCGTGCCACCACAGGCCAGGGTGGCCGGCTGGTCGCCACCTTCGACCGTGTGCGAGCCGAGGCCGTCGAACGTGTCGGCCGCCAGCCCTGTCCACTGTGTCGCCGGGTCGAACGCGTCGCCCGGCTCGGTGTCGCCCGCGCTGATGGTGGGCAGGCGCCGCAGGGTGTTGTCGGCGGTGCTGGTCAGGCCGGTGCCCCACTCGGTGCCTGGATCGACACCCACCTGGCCCATCGCGTCGACCACCGTGCCGCCCTTGGCGAGCACAATGGCGTCGTCGCCGTTGAACAGGCCAGAGGCGGTGGTCTGGTCGGCCTGCGCCAGGATCGCCGCGGCTGAGGACGAGTGCGCGAACACGAAAACGTCACCGTCGGCGACCGTGCCGGTCAAGGCGAAGGACGTCGGGGTGGTGCCACCGTTGAAGTACAGCTGGAGCTGGTAGCCGCCGGCCGCGAGGTCTACGGCGGCGCCGGTGCCGTTGTAAAGCTCGATCGCCTTGTTGTTCGACGACCCTTCCACATATTCGGATATGAAGAGGTCTGTCGGGGCAGCGATCGCCGCGGTGGGCGCGACCGCGACCACGGCGGGTATGGCGACGGCGGTCAGTATGAGAGCGCACAAACGGCGCGGGCGCATGGAGCCTCCACAAGGCGGGACACAGTAGAACGCACGTTAAGGCGTGCCAGCCTCACTTCGGCATCAGGTTTTCGGGTCGAGCCGATGCAGGAGTGCGGGCACGTCAGCGCCGTATTCGTACCACTCGCGATCGGGCTGGAACCCCAGTTCGGCGTTAACCTTCAGCATCGGTTCGTTGTCGAGCGCGTTCCAGGTCTGCACGTCGGTGAGCTTGGGCTCGGCGGAGCGCAGCTCGAAGAGCATCCTGGCCTTGATGGCCCGGTCGATGCCGTAGCCGCGGTGATCTGGCACGACGATCGTGTCGTACTGGTCGGCGCGCGTGGGGTGCTGTGCTGGAACGACGACCTCGGTGAGCCCGGCGACCGCGCCGGTCTTCTCGTGGATCGCCAGCACGATGTAAGGCTTCATGCCCCGCTTGTGCAGGCAGGCCAGGCTGTCGCGGAGCCGCTGCGGGTCGTATGAGCTGGGGCGCAGGTCGAAGTCGTCATTTTCGGCCTCGCGGACCGCCGCCTTCGCGATTGCGTACGCCTCGATGAGGTCGTCTGGCGGGCCGCCCGGGAAGAACTCGACCCGGTAGCCGCTGCCGATGCCGCGCGCCATCTCGCCGACCGCCAGCCAGTCCACCGTGGACAGCTTCAGCACGCTGCGGGTCTCGACGTACTCCCGTTCGAAGCCCAGGGACTCGTAGAACTTGACCGCCGGTGTGCCGCCCACGACCTCGACGCCGATGGCGGAGAAGCCCTCGTCGTATGCGCGCCGGACGGCCTTGGCGAGCATCTGGTGCGCCAGGCCGCTGCCCCGGACCTTCGGGTGGACGAAGAGCTCGACCACACCGATGTCACCCAGCAACAGCACGTTGACGTGGCCGACGAGTGGGCCGGACGTGCCGTCGGCACTCGGCTCCTCGGCAACCCAAGAGATACGCCGTTCACCGGGCATCGTCTCGGACTGGTACTCGCGCAGCGAACCGTTTTGCCACAAGGGGTCTTCGGGGAGATCGGCCGCGAGTACCGCGTTGAGAGTGTCCAGCAAGGACTCAATCTCCGCGGACGGCGCAGTCCGGGAGTCCCACTCGCGTACCATCACCCGTCTAGCTTGCCTTGGGCCGCAGGTGAGCGGAAGAGTCTTGTCTGTCAAAGTGCCCGCGAGGTGACGCTAAGTGCGACTCTTGGCCCCGTAATCATTTGCCGCGTCAAATACTGATTGCGCGTACGGCCGCACGTCGTTGTACGAAAGAATGGCGTTCCACCAGTCCTGACCATTGGAGAGGTCGCGCCCTCCCTGGCACAGGTAGTTGCCGGCGGCGAGTGCCGCGTCGTCGATGTCGTTGGGGTCCTTGGCCTGGTCGTTGTCGGCGTCGATGGCGTGCTGGCGCCAGGTCGTGGGGATGAACTGCATCGGGCCAACCGCCTTGTCGTACGTCGGATCGCCGTCGAGTTCGCCTTGGTCGGTGTCGAGAATTCGCTGCGTGCCGCCCTGGCCGTTGAGGGGTGGGCCGAGAATCCGTGGCAGGGACTGTCCGTTATTCGACAGCGTGGCGTTGAAGCGCCCGTGGTTGGACTCGACCTTGCCGATAGCCGCCAAGGTGGTCCATTTCAGGTTGCAGGACGGGTTGGTCTGCGCGACCACCAGTTCCGCGTACCCGTACGCCTGCATGGCGACCAACGGCACGTCGACCTTGCTCGCCGCCTGCGAGGCCCAGTTGGCGAGCACGTCCGCCGGGCGCCCGCTCGTGGTGCCGCTACCGGTGCCGGTGGTCGGGGTGGCGGTGCCCGTCGGGTACGGGGTGTACGGCCCGCCGGTGCCAATTGGTCCGCCCGCGTCGGGAGCGAGCGATTCGGTGGCCTCCGGCGTCGGCGTGGCGGTGCCGGAGACGCGGTCGGTGGCGGTCGCCGGGATCAGCACCGCACCGGAGGCCGCGCCGATGCCGACGAGGGCGGCGAGCAGCAGGCCAGGCAGGGTGATCCGGCCGCTCGGGCGGGCGGCCCACGCACGGGGTGCGCTTGCGGCCTGGCGCGGGCGGGGGGCGCGGGGCCGGGGGGGCGCGGATCGGGGGCGGGTGCGCGATGGGGGGGGGCCGACCTGCAGCACATCCGTGGCCGGCGTCGCCTCTGTCGCCGCGGCGACCTTCACGGGCTCGGCCTCGGGCTTCACGGCCTCGGGCTTCACTGCCTCGACCGGCTCGGGCGGGGGCTCCGGTGCCTTCGGGGCAGAATCGGGCGCCGCTCCGGAGCTACCGAGCGGTCCAGCCCATTCCGGTGTCGCCGACCGAAGCCGGCGCTCAGGTGTCGCCTCCCCGTCCGCCACCCGTCGAGTATTGCGCATAACGCCGCGGGTTCCACCCCCGCGCTCAGGCCGTACCCTTTATTCATGCCCCGATATGAGTTCCGGTGCCGCGCCTGCGGTGACACCTTCGAGGTCAATCGGTCGATGACCGCTTCGGCCGATCCGGCGACGTGTCCGCAGGGCCACGGCGACACGGTCAAGCTGCTTTCCACCGTCGCGTTCACCGGTCGCGGCGGCGGCACCGCTCCGGCCGCCGGGCCCGTTTCGGCTGGTGGCGGGTGCTGTGGGGGGGGGCGGGGCTGGGGCGGGGGCCCCCCCTCCCCCGGGGAAAGGGCCCCCAAGGGGGGGACTTCTGACCCTACGTACCACGTCCCAGCCCGCCTGTAGTCGTTAGCCCAGCCGTAACACCCCCGACACGCCCCGCTCGCCCCGTGATACGACCTTGGGGTGGGTCTGCGTCGACCGTTTCTACGATGTGCCAGGTTGCGGGGGTACGGCAGCATGAACCCACTTCCAGGGGGGCGGAGGTTCCACGCGTGTCGGCACGGACACACCTGCCGAGTGGGCTGGTGACTTTCATGTTCACCGACATCGAGGGCTCAACGAGAATGGCCCAGATGCTCGGTCCCGGCTACCGGCCGGTCTTGAGTGAGCACCGCCGGTTGCTGCGCCGTACCTTGTCCGAAAGCAACGGTACGGAACTGTTCACCGAGGGTGACTCGTTCTTCATCGCCTTCTCGGACGCCGCCTCGGCGGTCGACGCCTGTCTGACGGCGCAGCTCGCGCTGTCGGCGCACGAATGGCCGTCGCCGGAGTCGGTGCCGAAGGTCCGGATGGGCCTGCACACCGGCCAGGCTGAGGCGGTCAACGGCGAGTACGCCAGCGCCGAGGTGCATCGCGCCGCGCGGATCGCCGCTGCGGCACACGGTGGCCAGGTACTGTGCTCGGCGGCTACCGCCCGGTACGCGGCGCCGCTGCCGCCACAGGCGTCGCTTCTCGACCTGGGCCTGCACCGGCTGCGCGGCTTCGACGACCGGGAGCGGCTCTTCCAGCTGGTCGCGCCGGGGCTGGAGAGCCAGTTCCCGCGACCGCGCACCGACGCCAGCTCGCACAACCTGCCGACCCCGGTGACCTCGTTCGTGGGGCGGTTCGCCGAGCGGTCCGAGCTGACCGGCCTGACCGCCACGCACCGGCTGGTGACCGTGGTCGGCGCCGGCGGCGCGGGCAAGACCCGGCTGGCCATGGAGGTGGCGGGCGGGCTCGTCGACGAGTACCCCGATGGGGTCTGGTTCGTCGACGTGGCGACCGTGACCGACCCCGGCCTGGTGGCGTTCGCGATCGCGGCGGTGCTGGGCCTGCGTCCCGAGCCGGGCCGGCCGATGAGCGACACGCTGGTGGAGTACGCGGCGTCGCGGCGGATGCTCCTGGTGCTGGACACCTGCGACGCGCAGCTGAACGCGACGGCCGAGATCATCTCGCGCTTGCTGACCGGCGGGCGTGGCGTTGGTGTGCTGGCCACGAGCCGTGAGCCGTTCAGCGTGCCAGGCGAGACGGTGTGGCGCATCCCGCCGCTGTCGGTCGACCCGTTGCCCGGTGGCGGGCCCAGCGACGCGGTGGCGTTGCTGCTCGACCGCACGCGTGAGGCCCGTGGTGGCCGCGCGGTGGCGCCAGCGGAGTCCAGTGACATGCAGCGGGTGGTGTCCCGCCTCGACGGGTTGCCGCTGGCGATCGAGCTGGCCGCGGCCCGGCTGCGGGTGCTGTCGGCAGGGCAGTTGGCCGAACGGTTGGACGACGTGCTGAGCACGCTGGACGCCGGGCGTGACGACCCGGAGCAGACGTACGCCGGTAACGGTCGGTGGGTGGCCAGCCAGTTGGCGACCGTCGACCTGCGGCAGAGCCCCGCGGCACCGGCGGCCCGGACGACGACTCAGCGGCACGCCACGATGCAGGCGACGGTGACCTGGTCGTACCGCACGCTGGGCCCGCGGGCGGCAAGGCTGCTGCGGTGGCTGGCGGTGTTCTCCGGCCCGGTCGATCTGCCGACGGTGGAGTGGCTGCTCGACGACGACCCGCTGGACCCGCTGGCGGTACTGGTCGACAAGTCGATGATCCAGGCGGAGCCGCACGCGTCGGGCACGACGTACCGGATGCTGGACCCGATCCGGGCGTACGCGGCCCGGCGGCTGGTCGACGCGGGTGAGGAGCAGGCGGCGCGCGACCGGCACGTGGCCTGGTCCCTGCACGCCTTGCAGAAGGCGCACCTGGGCACCGACGGGCGGCCGGTGACGCTGTCGCTGTACGCCCTCGATCCGCTGGCCGACGAGCTGCGGGCGGCGCTGCGGTGGACGGCCACCGGTGGCAGCGCGCGCGCCGGCCTGCAGATCGCGGGCGGTCTGGACCAGTGGTGGCGCGAGCGTGGCCTGGCTCGGGAGGGCCGGCTGTGGCTGTTCCGCCTGTATGGCCGGATCGCGGAGACCGGGGAGTCGATCCCGGAGGCGGAGCTGGCGGCGGCGTACCACATGCACTCGCTGCATGCCGGCGCAGACGGCGAGTTCGCCGAGGAGCTGCGGTTCTCACAGCGTGCCGAGGGCGCGGCGCGGCGAGCCGGCGATGCCGGCCTGCTGGCGCGGGTCCTGGCGGGGCGGGGTGCCCCACTGGTCGATATGGGCCAGTACACCGAGGCGGAGCGCGCCTGCCGCGAGGTGATCGAGTGGGCGGGCACCAGCGGCGCCTCCGGTGATGCCCTGCTGGCCGTGTACACGCTCGCGGAGCTGTTGTGGCAGCGCGGCGCGCTGGACGACGCGGCCGACGTGCTGGGTGCGGCCCGGCTGGTCGAGGCGTCCCGGCCGGCCGAGCGGGGCCGGCGCAGCGTCGACTTCCTGCTCGGCATGGTGGCCCTGGGCCGCGGTGACCTGGTGGCCGCGCACGACCACCTGGTGGTGGCCCTGCGTTCGCGGATGTCGTACGGCTACCACAGCCGCGCCTGCGACGCGATCAGCGCGATCGCCGTACGGTGCGCGCTGGGCGGCGATCACCGCACGGCGGCGCGGCTGTTCGGTGCGGCGCAGGCGACCCGGTCGCAGTTGCGCAGCGCCCCCGGCATCTACAGCCCGTATTGGGCCGAACGGCAAGCCGCCATCCGCGTGACGCTCGGAGACGCCGCGTTCGACGACGCGTACGCCGAAGGCGGCACCCTCACCCTTGAGGAAGCCGCCGAGGAGGCCCTGGCCGTCGACCATCCCGACATGGCGGTCGGCTCTCCGCGTTTCGCGGCATAGGCCAGGGCACCCCGCGGGCGAGGTCAGCCGACAATCGCTGGTGGCGACGGTGGGCCTTCGTTCCAGGCGCGGTCCAGAGCGGTCACGTAGTACGTGTACCGCTTGCCCGGCTCGGCCGTCGAGTCCGCGAAGGACGTGCCTCGCACGGTGCCGAGTAGGTGGGTGGCGTCGGCGAGCCCGCACCTGCCCGGCAGGCTGATGCCGTCGAAGCGGTAGACCGCGTATGACGTGGCGCGCCCCAGCGGCAGGAACCAGCTGAGCTTGACGCCGTCGGTGGTCCGGGACGCCCGCTTCACCACCGGGAACAGCAGTGGCTTGCTGGGTAGGTGCGTCATCGCCGGCACCAGCGCCGGACGGGAGTAGTGCTCGGCGGCGTAGATGTCGGTAGCGCCGAGCTTGTTCCTGCGTACCTGCACCGCGCTGAAGTGCACGTTGCCGGCGACCTCCGGGTAGTCCCGGTTGAAGGTCAGGTGCTTGGACATCTCCGTCGGGTCCTGCCACGCGGCGGGCTGGCCCACCTCACCGATCTTGTAGTCGGCTTGCCCGATGTAGAGCTGTACGCGGGTGCCCTTGACCACGTCGGCCCACCACGGCACCAGCTTGGCGTAGTCGGCGACGGCCAGCCCGATGTTCCAGTAGATCTGGGGGAGGATGTAGTCGACCCACTCCTCCTTGACCCACTTGCGGGTGTCCGCGAAGTTCGCCTCGTAGGACTGCGTCCCGCTGGTGTCGGAGCCGAGCGGGTCGGCGGCCTTGTTCCGCCAGATGCCGAACGGGCTGACGCCGAACTTCACCCAGGGCTTGGCCGCCTTGACCTTGGCGCCAAACTCCTGGATGAGCAGGTCGATGTTGTGCCGCCGCCAGTCTGCCTTGTTCGCAAAGCCCGAGCCGTACTGCTCGAACGTCGCCGCGTCGGGATAGTCCTGCCCGGCGACCGGGTACGGGTAGAAGTAGTCGTCGAAGTGCACGGCGTCGATGTCGTACTTCAGCACCGCGTCCATCATCGCCTGCTGCACGAACTGCCGGACCTCGGGAATGCCCGGGTTGTAGTACAGGCGGGAGCCGGCCGCGTTGACCGGATAGGCGACCGCCCAGTCGCGGTGCTGGCGCACCGGGTGGTTGGGCGCGAGCTTGTCGATGTCGGCGCCGGCGCCCTGCGGCATGGAGATCCGGTACGGGTTGAACCAGGCGTGGAACTCCAGGTTCCGCTTGTGCGACTCCTCGACGAGGAACGCCAGCGGGTCCCAGCCGGGGGAGACCCCGTCCCGCGCGCCGGTGAGCCACTCGGACCACGGCTCGTACGGCGACGGCCAGAACGCGTCCGCCGTAGGCCTGATCTGCACGATCACCGCGTTGTGGTTGAGCCGCTGCGCCAGGTCGAGCCAGCCCAGGTACTCGGCCTTGAGCTTCTCTTCGGTCTGGCCCGGCGCGCTCGGCCAGTCGATGTTGGCGACACTGGCGATCCACATCGCCCGCATCTGCCGCTTCGGCATAGCGAGGTTCGGCGCGCATGCCTGCGACGCCGTGGCGTCCGCGGCCGGCGCGGCGCTGGCTGGCGCGGCCACCACGAGGCCGCCGCTCACCAGCGCCGCCGCGACGAGCGCGGCTCGCAGTCGACCCATCGGGTACTCCCTCCCGCAACATCCGCCACCCTGACCTACGCATCAGAAGGAAATTTTCTCAACCGGCCGCCCCTCGCAACGGGGTCCAGGGTTTTCCCCCGATGTCGCGGGTTGCGACCCGGGCGCACTCTGGAACCATGGGACGTTTCCTGGCCTGGACCGCAGCCGCCATCGTCGCGACGGTGGCGGTGGGGTGGATCGCGATCGCGCTGCTCAAGGCGCTGATCGGGGTCGCCGTTTATGTGATCGTCGGCGCGGCCGTCATCGGCGGCGGTGTCTACCTGTACCAGAAGGGCAAGCGTGCCCTTTCCCGTGACACGAGGACCCGCCGCCGCATCGAGGCGGCCGCGACAACCTACCGCCAGCGCACCCGCTGACCCGCTTGGCCTAGATGATGGTCCAGGTATCGCCGGAGGTGAGCAGCCCGGCAAGCTGCTCTTCCGGGGTGCCTGTGGCCTTCGCCTTGGCCGCCTCGACCTGGGAGTGCACCAGGTTGTCGTAGGACGGGCGCGACACCTGGCGGAAGACGCCGATCGGCGTGTTGCGCAGGTCTTCGCCCGGCAGCCGGGAGAGGGCAAACGCGTAGGCCGGCTCGGCCACACCCGCGTCGTGCACCACGATGTGGTCGGGCGACACCGAGGCCGTCTCGCGTACTTCCAACCCGAACCCACCCGGCGGGTGTACGACGCAGAACTGCCCGTCCTTGCCGAACGTGATGGGCTGGCCGTGCTCCAGGCGGATCAGGTAGTCGTCGCGCGTGCCAGCGTCCTTGAGCTCATCGAACGCGCCATCGTTGAAGATGTTGCAGTTCTGGTAGATCTCCACGAACGCGGAGCCCTCGTGCTCGGCGGCCGCCCGTAGCACCGACTGGAGGTGCTTGCGGTCGGAGTCGATCGTGCGGGCCACGAACGTCGCCTCCGCGCCGAGCGCCAACGACAGGGGGTTGAACGGCGAGTCAGCGGAGCCCACCGGCGTCGACTTGGTGATCTTGCCGAGCTCGGAGGTCGGCGAGTACTGCCCCTTGGTCAGGCCGTAGATCCGGTTGTTGAAGAGGAGGATCTTGAGGTTGACGTTGCGGCGCAGCGCGTGGATCAGATGGTTGCCGCCGATCGACAGCGCGTCGCCGTCACCCGTGACCACCCAGACCGACAGGTCGGGCCGGCTCACCGAGAGGCCGGTGGCGATCGCCGGCGCCCGCCCGTGGATCGAGTGCAGGCCGTACGTGTTCATGTAGTACGGGAAGCGCGAGGAGCAGCCGATTCCGGAGACGAACACGATCCGCTCGCGCGGAATGCCCAGCTCCGGCATGAACGACTGGACGGCGGCGAGGATCGCGTAGTCGCCGCAGCCCGGGCACCAGCGCACCTCTTGGTCGGACTTGAAGTCCTTCATCGTGAGCTTCACAGCCACAGGCGCCGCTGGGGCGTCGCGACCGGCCATTCTTGCCTCATCCATTTTTAACGACGTCCTCCAGCATCGACTCCAGCTCAGCAGCGGTGAACGGGAGCCCGCGGACCTTGTTGTAGGGGATCGCGTCGACCAGGTAACGAGCCCGGACGACGTGGGCGAGCTGCCCGAGGTTCATCTCCGGGATGACGACGCGGTCGTAGCTCTTCAGCACCTCGCCGAGGTTGCCCGGCAGGGGCGCGAGGTGGCGCAGGTGCGCCTGGGCGACCGAGTGCCCACGCTGGCGCAGCGCCCGGCAGGCGGCGCCGATGGGCCCGTAGGTCGAGCCCCACCCGAGTACGAGCACGCGGGCCTCGCCGTCCGGGTCTTCGACCTCGACGTCTGGCACCTGGATCGCCTCGATGCGGGCGGCGCGGGTGCGCACCATGAAGTCGTGGTTGGCCGGGTCGTACGAGATGTCGCCGGTCTTGTCCGCCTTCTCCAGGCCGCCGATGCGGTGCTCGAGCCCTGCCGTGCCGGGGATCGCCCACGGCCGGGCCAGGGTCTCCGGGTCACGCAGGTACGGCAGGAAGGTGGTGCCGTCTTCGCCGTTCGGCGCGCTGGCGAACTCGACGGTCAGATCGGGCAGCGACTCGACGTCGGGCAGCAGCCACGGCTCGGAGCCGTTGGCGACGTAGTTGTCGGAGAGCAGGATCACCGGCGTGCGGTGGGTCAGCGCGATCCGGGACGCCTCGATGATCGCGTGGAAGCAGTCAGAGGGCGACTTCGGAGCGATCACCGCAACCGGCGCCTCGCCGTGGCGGCCGAAGAGCGCCATGTTGAGGTCGGCCTGCTCGGTCTTGGTCGGCATGCCCGTGGACGGGCCGGCCCGCTGCACGTCAACGATGACGAGCGGCAGCTCCAGCGCCACGGCCAGCGAGATCGTCTCGCCTTTGAGCGCCACGCCAGGGCCGCTCGTCGTGGTGATGCCCAGCGCGCCGCCGTATGCGGCGCCGAGCGCAGCCCCGATCGCCGCGATCTCGTCTTCGGCCTGCATGGTCGTGACACCGAACCGCTTGTGCTTGCTCAGCTCGTGCAGGATGTCGGACGCCGGGGTGATCGGGTAGGCGCCGAGGAAGACCGGCAGCTTCGACCGCACCGCGCTCGCGATGATGCCGAGCGCGAGGGCCGCGTTGCCGGTGATGTTGCGGTAGGTGCCGGGCGCCATCTTGGCCGGCTTGACCTCGTACCGGACGGCGAAGTCTTCCGTGGTCTCGCCGAAGTTCCAGCCGGCCTTGAACGCGGCGATGTTGGCGCCGACCAGCTCGGGCCGGGCGGCGAACTTGCGCTCCAGGAAGGTGATCGTCGACTCGTAGGGCCGCGAGTACATCCACGAGAGCAGCCCGAGGGCGAACATGTTCTTCGCGCGCTCGGCATCCTTCTTCGACACGTCGTGGTCGGCCAGCGCGCCCACGGTCATGCTCGTCAGCCCCACCGGGTGCACCGAGTACCCGTCGAGCGACCCGTCTTCGAGCGGGCTCACGCTGTAGCCGACCTTGGCCAGGTTGCGTTTGGTGAACTCGTCGGTGTTGACGATGATGGCGGCGCCGCGCGGCAGGTCGCCCAGGTTGGCCTTCAGAGCCGCCGGGTTCATCGCGACCAGGACGTTCGGCGCGTCACCCGGGGTCAGAATGTCGTAATCGGCGAAGTGGACCTGGAAGCTGGACACACCGGGCAGGGTGCCGGCGGGCGCGCGGATCTCGGCGGGGAAGTTGGGCAGCGTGGAGATATCGTTGCCGAGCTGGGCGGTCTCCGAGGTGAACCGGTCTCCGGTGAGCTGCATGCCGTCGCCTGAGTCGCCAGCGAAGCGGATAACCACCCGATCGAGCTGGCGGACCTGCTTGGTCACTGACCTCTGACCTCCTTGCGTGCCGGCGGCGGCGGGATTCGCACGTCGGTGGGCCGGCCCGCTCTCTCTGTTGTCCACCAAAGAGCGTACGTCGAAGACTTAGGTGATCCTGACCCCCGGTCCGCCTGATGGGCACCCCTATCGTCCCTCCGTTAGCTAGATCACGGGTACGCTCCGTTCGTGGCCGGTTATCTCGGGTCGTACGCGACGCTCGGGCTGCTGCTGCTCGCCAGCGTCGTGGTCTTCGTGGGCGCCTTCTCCGCCAACCGGCTGCTGCGCCCGGCCAGCCCCGCCGAGCCGATCGGCAAGCGCGAGACTTACGAGTGCGGCGTCGACCCGGTGGGCGGAGACTGGGCACAGGCGCAGATCCGCTATTACGTCTATGCGTACCTTTACGTGCTTTTCGCGGTCGAGGCGGTGTTCCTCTTCCCGTGGGCGGTGATCTTCGACCGGCCCGGCTTCGGCGCGACCACTGTGGTCGAGATGGCGATCTTCGTGGCGGTGCTCGCGCTCGGCATCCTGTACGCCTGGCGCAAGCGCATCCTGACCTGGACCTAAGCGAGCCCTCGGCGGGAGACGGCGGGCTGGCGGTCGCCCTTGATCGCGGCCACCATGTCGAGCACCTGGCGGGTCTGCCGCACCTGGTGGGCCCGGAAGACCCGGGCGCCCTGCCAGGCGGAGATCGCGGTGGCGGCGAGCGTGCCGGTGAGCCGCTCATCCACCGGCACGTCGAGCGTCTCCCCGATGAAGTCCTTGTTCGAGAGCGCCACCAGTACCGGCCAGCCGGTCGCCGCCAGCTCGCCGAGCCGCCGGGTCACCTCCAGCGAGTGCCGGGTGTTCTTACCGAAGTCGTGCGCCGGGTCGATCAGGATGCCGTCCCGGCGTACGCCGAGGGCCACCGCACGCTCGGCGAGGCCGGTGACGGTCGCGATCACGTCGGCCACGACGTCGGTGTACGCGGCCCGGTGCAACCGGGTCCGCGGGGTGAGCCCGCCCGCGTGCGCGCAGACCAACCCGACGCCGGTGGTGGCGGCGACCTCCGCCAGCCGCGGGTCTGGGCCGGCCCAGGTGTCGTTGAGCAGGTCAGCGCCGGCCGCGACCGCCTCGGCCGCGACCTCCGACCGCCACGTGTCGATGGAGATGACGATCTCCGGGAACTCGGCACGGACCGCCGCGATCGTGTCGACGGTGCGGCGGATCTCCTCGGTGACGTCGACGTCCGGCCCGGGGCCGGCCTTGACACCGCCGATGTCGATGATCTCCGCGCCCTCGGCGACGGCGTGCGCGACCGCGCGCAGCGCCGCGTCCGCCGCGAACGTGGCGCCACGGTCGTAGAACGAGTCGGGCGTCCGGTTCACGATCGCCATCACCGCGAGCTCGCCAGGCCCGAACGCGCGTGCCCCGAGGCGCAGATCAGTCACGCGATCACGTTAAACCCGGGGTGGCGGGGTCGCCGTGCCCGCCGCGTCATGCCACGATCGGTCTATGGGTCAGGTACTCCTCCTCGTGGTCGTGGCGCTGACCGTCGCCGCGGTGGTTTTCGGCGTCACTGTGCTGGTCACGGGGGGCGATCCCGCGCTCGGCGCGGTCGAGCCCGACGGCCGGTCCGTGCCACTGCCGGGCAGCAGGCCGCTGCTCGAGTCCGACGTGACGTCGGTGCGGTTCGACACGACCGTCCGGGGCTACCGGATGGCCCAGGTCGACCAGGCGCTGCGGCGCGCGGCATACGACATCGGATACAAGGACGAGCTGATCGGCGTGCTGGAGGCCGAGGTCGTCGCGCTGCGCGAGGGCCGCACCAACGATGCCGACGTGCTGCGCCGGGCCCGGGAGGCGGCGCTGGTGCCGGCCGCCGTCGGAGCCGGCGGCGAGCGATCTCACGGCGAAGGGTTCGTCGACCTCGGCGAGGTCAACCTGGGTGCTCATGGTGGGCTGGCGCCGCGCGACGAGGTGCCGCCGACGGAGAAGGCCGCTGACACGGCGCCGGCCGTGATAGTGCCAGCCGAGCGGGCCGAGCCGGAGAGCGAGCCAGCCGCCAAGATCGAGGCCGACGACGACCGGGATTCCGACACGGGCAGCGTCCCCACCGACGCCCCCGACGACACGCCTGCCGGCGACGAGCCGCCGGCCCGCCCGTGAGTGGGGCCGAGTCGGCCGACGAGTTGCGCGCCGCAGCGCAGCCCGGTGCCGGTGAGGTCACCGCCACCGTGATCGTCAACGCGCCGGCGCACCGGGTGTTCGACGCGTTCACGGCGTGGGAGCGGCAGTCCGACTGGATCCCGTTCACCCGGGTTCGGGTGGTCGAGGGCGACGGGGGCGAGGGCAGCCTGGTCGAGGCGGTCACCACGGTCGGTCCGGCTGTGCTGCGTGACGAGATGCGGGTGGTGCGACTCGATCGGCCGTACGAGGTGCGCGTCGTGCACTGCGGCAAGCTCCTGCGCGGTCCGGGCGTGCTGCGCTGCACCCAGATGGACCGCGACCGCACGCAGGTGGTGTGGCACGAGTGGTTCCACCTGCCCGGCGGCATCGCTGGCCGGGTGGCGTGGCCCGTGCTGTGGCCCGGCTCCAAGGTCAGCCTGACGCAGGCGTTGAAGAAGTTCGCTCGCCTGGTCGAGGCGGGGCAGATCTAGTGAGCGATCTGGTGACCGGGGCCGACGGGCTCGCCCGCTGCGGCTGGGGCGCCCGCACCCCGGAGTACGCGCTTTATCACGACAACGAGTGGGGCAAGCCGGTTCGCGGCGACGACGCGCTCTTCGAGAAGATCAGCCTGGAAGCGTTCCAGTCTGGCCTGTCGTGGCTGACGATCCTGCGCAAGCGCGAGGCGTTTCGCGCGGCCTTCGATCGGTTTCACATCGAGACCGTGGCCAAGTACGGCGAGGCCGACGTCGACCGGCTGCTGGGCGACGCGGGCATCGTGCGCAACCGCGCCAAGATCGAAGCGGCGATACACAACGCGCGGGCGGCACTCGACCTCCCCGACGGTCTGGCGACGCTCCTGTGGTCGTTCGCGCCGCCGCCCCGCGCCAAGCGCCCGCGCTCGTTCGCCGAGGTGCCCGCGCTCACCCCGGAATCCACAGCGATGGCCAAGGCACTGAAGAAGGCCGGATTCCGGTTCGTGGGCCCCACCACGGCATACGCGCTGATGCAGGCGACCGGGATGGTCGACGACCACCTCGCCGGCTGCCACGTGTCCACCCCGTGATGAGATTGCGGGCATGGCGCAGTGGGCGGTGGTGATCTCCGATGAAAGGCACGAGGCGGAGCGACTGTTCCACCACGACACACTGGAGCTGACCGGCCTGGAAGGGCCCGAGCGCCCGGCCACCGGCGACGACGTGCTGGTGGTGGCCGGCCACGAGCGGCCCGGCGTGGTGGCGATGGGCCGGGTGGTGCCGAGCGCCGTCGACGAGCACGACCCCGACGACCCGGAGCCGGCCGGTGACGGGCCTGGGCCGCTGGTCGTCCGGTACCTGCGGCGCAGCTTCGACCGGCCGGTGCCCACCGGGCAGCTCGCGATCGCGGGCCCGGTGACGCGACTCGACGACGAGACCTACCGCGAGCTCGCCGGCCAGGTGCCGCCGCCGGCCGACCGCCACACTTGGATGGTGAGCCTCGACCTGCCGATCGAGGCGTCCACGCCTGCCGAGGCGGTGCGCCTGTTCTGGTCGTACGTCATGGAGCTGGGCCCACGCGAACTGCCCACGTTCGTGTCACCGGCCGGCGACGAGCTTGCTATGCAGGCGTTCGTACTGGGCGAAGAGGCCAATCTCGACCCCGAAGAAGACGAAGACTGACGCGGAAGAGGGCGGGAGCTACGCGCCGAGGAACGTGGGCTTCTGCTTGGCCACGAACGCCGCCGTCGCCTGGCGGTGGTCGGCCGTCGCGCCGCAGATCGCCTGTGCCTGAGCCTCCGCCGCCAGCGCCTCGGAGAGCGTGCCGGCGTCGCCCACCGAGAGCTGCCGCTTGATCGCCCCGTACGCCACGGTCGGCCCGCTCGCCAACCGGGCCGCCAACTCCTGGGCGGCCGGCAGCACCTGCTCGTCGTCGTCCACGAGCGTGGTGAGTAGGCCCAGCCGCTGCGCCTCGTCAGCCTTCACGGGCTGGGCGAGCATCAGCAGCTCGATCGCCTTGGCGTGCCCGACGAGCCGCGGCAGCGACCAGGACGCGCCGGTGTCGGCGGCCAGCCCGACGTTTGCGAACGCCATGAGGAACGCGGTCTTGGGTCCGCCGATCCGGAAGTCGGCGAGGAAGGCCAGCGACGCTCCGGCGCCCGCTGCCATCCCGCGAACAGCCGCGACCACCGGCTTGGGCATGTTGGCGAGCGTCGACGCGATCGGGTTGTAGTGCGCGCGGACCGTGTGCAGCGGGTCGATCGTGCCGGACTCCAGGGTGGCCACGTGCTCTCGTAGGTCCTGCCCGACACAGAACGCCCGCCCGGCGCCGGTCAGCACCACGGCGCGGCAGGTACGGTCGCGTTCCAGGTCTGCGAGGGTGTCCCGGAGAGCCTCCTTGAGCGCCACGTCGAGCGAGTTCATCGACTCGGGGCGGTTGAGCGTCAAGGTCACGACGGCGTCGGTGCGCTCGACGACGAGGGGCTCACTCACGGTGTCAGCCTTTCTTGTGGTCCAGGCAAAGATCCACGTACCGGTCGGCGGCGGGGCGCAGCCGAGCCGCGTGCCGGTCGAAGAACGACGCCGCCGTGGCGCCGGCCCACCGTTCGGGCAGCAGGGCCGGCGGCAGTTGCGGGTCGCGGAACAGAAAGTTACGCCACGCGTGCACCAGCCGGAACCGCGCCGCGTACGCCTCCTCGTCGCTGCTGCGGGAGGTGACCTGCGCGAGGAGGTCGCGATGCTCCGCGATGAAGCGCTCATACGCCGAGCCGATCTCGCCCAGGTCCCAGGCCCGCCGCACCACGCCCATGGCGCCCGCACCCCCCATCGCGTGGCTGGCGGTGAACCGCTCGTACCGCAGCCCGGCCTCGTTCAGCAGGCCGTCGACGTCTTCGCCGGGCCGGGGCGCCACCCAGGTGTGCTCACCGAGCATCCCGTACCCGAGATAGGAGAGATTGGCGGCCAGCCGCTGCCGGTCGCGCCGCGCCGAGGGCGGCTCCAGGACGATGAGATCGAACCGACCGTCCCAGTTGATCTTTCCGGTACGGTAAATCCGGGTGGCCGCCTCGTCGAGCCGGCGAGCCGCTTTTGCGGTCAATCCGTACCCAGGGCCGGTGGAAAGGCGTAGCGGATGAAGCCACCCTTGACGCACCATACGGGACACTGCGGTTCGTACCGCCGGAGCCGCGATCCCGAGGGGCGAGAGCAGCCTGACCAGGGCGGCAACCGGCGCGCGCCCACCCCGCTGGCGCAAGTAGTCGCCATAGAGATCGAAGAGGGCGGACCGTGCCTGCATGACGGGACATTGTGACAGCGAAATACAGGATAAGCTAGATGCTGTCACATCAATCCCGCTTCAGTTTGGGTCCAGCGGTGTTCATCAGGGAAAATCGTTGGTCGGCACCGCGGGCCGTGAGCGCGGTGGCGCCGACGAAGTGGCTGTGGGGAAACCCACCGACCCTGGTTTAGAGGTCTGAGGGGAGACAACATGGCGGCGATGAAGCCGCGGACGGGCGACGGTCCGCTGGAGGTCACCAAGGAGGGCCGGGGCATCGTCATGCGGGTTCCGCTGGAGGGTGGTGGCCGGCTCGTCGTCGAGATGACTCCCGACGAGGCGAACGCGCTCGGTGACGCGCTGAAGGCCGCCGCCGGCTAACCAATACGCAACAGGCCCGCCGGCGCGGCAGCGTGGCCGCGCCGGCGGGCCTCTGTGTCAAGATCCTGGAGGTACTCCCGGCGTGCAGCCCATTCGCGTCGCGGCGCAGCCGACCGCAGAGCGGACCTTGGTCCTGCCCGTGCTGCCAGGTGGCACCCTGGCCGGCACCGCGCTTCCCGTCTCCGACGACGTGCGTGCCGAGGCGGTCGCCCTCCTCGAGGAGGCCACCGACGCCGGCGCGGCGGGCGCCGTCCAGGTGCTCGCCCGGCCGCTACGCACGCCGGTGCGTCTCGTGCTGGCCGGTGTCGGGAGCGGTGACGAGGCCGGTTGGCGGGCCGCCGGAGCCGCCGTCAGCAGGGCCGTCACCGCTGAGACGTCGATCACCGTAGCGATGCCGGCCGATGCCAGCCGGGAGGCGGTACGCGGGCTGGCCGAAGGGTTGTGGCTGGCGGCGTACACGTTCCGGCTGCCCGGCGACGAGTCGGCGACCGCCGGCCCCGAGGTGGCGATCGCGGTCGACGATCCCGACCGGTACGCGGCGGTCCTGGAGACCGCCCGCGTCACCGCTGAGGCCACGCTGCTCGCCCGCGACCTGACCAACATGCCGTCGTCCATCAAGGGCCCCGAGTGGCTCGCGAACGAGATCCGCACGGCAGCCACCGGGCGTCCAGGCGTCACCGTCTCCATCCGGGAGCCCGAACAGCTCGCCGCCCGAGGCTTCGGCGGCAAACTCGCCCTGGGCGGGGGGTCGGCGCGCGGGCCGCGCCTTGGCCGGCCGGGCTGGCAGCCGCCCGCCGCGCGGACCCACGTGGTGCTCGTCGGCAAGGGCATCACGTTCGACACCGGCGGCATCTCCATCAAGCCTGTCGACGGCATGAAGCTCATGCGAAAAGACATGGGCGGTGCCGCCGCGATCGTCGCCGCTACGCTGGGCGCCGCCGCGCTCCAGTTGCCGGTACGCGTCACCGCGCTCGCGCCGCTCGCGGAGAACATGGTGAGCGGGTCGGCGTTCCGGCCTGGCGATGTCGTGCGTCACTACGGCGGCCTGACCAGCGAGTCGACCAACTCCGACGCCGAAGGGCGGCTGGTGCTCGCCGACGCCCTCGAGTACGCGGTGCGGCGCCTGGCACCTGACCTGCTGATCGACCTCGCGACGCTGACCGGCGCGAACGCCGTCGCACTGGGCAAGCGCACCGCGGCCGTCTACAGCGAGAGCGACGACCTGGCCGACGCGGTCATCGCCGCCGGCGGCGCAGGCGGCGGGCAGCGGTGGCGGGGGCCGTTGGCCGCCCCCCACACCGAGTACCTGGGCAGCGACATCGCCGACCTGCTCAGCTACGCCGACCGGGGCGCCTCGTCGGTGACCGCCGCGCTGTACCTGCGCGAGTTCACCGGTGACCTGCGTGACCGCTGGCTGCACGTCGACATGTCGGCTCCATCGTGGGCAGACGCCGCCGACGGCGAGCTCTCCAAGGGCGCCACCGGCTGGGGCGTCCGCACGCTGCTTCGCTGGCTGGCAACCCTGTAACTCTGGCCCTCGCTCCGCTCGGGCGGCTCGCGCTAACGGCGAATCGCTGTCAGCAGGCCATCGCCGGCCGGCAGCAGCGCGGAGATCCAGTCGTCCGATTCACGGACCGCCTTGACGACCTCGCGGATCGTCACGGTCTCCAGGTCGCGGGCGGCCGGGTCGCCGATCCGCCCACCGGCCAGCGCGCCGTTGAGCGCCAGGATGCCGCCGGGCCGCAGCAGCCGGCCCGCCGCGTCGACACATGCGCCGTACTCGGCGGCGTCAGCGTCGACGAACACCATGTCGTACACGCCGTCAGCCAGCCGAGGCAGCACGTCGAGCGCCCGGCCGGTGATGATCCGGGTGCGCGACGGGGCGAATCCGGCCTCCATGAAGATCCGTTTGGCGATCCGCTGGTGCTCGTTTTCCACGTCGATGGTCGTCAGCACCCCATCGGGCCGCATGCCGCGCAGCAACCACACGCCGCTGACCCCCGTGCCGGTGCCGATCTCGACCACCGCCCGGGCGCTGCCTGCGGCCGCGAGCAGCCGGAGAGCCGCCCCCGCGCCGGGCGTGACGGCGACCAACCCCACCTCGCGCGCCAGGGTCCGCGCGGTCTGCACGACGAGGTCTTCCGCGACGTACCCCTCCGCGAACTGGAGCGCCTGCGCGGTCAACAGACCACCAAAGCGAGCGACCGTTGTGATGGCGAACCTCCTGCGGCGGGTACCGTCGAGGTTTCAGCCTAGCGGCGACCGATCGCTCGCACGCATCCACTGAATGCTTCTCGGCTATCCGTGCAATCCTGGAGGCAAGCGCCGTCTTCGGTCGGCGCCGGGAGTGGACTGGGAGGCCCCAACGTGACCGACGGCTGGAATTGGCGCCAGCCCGGAGGCGCGCCGGCACCAGCAGGCCCGCCGTCGCCGGCTCCGCCCGCGGAGACCAGGAACGACGCCGGTTCGCCCTGGTGGTCAGACGCGCTCGCCGACCCGTGGCGTGATCCATACGCCCCGGCAGCCGTGGTGGTCCGCCCGCCGGACGCCCCCGCTACCGCGCCGGAGCCAGTCACCGATCCTGACGCGGCGTCACCCCGCGGCATGCTGCCCGTGGTCATGATCGCCGTCTTCGCCGCGCTGCTCGCCGGTTCGCTCGGCGGCGCGCTGGGATACGCGTTCGCGGTCCGCAGCGGCGTCGGTGGGGGCACGGTGCTGGGCGCCACCGACAACGAGGCCCCGGCTGTCGCCCAGCGGCCACCGGACTCGCTGGCGGGCGTCGCTGAAAAGGTCGCGCCGAGCGTGGTGACCGTACGCGCGCCCGGCGCGGGTGGTCTCAGCGTCGGCTCCGGGTTCGTCGCGACCGAAGACGGGTACGTGATCACGAACGATCACGTCGTCGAGGGTACGAGCGGGCCGGCCACGATCGTCTTCAACGACGGCTCGACGGCGTCCGGCTCGGTGGTCGGGCACGACCCTGAGTCCGACATCGCGGTGATCAAGGTGTCCCGCCCCAACCTCGTGCCGGTGGAGTTCGGCGACTCGGACGCGATCGCGGTAGGCGACCCGGTGCTGGCGTTCGGCTCGCCGCTCGCCCTCGCAAACACGGTCACGTCCGGCATCGTCAGCGCGCTCGACCGTACCATCCAGTCCGGCGAGCCGGGCGGTCAGGTGCGGTACTACGCGGCGATCCAGACCGACGCTGCGGTCAACCAGGGCAACTCCGGCGGTCCGCTGGTCGACGGCGCGGGCCGGGTGGTCGGCGTCAACTCGGTGATCAAGTCGTTGGCCGCCGACGAGGAAGAGGCCGGAAACATCGGCCTCGCCTTCGCAATCCCGATCAACCAGGCGAAACGGGTCGCGCAGGACATCATCGACACCGGCAAGGCCCGCCGCACCGTGATCGGCGCCACGGTCGCCGAGGCGACCCGCGCCCCGGGCGGGGGCGTACGCCTCGCCGCCATCGAAGCCGGCGGTCCGGGGGGGGGCGGGCGGCCCACGGGCGGGGGGGGGCGGGGCGGGCTCGGCGTGTGTCCGCGGGGGGGGGGG
>NZ_JAIBNX010000042.1:41167-47442 GCF_026130045.1 Micromonospora sp. CPCC 205371
CCCACGACACGGTCCGCGGCGCCGCGGCCGGACCGGCGCCCGCCGCCCGGGGCGGTGGCGTACGCCCCGCCGCCATCGAAGCGGGCGGTCCGGCGGCTGCCGCCGGCCTCAAGGTCGGAGACGTGCTGACCAGGCTCGATGGTCGTCCGCTGGAGCAGGGCACCGACCTGATCGCGCTGGTGCGCAAGTACGCGCCGGGGTCAGTGGTCACGGTGGAGTACCGTCGCGGCAGCGCCAAGCAGACCGCCTCAGTGACGCTTGCCGCGGATGCCAAGTAGGGTTCTCTTGCCCGACCAGGGGAGAAGGAGGGCCGCCAGGTGTTCGACAACCTGAACTGGTGGGAGATCGGCGCGCTGCTGCTGCTCGCGTTGCTGATCTTCGGTGACAAGCTGCCCAACGTAATCTCCGACGGCATGCGGATGATCCGCAACCTGCGCGGCATGGCTCGCAACGCGACCACAGACCTCAGCCGCGAGCTAGGCACCGACATCCAGCTCGAAGACCTGCACCCGAAGGCCTTCATCCGTAAACACCTGCTGAGCGAAGAAGACGAAGCGGCGCTGCGCCGCCCGCTGCAGGGCGTCTACGACTCGGTCAAGTCAGACCTCAACGGCGTGAAGTCAGACCTCAACGGGGTCCGTGACGAGCTCAAGGACGTCGCGTCGTCTGCGGACTTCCGCAAGACCGACTCGGCGCCGCAGCCGCGCCCGATCGCGAAGAGCTTCGACGCCGACGCGACGTAGGCCCGCTACCGGGGCTTCAGGCCCAGCGGCTTGCCGACCAGCGACTCCCTGCGTACTGCCAGCCGGTCCGCGACCGCGGACAGCGCCACCGCAGCCGGCGCCGTCGGGTCGACGAGCACGATCGGCCTGCCCGCGTCGCCCGACTCGCGTACCCGGGTGTCGAGCGGTACCTGCCCGAGCAGCGGCACCGTGGCACCCACCGTGCGGGTCAGCGACTCGGCAACCGTCGCGCCGCCGCCCGAACCGAAGATCTCCATGCGCTCGCCGGTCGGCAGCTCCAGCCATGACATGTTTTCCACCACACCCACGAGCCGCTGGTGGGTCTGGAGCGCGATCGCGCCGGCCCGCTCGGCCACCTCGGCGGCGGCTGTCTGCGGGGTGGTGACCACGAGGATCTCCGCGTTCGGCAGGAGCTGGGCCAGGGAGATCGCGACATCGCCGGTGCCCGGGGGCAGGTCGAGCAGGAGCACGTCCAGGTCGCCCCAGTACACGTCGGCGAGGAACTGCTGGAGCGCCCGGTGCAGCATCGGCCCGCGCCAGACGACGGCCGCGTTGCCGGCGGTGAACATGCCGATCGAGATGACCTTCACGCCGTGGGCCTCCGGCGGCATGATCATGTCTTCGACGCGGGTTGGGCTGCCGTTCGCACCGAGCATCCGTGGCACCGAGTGGCCGTAGATGTCGGCGTCGACCACGCCCACCGACAGCCCGCGAGCGGCGAGCGCGGCCGCCAGGT
Organism: Micromonospora sp. CPCC 205371; assembly: GCF_026130045.1. Classification (GTDB taxonomy): domain Bacteria; phylum Actinomycetota; class Actinomycetes; order Mycobacteriales; family Micromonosporaceae; genus Phytohabitans. Next base: position 42,647 of record NZ_JAIBNX010000042.1, read on the forward strand.
TGACGGTGACGCTGGACTTGCCGACGCCGCCCTTGCCGCTAGCGACCGCGTACACGCGGGTGCGCGAGCCGGGCTGTGCGAACGGGATCACCGGCTCGGCGGCGGCGGTGCCGCCGCGCAGCTTGGTCTGGAGAGCCTGGCGCTGCTCCGGGCTCATCACGCCGAAGTCGATCTCGACGCCTGTCACACCCGGAACGGCGCTCACGGCGGCGGTGATGTCGGTGCGCAGCTTGTCGCGCAGCGGGCAGCCGGCGACCGTCAGGAGCAGCTCGACCCGCACCACGCCCTCGCCGCCGACGGTGGCGGAGCGCACCATGCCCAGATCTGTGATGGGACGGTGGATCTCCGGGTCGTCGACCGTGGCGAGGGCAGCCAGTACGGCGTCCTCAATGGTGCTGGCAGGCGCTGACATGTAAGCCATGCTACGTCGGGCGGTACTGGCCTTCCGCGCGGGCGGCGGCCGACAAGGTGTTGCATTTTACGCCACTACCGGGCCTTGTGTGGTGTTTTTGAATATTGTCGGTTTCCGGCTGGACGCCGTACCCCCTGAAGTGCGACGATCGTTGAAGAACGCCGCGCGCCCAGCCCCTTGGGGCGCGCGGCATTTCTATGCCTACGGTCGGTCGCCGTCCATCTCGTCCAGCGGCTCGTGCAGCGCCTGGCGGGTGCGACCTCCGGCGCGCGGCGCCCGGCGCTGGGCCTCGGTCAGCTCGTCTGCCAGCCGGGCCAGCTCGGAGCGGAGGAAATCGCGGGTCGCCACCTCGCCGAGCGCGATCCGCAGCGCCGCGATCTCCCGCGCCAGGTACTCGGTGTCCGCCTTCTGCATCGCGGCCCGCCGCCGGTCCTCTTCCAGCCCCAGCCGGTCGCGGTCTGTCTGCCGGTTCTGCGCGAGCAGGATCAGCGGTGCTGCGTACGACGCCTGGAGCGAGAGCATGAGCGTCAGGAACGTGAACGTGTACGGGTCGAAGCGCAGGTCAGCGGGGGCGAGCGTGTTCCAGCCGATCCACAGCAGGATCACCACCGTCATGTAGACCAGGAACTTCGCCGTGCCCATGTAGCGTGCGATGCCCTCGGACCACTGCCCGAAGGACTCCGGGTCGAAGCGCGGCAGGCGTACGCGGGCAGGCTCGCGCGGCTGGTCGAGCCGGCGGGTACGGCCAGTACTGCGCGGCTCAGGCATCGGCGTCTCCGGAGCGGTCGCGCCAGTCCGGCGGCAGCGAATGGTCGAGCACGTCGTCGACCGTCACCGCGCCGACCAGACGGTTGGAGGTGTCGACGACCGGCAGCGCCACGAGGTCGTACGTCGCCATCCGCCGAGTGATCTCCATGAGCGGGGTGTCTGGCTGGAGAGGATCGATGCCGCTGTCGAGCACGCCGCCGAGGATCTCGGACGGTGCCTCCCGCAGCAACCGCTGGAAGTGCACGATGCCGAGAAACCGCCCGGTCGGGGTGGCCATGGGCGCCCGGGCCACGAAGATCTGCGCCGCGATCGCGGGCGGCAACTGCGGCTCCCGGATGCGGGCCAGCGCCTCGGCGACCGTCGCGTCGGGGGTCAGGATGACCGGCTCGGACGTCATCACGCTGCCGGCCGTGCCCTTCTGGTACTTCATGAGCTGCCGGACGGGGTCGGCCTCCTCGGGCTCCATGAGCTCGAAGAGCACCTCCTGCTCGGAGTGCGGCAACTCCGCGAGCAGGTCGGCCGCGTCGTCCGGATCCATCTCTTCGAGCACATCCGCGGCGCGCTCCCGATCAAGCGCCGCGATGATCTCCACCTGGTCGTGCTCGGGCAGCTCTTCCAGTACGTCGGCCAGCCGCTCGTCGTCGAGGGCGGCTGCCACCTCGTTGCGGCGGGCGTCCGGCATCTCCTGGAGCGCGTTGGCGAGGTCGGCTGGGCGCATGCCTTCCAGCAGAGCGAGCAGGCTCGCGGTGCCCTGCGTGTCCGGTACCCCGATGATCCCGCGCACGCGGTGCCAGTCGAGCTGCTGGAGCTGGCCGCGGCGGGTGAGCCGCCCCGTCTGCGCGCGTACGGCGACCTTGACCAGCGACCACTCGCCGGTCCGGCTGCACTCCATCGCCATGTCGACCACGATGCCGGGCGGGCCGTCCGGTTCGATCGTGACGCGCCGGTCGAGCAGGTCTTCGAGTACGAGCAGCTCGTTGGGGCGCTTTTCGAAACGGCGCAGGTTGAGCGTGCCGGTGCCCAGTACCACCGAGTCGGCGTCGATCGAAGTGATGCGGTTGATCGGCAGGAAGATCCGGCGCCGCATCGGCATCTCGGCGACCAGACCGACGATCTGCGGCGGCCGGTTGGTGGTGCGCAGTCGCGCCACCGCGTCCCGTACCCGGCCAACCTGGTCACCGTTGGGGTCGAACACAGGCAGCCCGGCGAGCCGGGCTATGTAGACCCGTGTCGGCGTCGTCACGAGATCAGCCTAGGCCCTGGATGCGCGAACCGGTCTCAGCGGCGGACGCGGTGCAGCCGGAAGGGCTTGCGCGGCCGGCGGGTCGCCGGTGTCTCGCGTGGCGGGGCGGCCTCGGACGCGTCACCGCGCTCGGCCGGGTCGCCTGCCGGGCTGAGCCGGCTGACCGTGCACTCGGCGGCCCAGCGTGCCGCTAGGTCTGCCGCGCTGCCCGGTGCGTTGAGGCGCTTGGCCGCCAGCTGCGGCGCCACCGTCTCCCACTCCTCCGACTCGGGCGCCACGCGGTCGACCGCAGCAGGGAACGTGACGATGCGGCCGCCGTGGTCGCCGCGCAGGGACACGGTGGCGCCGTCGGCTGTGGCAAGGCCCGGTGCGGACTGCTCGCCCGGCCCACTGACCACGTACAGCGCATCGTCGATCGGCAGGCACCACAACGCGAGTGCGTGCCCGTCGCCGACCGCGACCCAGGCCACGGCCGCCTTCTTCATCGCCTCGGTGACCACCGCGTCGACCATGCGACCATCTTGCCGTACCCGTTGACCTACCCGATGGGCATCGGCGCGCCGTCGACCAGATCGATCAGTTCGCTCAGCACCGTGACGCTCGGCCCCGACCACTGGCGGTCGGCGTTGAACACCAGGTGGCTCGCCAGGTCGGGTGCGTCGAGGCGCACCGCGGTCATGCCCAACTCGGCGGCGCCGGTCAGTTCCTGACTCCCGCCGTCGCCCACATACAGGCACTGCTCGGGTGCCACGCCCAGGCGCGCGCAGGCGGCGAGATAGATCTCCGCGGCTGGCTTGCAGTGCCCGATCTCCACCGAGTACGCGTACGCGTCGAGGAGCGAGGCCACCGGCAGGTAGGGCATGAGCGCGGGCAGTTCGTGCGTGCAGTCGCTGACGAGAGCGGTACGCAATCCTCGCTGGCGTAATGCCCTGAGCGTGTCCACGGCGTCCGTGCGCAGCCTGGTATCGGCGCTGATGGCCGCGAGCCGGAAGTCGGCCGCGACGCGCAGCGCGCGCCCGGCCGCGGGGCTCGCGCCGGCCTGCTCGCAAACCCACCGGAGGGTGGCCTCAGCGGAACCGTAGGCGCCGCGCGCACGGGCGTAAAACGACCGGTCGAGTACCGCGAACAGGCTGGTCAGGTCGCACCCGAGCGCCTGTGCGACGGCGGCGTGCAGCGGCCCACGTCGAACCGAATAGGTCAAGGTGCCAAAAAAGTCGAAAAGCACCGCACTGTACGCGGGCATGACGAAATCAGCCTCCGCCGTAGGAAGGGGGTTTCGAGGCACGGACCGGGCGAGCCTAACGGCGGGACTATTCGAGAACAGTCACCAACGCAGAGTAGTCATGCAATTGCAAGAAGCGACCTGTGAGGATAAACCACCGTGCATCACCGCCCAGATCCCTTAACCGTCACCGCCCTTACGCTCGCCGTGGTCTCGATCTCGGCCTCCGCGCCGATGATCGCGTACGCGGCCGCGCCCGCCCTGGCCCTGGCGTTCTGGCGAAACGTGCTCGCGGCCGGCGTGCTCGCCCCGGCGGCGGTGGCCCGGCGCGGACCGGAACTGCGCGCGCTGGTGCGCGGTGACAAGCGCCGCGAGGGCGGGTACAGCCTGCTGGCCGGTGCGGCGCTGGCGGTGCACTTCGGCGCTTGGATGCCGAGCGCCAAGCTCACCTCGGTGGCGACCGCGACCGCGCTGGTCTGCACCCAGCCGGTCTGGCAGGGGCTGATCGCCACCCGCCAGGGCAAGCGGCTGCCCCGGGCGACCTGGGTCGGCATCGGGATGGCGGTCGGCGGCGCGACCCTCGCCACCGGCGCCGACATCGGGGTATCCGGTAAGGCGATTCTGGGCGATCTGCTCGCGCTTATCGGCGCGGTGGCCGCAGCCGTATACACGGCTTTCGGCGAGCGGGCCCGCACCGAAATCAGCACGACGACGTACACGCTGGTCTGCTACACGACCTGCGCCGTCGGCCTGCTGGGTGTGTGCCTGATCGGCCAGGTGCGGTTGGTCGGCTTCGACACCGCGACGTGGCTCGTGGTGCTCGGGCTCGTGATCGGTCCGCAGCTGCTCGGCCACTCGATGTTCAACTACGCCCTGCACAAGATCTCGGCGACCACCGTCAGCATCCTGGTCCTCCTGGAGGTACCCGGATCGGCACTGATCGCCTGGGCCTGGCTCGACCAGCTCCCACCCCTTGCCTCCCTGCCCGGCCTATCCCTCCTGGTAGCCGGCGTGGCCGTAGTAGTCCTAGCCGGCACCCGCCCCATTCACCACCCCCAAGCCGAGCTCTAACCCCACCCCGCCCCCGCCCCCGCCTCCGCGCCCCGCGCTCGCGCCGCGCCCCGCGCTCGCGCCGCGCCCCGCGCTCGCAC
>NZ_JAIBNX010000420.1 GCF_026130045.1 Micromonospora sp. CPCC 205371
GCGCTGCCCGCGCTTCCGCCCGCGCCCTGCCCGCGCTTTCGCCCGCGCGCCGCGCGGGCTGCGCCGCGCGGCCCCTCTCCCCGCCGATCAAGGGCGAATGCACGTGGTTTGATCTCTTTTCCGCGTGCATTTGGCCTTGATCCATGCGATCTTCCTTGATCGACGCTGCGGGCGGCCCTGTTGCGGCACGCTCGCCGCGGCCCGCGTGCTCGCTGCGGCCCCGCGCGGCGGCTGGGTGCGCACGCCGGCCATCGTGGCCGCATTTTCGGGGAAAACGTCCCCTCCGCGTGTAGCTGAGGCCGCATTTTCCGCGACGTCGCTGCTACGCGTGGCGGGCCGCCCACGCGTCCGCGGAGATCCGCGCAAGCAGCGCGCAGGCTACCTCGTCTGAGAGGCTGGTCGTGGCGCAGACGGCGATGGCGTACGGCGGGGCGTCGTCGGGGAAGACCACGCCCGCGCTGTGCCGGACGCCTGGCACCCAGCCGTTCTTGTGCGCGATGCGGGTGCCGGGCGGCAGACCGGCTGCGAGATCCTCGCGCCGCTCCTGGGCGAGCAGCACGTCGAGCATCGCGCGGCACGCGCCGGGCGATGCGAGCCCGCCCGCGCCGCCTCGCGGCGACCCCGCGGCGCCGGGCGTGGTCGCGGCGCGGCGTGACAGGTCCAAGGCGTCTGCCATATTTGCGGCGCCATGTGGTGAATCCACAGCGTTTGGGGTGTTTGTGGCGCCCCGCCGGGAGTCGAAGAGGTTCGGCACGTCCGGCCTTGCCGGGATGGTGGATGCGAGTGCCGGGTGGCCGGCCGCGTCTTGCGCCGCGCCCGTGGCGATCGCCGTGAGGAGGGCAGCCAGGTCGGCGGCCGTCACGAGGTTTTCGATGCCGGCCTTGCGGGCGAGCGCGTCTTCGATGCCGCGGGTCGTGACGCTGTGGCGGGCGCCTACCAGGTCCCACACCTTGGCCACCGCCGGCAGGGAGGTGTGACCGAGCACGATGTTGGTGGCGAGGTTGCTCGATTTCACGATCATGCGGGTGGCGAGCCAGCGTAGGGACGCGGTGCCGCCGAGACGCTCCCACACCTCGGGGTCGCTGTCGTACTCGCGCGTGCATCCGTACGAACCGGACGCCGCGGACGGGAACACGTTGTGGACGGGGACGTCCGCCTCCAGGTCGACGTCCGAGCGGTAGAGGGCCGCGAGCACTGCGGCCTTCATCGTGCTGGCGGCGTAGTGGGTGGCATCCGGAAGCCGGGTGTAGGTCGGCGGGCCGCCGAACGGTCGGGTACAGACGGAGACCGTGCCGGGCACGGAGTCAAGGTCCTTGTCGAGCGCTCCCCAGTCCACGGCCTCATTCTCCGCGATGCCGGCGCTCGCGGCCGCGGCGCCAGCGCGGACGGCGCGGACGGCGCGGACGGGGCGGACGGCGCCGACGGCGCGGTGCGGACGTTGCGGTCCGGACGGCGGGGCGCCGCCGGCGATCAAGGGCATTCGCATGGATCAAGGGCGAATGCACGTGGAAATGGGATCAAACCGCGTGCATTTGCCCTTGAT
>NZ_JAIBNX010000421.1 GCF_026130045.1 Micromonospora sp. CPCC 205371
TTTGCCCTTGATCCACCGTGGCCGCGCGCGGCCGTCCGGGAGGGACGAAAATTTTGGGGTGGCGGTGGCCGGTCGGGTAAGACGTCGACCCTGTCGATTGGCGCTGCGAGCCCGACCTTGATCCGGACGCGGGAGCTGGGGCAGGTGCCCAGGATTGTTGCCGTGAGCACGTGACTGAATCTCTTGTTTGACGCGGCTCCCAGCCCGGCCGGCCACCGCCTGGATTCCAGCATAGGGGCGTTCGAGGGAGGCGGTTATGGCGATCGAGGCGGTCATCGAGCGGGCGGCCGGATTGGATATCGCCAAGGCATCGCTGGTGGCGTGTGTGCGGGTGCCGCACGAGCACCAGCCCGGGCGGGCGCGGATACACAAGCGGGTCTTCGCCACCACCAGCAGCGGGTTGCTTGAGCTGGCCGACTGGCTGGCCGGCCACCAAATCCAACTGGTGGGTATGGAGTCCACCGGCCAGTACTGGAAGCCGGTGTTCTACCTGCTTGAGGCCCAGACCGAATGCTGGCTACTCAACCCGCGACACATGCGGGCGGTGCCCGGCCGCAAAACCGACATGAGCGACGCGGAGTGGATCTGCGACCTGGTCGCGCACGGCCTGGTCCGGCCCAGCTTCGTGCCACCGCCACCGATCCGCCGGCTGCGGGATCTGACCCGCCGCCGCACCGTGCTCACCCGAGAACGCGCCCGGGAAAAGCAGCGGATGGAAAAGCTGCTCGAAGACGCCGCGGTCAAGCTGTCCGTGGTAGCCACCGACATCCTCGGCGTGTCCGCCCGCGCCATCATCACCGCACTGGCCGACGGCGAACGCGACGGCCACGTCCTGGCCGCCCGACACGCCAAAGGCAGACTCCGCCGCAAGATCCCCGCCCTCGCCCAAGCCCTGACCGGCCGATTCGACCCCCACCACCACGGCCTCATCGCCACCCAGATCCTGGCCCACGTCGACTTCCTCGACCACCAGATCGCCGACCTGACCCACCGCATCGAAACCGAGATCGCCCCCTACCAGCAGCAGGTCGACCTACTCGACACCATCCCCGGCATCAACCAACACACCGCACAGAACATCCTGGCCGAGATCGGCGCTGACATGACCCGCTTCACCACCGCCGCCCACCTGGCCTCCTGGGCCGGGCTATGCCCCGGCAACAACAAAACCGGCGGCAAACCCCGACCCGCACCCTGCCGACCCGGCGACAAATGGCTCAAGGGCTACTGCGGCGCCGCCGCCTACGGCGCCATCCGCAAACGCGGCTCCTACACCAACGCCCAATACCGACGCATCGCCGCCCGACGCGGCGGCAAACGCGCCCAAACCGCCGTCGCCCACAGCCTCCTCGAAGCCGCCTGGCACGTCCTGACCACCCAAACCAGCTACCACGACCTCGGCGGCGACTACTTCCTCACCCTCACCAACCCCGACCGACGCCGCGACCGCGCCATCACCGTCCTACAACACCTCGGCTACCGCGTCACCATCGAACCCACCACTGCCTGACCAGCCACCACAGCACCATTTTCGACTGATCG
>NZ_JAIBNX010000422.1 GCF_026130045.1 Micromonospora sp. CPCC 205371
TCGCGCTGACAGCGGTCGTCGATGGTGCGGTGGAGCAACGCGGCGGTGCCATGGTGGTGCGTGGTGAGGCCGGGATCGGTAAGTCGGCGTTGCTCGGGCATGTGGCCACTTTGGCGGGTGGGCGCGGGATGCGGGTCGTCGGGACGTCGGGGGTCCAGGCTGAGGTGCATGTGCCGTACGCGGCGCTGCACCGCCTGCTGCGCTCGCTGCGGGCCGGTGCCTCGTTCCGGGCCGAGGAGATCGAGTCGCCCTACCGGGCCGCTATGGATCTGCTGGAGTTGCTCGGCGAGCAGCGGGAGCCGGTCTTCGTGGCTGTTGAGGACGCGCACTGGCTCGACCGCGGCTCGTGGGAGGCGCTGACGTTCGCGGCCCGGCGGGTCGAGTCGGATCCGGTCGCGATCGTGCTGACCGCGCGCGACGGCGAGGACATCGACGAGCTGCTGGCCAAGGCGGGGCTGCCCGAGCTGCGGCTGGAGCCGTTGTCGGCGGCCGACGCGGACGCGTTGCTCGACCGGGTCGCGCCGGGCCTGTCCCCCGCGCTGCGGGAGCGGGTGTTGGAACAGTCGGCGGGTAACCCGCTCGGGCTGGTCGAGCTGGGCGGGGTGGCCGCGCGGTCGGGCAGCGGGGCGCTGCTGCCGTCGTGGTTGCCGCTGAGCACGCGGGTGGAGCGGACGTTCGCAGCGCTGGTCGCCGAGCTGCCGGTGGTGACCCGGTCGCTGTTGCTGGTCGCGGCGTTGGACGACGGCGACGGCCTCGACGAGGTGCTCGCCGCGTGCGCCCAGATGGAAGCGCGGCCGGTGACGGTCGATGACGTCGAGGCGGCGGTGGTGACCCGGCTGGTGCAGGTCGACGACGCGTACCGGCTGCGGTTTCGGCATCCGTTGCTGCGGTCGGCGCTCTACCAGTCGGCCAGCGCGGCGCAGCGCAGGCGGGTGCACGCCGCGCTGGCCGAGGTGGTGGCTGCTGACCCCGATCGGCATGTGTGGCATCGTGCGGCGGCGGGCGCCGGGCCCGACGAGGCGGCGGCGCCGGGGGTGGGACTGACGGGCACCCGGGCCGGGCACACCCCCGCCGGCCGGGGCGTCCCTGGGGGGGAGAGCTGGCAGAGACGGCCACCCGGGCCGGGCACCGCCAGGCGGCCGGGGTCGCTCTGGCGGCGTTCGAGCGGGCGGTGCAGCTGAGCGAGGACCCGCCTGAACGGGGCCGGCGGCTCTTGGCCGCCTCCGAGGTCGCCTCCCAGCTGGGCGACATCGTGGCCGCGCGGCGGCTGCTCGGTGAGGTGGTTGAGGAGCACCTGCGGCCAGCCGATCAGGCGTGGCTGTCGTATCTGCGGGAGACGTTCTTCGTCACCGGCTGGTCCGGCACGGTCCGGCTGGTCGTCTACGCGGAGTTGGTGGATGCTCTGCGTCGGGAAGGCGATCTGCGTCGGGCGGCGGACGCGCTGCACGCGATGAGCCTGCGGTTCTTCTGGTCCAATGCGGACGCCGAGACCATCCAGCTGTACCTGACCGTCGCCGACCAGTTCGACGC
>NZ_JAIBNX010000423.1 GCF_026130045.1 Micromonospora sp. CPCC 205371
GCCGCCGCCCGGGCGCCGCCCGGGCCCCGCGCCGGGGCCAGGCCGGGGACGCCCCAGTGGGCGGCGCGCCCCTCGGGTTCGCTCGGCGCGGCGGCCGGTGCCGCTTCGAGCACGACGTGGGCGTTGGTGCCGCCGAACCCGAACGCGGACACGCCCGCGCGGGCCGGCCGTCCCCGCCTGGCGAGCGGCTGGGAGGTCGTGGGCACCCGCAGACCCCAATCCTTGAACCGGATATGCGGGTTCGGCTGTTCGAAGTGGAGGCTGGGCGGTACGACGCCGTGGCGCAGCACGAGTGCGGCCTTGATGACACCGGCGACGCCCGCCGCGGCCTCCAGGTGGCCAAGGTTCGACTTGATGGAGCCGATCAGCAGCGGGTCGCCGGGCGGCCGGCCGGCGCCGCACACCGCGCCGAGCGCGCCGGCCTCGATGGGGTCGCCCAGCGGCGTGCCCGTGCCGTGCGCCTCCACATAGTCCACCGCCGCCGGGTCCAACCCCGCGTCGGCATACGCCTCCCGCAGCACCTGCTCCTGCGCCTTCGGGTTGGGCGCGACCAGGGCACCGGAGCGCCCGCCCGAGTTCACCGCCGAGCCGCGAACCACGGCGATCACCCGGTCGCCGTCGCGCGTCGCGTCGGACAGTCGCTTGAGGACGATCATCCCGCAGCCCTCGGCGCGCACGATGCCCTCGGCCGCCGCGTCGAACGGCCGACACCGGCCGCCCGGTGCCAGCCCGCCGCCCTGTCCGAACGCGACGGTCAGCGCCGGCAGCAGCATCAGGTTGACGCCGCCGACGAGCGCGCAGTCGGTCTCGCCGGAGCGCAGGCTGCGCACGGCCAGGTGGGTGGCGACCAGCGACGACGAGCACGCCGAGTCCACCGCCATGCTGGGGCCGCGCAGGTCGAGCAGGTACGACAGCCGGTTGGCGGCGATCGACAGCGCGCCGCCGGTGGCCGTCCAGCCCTCGACCGCGTCCAGCGCGGCGGTGGTCAGGTGGGCGTACTCGCTGACGCAGATGCCGACGTACACGCCCGTGCGGGTGCCGGCGAGGCGCGCCGGGTCGATCGCGGCGTGCTGCAGCGCCTCCCAGGTGACCTCCAGCAGCAGCCGCTGTTGCGGGTCCATCAGCCGGGCCTCGCCGGCGCTGATGCCGAAGAACTCGGCGTCGAAGCCGGCCACGTCGTCGAGGAAGCCGCCCCACCGGGCGGCGCCGCTCGCACTCTTGCCGGCGGCACGGAACGCGTGCCAGCGCTCCGGCGGCACCGCGCCGATGGCGTCGCGCCCCTCGGTGAGCAGCCGCCACAGCGTGTCGGGATGGTCGGCGCCACCGGGGAACCGGCAACCGATGCCGACGATGGCTATCGCATCGGCGGCGGCACGCGGCTGGACCGGGGCTGGCGCTTCCGGAGCGGGCGCCGCCTCAAGGGCCCGCGCCAGCGCGTTGATGGTCGGGTGCTCCCAGACCAGCGTCGGCGGCAGTGGCCGGCCGACCCGCTCCTCCAGGATGCCGGCGAGCTCGACGG
>NZ_JAIBNX010000424.1 GCF_026130045.1 Micromonospora sp. CPCC 205371
AGCCGCTCGACCTCGGCCGCCGGGTCGCTCTCGACCGCGAGGTCGAGGTGGCCGCGGAGCTTGCCGCGCTTGGCGGCATCGGTCGGCTGGAGCCAGATCGTGGGCGCGCCCGGTGACGCGCCGTCCGGCGGCAGCAGATGCACGTTGCCGTCGCCGGCCTTGTCGATCTCGTAGCCGAGCGCTTCGGACCAGAATCGGGCCATCAGGTCGACGTCGTGCACGTCGAGTGTCCACTGTGCGATCTGGCTGGGCATCGCGGGCTCCCTTCTCACGATAGTCGGTCAGACAGCGGCCGGTAGAACGCGGAATCTCTGCGTAGCAGCGACGAGCGGTGACTGCGGTGCACGTCGTCCCGGCCGAGCCACGGCGGCAATTCACCGGCGGCGGCCAGCACGGCCCGATCGCGCCGCATCCGGCCATACTCGGTGACTAGCGTGCCGGCGACCGTGTCGCCACGGCCGCCGGCAGTCCAGGCGGTGCAGATCTCGATGCCGTACCGGACCAGGCCCTCCAGGTAGCCCGTCCACATCTTCGTGGCCGGGTGGTGCCGCCACCCGTACCCGGGTACGGTCAGCGCGCGTAGCACCTGAAGCGCCTCGCCGCGCTGCTTACCCAGCCGGCGCCCGTCCAGCACCGCGGCTGTGGCGGCGAAGTCCGGGTAGGGCAGGAAGGTCTGCACGTCCGGGTAGTACCCAATCAGGCGGCGTTCAGGCCGGCAACGGGTCTCGTTGAGCGGCGGCTGACCGCCCGATCAGCGTCCACCCCAGCCAGCCCACGCCGACCGCCGCGACGAGCAGGCCGCCCAGGTAGACGGGTTCGGGTACGGCGTTGCGCAGTGAGCCGGGAACCATGCCGGCTACGTAGAGCGCGACGGCCACTGCCGGCAGCCTCCTGGCACGCCAACTCGACACTCCGAACAGGACGGTGCCGGTGATGAGTACCAGCGCGGTCGTCCGGAATGCTATGCCCGTCGCGCCTTCGACCAGCCCGTCCACGACGCCGTCGTCGAGATACCGGAAGACAAAATGGAGGGTGTACTCGATGGCGAACGCGCCGGCCAGCCCGGCCGCGTTGAGGCCGTAGCCGACACAGCCGAGCACGCCCGCCTCGGCGCGCTGCCAGAGGTAGAGGCCGCTGAGCGCGAACAAGCCGAACAACGCGGCGAGCGGCGCGATCGCGTGGGTGAGATCGTTTTCGGGGAGGGCACCGGACCGGCGGGCGGCGTTGACCGCCAGCAACAGGGCACAGGCGAGGCCGGCAGCGCCGGCTACGCGGTACAGGCGATTGAGTTCCATGACAATGGTGATACGGCCTGCGCGGTCCCAGGTCCACGCACGTAAGGACTCGGTCACCGTTCCGATGCCGGCCCGTATCCGCCTCCGCCGTGCCTGCCCTGTCGCCGCCGCGCCCGGCTTCGTCCGGGCGGCGCGCTGGCGACCCCTTCCCGGAGGCGCGGCGGGGGGCGGGGGGGGGGGCCTGGGCTGGGGGGGCGGGGGGCCGCGGCCCGGC
>NZ_JAIBNX010000425.1 GCF_026130045.1 Micromonospora sp. CPCC 205371
CTCCTGGCGCGGGCGACGGTCGTGCTGGTGCTGGCGCTGGGAGCCGTGCCCGCCAAGGTCATCGGCATCGGCGACGGTGAGGACGGCAACGGCTCCCGCATCGGAAGCGGGCCAGGCGGCGGCGAATGGGCCGGTGTCGGCGGCGTCGTGTCCGGCTCCCCCGTCCCAGGTACGAGCGGCAGCGCCACCCCGTCCGCCGCCGCCAGCAGCGCGAAGCCCAACACCACGGCCAGCTCGTCCACCGGAGGCGGCTCCACCGGAGACGGTTCGACCGGCGGCGGCTCCACCGGCGGCGGCTCGTCCGCCCAGACCTCCGCGCCGCCCAGCGGCGAAGACACCAAGGCGTCGACCATCAAGTGCACGACGTACCGGAAAATCAGCCTCACGCGGGTCGAGGGATCGGGAACCAGAACGCCAACCTTCGAGATCCGCGGCTGCATCTGGAAGAACAGCTCCCAGGTGTCCTTCGGCTACGACTACCGCATGGACACGGCCAGGAAGACGGGGTACACGTTCTACCCGCTCGGCATGTACAAGTGCGACGCCGGCCTTCTGAAGGACCTCGGCCACAGCTCCGGCAGCTCGACGATGCCGTACGACGACGGCGACATCACGGGCGGCAGCGTCGAGCGCGGCCAGGCGACCAGCTATCACGGCCAGGGCGACTTCAAGGTATCGGTCACCGACGACGACGGCACCAAGTGGTCCACCAACGAGCCAGTAACCATCCGCACCACCTGCCTCCCCGAATAACCCTGCCCCCTCCCCCACGCCCAGCGCCCCGTCCGCCGATCAAGGGCAAACGCACGTGATTCGATCGCATTTCCGCGTGCATTCGCCCTTGATCGATGCGAATCTCCCTGATCGACGGCCGCGACGCCCGACCACGCCGACCGGACGGTGGTGGAGCGCGTGCGGGCCCTGGGCACGGACGCGCTGGAGGGCGACCAGCCGCCAGACAACGACCTTCGTCGTGCCGATGGCGAAGGGCTATCCCGTCACGCGACGCATGGACGAGGACCGGCCTGGTGTCAGGTCCCTTCCGTACTCGAACGGCGGCGACGGAGCATGAGTAGCACCGCCGCCGCGGCCACCAGGGCGAGGCCGAGGCCGAGCAGCGGTACACCGATCAGCGTCACGGCGCTGTCCGGCGCGGGCGCCGCCGCTTCGCCGGAGACGCCCTGTGGCACGGTGAGCACCACGTCGTTGCCGTCGCCGCCGCGGTACGTCAGCGTCATCACGACGCCGCCCGCCTGGACCATCGCGCCTTCGGCGAGGCCGTCGAAGGTACCGGCGACGGGCTCTTCGCCCGTGTTGTCGACGACGGTGACCGGCTCGCGGGCGCTGGCCGGCGGGGTCAACGCGCCGGCGAGGGTGACCGTGCCACGCACCCGCAACCGTCCGGTCAGCGTGCCGCTCGCGGTCTGCGCGTAGTCACCGTCGTCGGCCAGCGGCGTGCCGTCGTCGCAGCCGGCGGTGTCCGTCGCGGGGCTGGTCAGCTGGC